>JAADIA010000054.1 GCA_013151555.1 Nitrospirota bacterium | reverse complement strand
ACCAGGCGCCGGCTGAGTTTCAGGATTTCGTAGCAGCATTCGGCCGTTCTCAGGGGAACTTCCAGCGCTTCTTTACAAGCTTCCTGAATGGACCGGGAACGTTGCGCTTTTTCCTCATCGCCGGTTTTAGGCATCCGGTAAGCCGTTGATACTTTCCTGTAAGCTTCTACATCGGCATCCATCAATTCTGCCAACCTTTTTCTCAACGCCTCGGATTGGGAAAGAATCCGGTTCACTTCCTCTTCTACTTCTTTATATTTTTCCTTCCCAACGGTGAAATTGGCCACCATGCCGGCCATAGCTGCCCCTAAGGCGCCACAGAGGGCCGAGACGCTTCCTCCTCCCGGGGCCGGCAATTTTGCCGAGGCCTCATCGAGATATTTTTTGAGGGGTTGATTAAGATACATTGTTTAAAACAATCCCACCGTCTTTCCGGTTTCGTCAATGTCCACGGAGACAAAGGCGGGCACCGAAGGTAACCCCGGCATGGTTCTCATATCGCCCAGGAGGGGATAGAGGAACCCGGCTCCCACCGAGGCCCGGATATCCCGCACCGGTACCCGGAAATTGCGAGGGGCACCTTTAAGGTTCGGGTCGTGGGAAAGTGATAGATGAGTCTTGGCCATATTGATACACAGTTTATCGTAACCCAAATCGGTATAGAGCTTAATCTTCTTTTCTGCCAGGGGAGAATAATCCACTCCGTCGGCGCGATATATTTTGGTAGCAATGGTCTCGATCTTCTCTTTGATAGAGATATCATCGGGATAGAGAAGGTGGAAACTATTTGGTTCCTCACAAGCTTTGACTACTGCTTCCGCCGCTTTGATGCAACCGTCTCCTCCCTTTGCCCAGGGATCGATGGGAACAGCATAATTCGCGTTATGGTCCAGGGCATATTTAATCACGAAATCCACCTCTTTATCCTTGTCACTGGTGAACCTGTTTACGGTTACCACCACCGGGACACCGAAGGAGAGCATGTTCTCCAGATGCACTCTCAGGTTTTCACATCCTTTTTCCAAAGCGGGCATATTCTCTTTAGCGGCTAATTCCTTATCGTATTTCTGTCCCGGCTTCAGTTCAAAGGCGCCTCCATGCATCTTCAGGGCTCGAATAGAGCAGGTGATGACGATACAATCCAACTTCAGTTTTCCCTGGCGGCAGACAACATTGATTAATTTCTCCGCTCCGCAATCGGCTCCGAACCCGCTTTCCGTAACTACATAGTCGGCTAATTTGAGCGCTACCTTATCGGCTAACAGGGAGTTGTTGCCATGAGCTACATTGGCAAAGGGGAAACCATGGTTAATAACAGGGGTGTTTTCCAGGGACTGGACGAGATTGGGTTTAATGCTGTCTTTCATTAAAACCGTCATCGTCCCGGCTACTTTAAGGTCGTCCGCCGTTACCGGCTTCCCATCATAGGTAAAACCGCAGACCATCCGTCCCAGCCGTTTCCGCAAGTCGAAAAGGCCACTGGTCAAGGCATGGATAGCCGCCGTCTCCGTAGCCACGGTGATATCATAACCCGTCTCCCGGGGATAACCGTTGGCTTTCCCGCCCAAGCCCACAATGATATGCCTTAAGGCCCGGTCGCTGACATCCACACAACGGCGGAGGTTGATGTTGAGAGGATTAACGTTTAGCTTGTTCCCGTGCAGGATGCTGGCATCCAGGGCGGCATTGAAAAGGTTATGAGCACATTCCACCGCATGGATGTCTCCGGTAAAATGAAGGTTAATATTTTCCATAGGAACTACCTGGGAGTAACCACCGCCGCAGGCTCCTCCCTTTATACCGAAAGTGGGACCTTTGGAAGATTCGCGGATAGTATTGCAGACCTTCTTTCCGATCTTTGCCAGGGCCTGTCCCAGTCCCAGATTAGTTACCGTCTTTCCTTCTCCAAGAGGGGTGGGAGTAACAGCCGTTATGGTAATGAATTTGCCATTGGGTCTATCCTTCAACCTTTCCAGAAGCTTGAGGTCGATTTTGGCCATGTGTTTCCCATAAGGTTCAAGTTCATCCTCTTCCACGCCCAGATTCCCGGCTATCTCAGTAATAGGTTTTAAGGTCGCCTCCTGGGCAATCTCCAGATCGCTCTTCATTCCTTCATCTCCTTTCCGTTATAAGAGTTAAGGTTTCAGCTCTTGTCTTTTCATTCTCTTTGAATATCCCTCTTACCGCTGAGGTTATCGTTAAAGCTCCCGGGTTTTTCACTCCTCTCATACTCATACAAAGATGCTCTGCTTCTACTACTACCAACACTCCTTGCGGACGGAGCCCTTTCATCAAGGTTTCGGCAATGGAGGTAGTCAATCTTTCTTGAAGCTGAGGTCTACGGGAGAGAATACCTACCACCCGGGATAACTTACTTAAACCGGTAACCCGTTTGCCTCGAGGGATATAAGCCACATGTGCTTTCCCAAAAAAAGGAAGGAGATGATGTTCGCAGATAGAGTAGAGAGGAATGTCTTTCACCAGAACGATCTCATCGTGTCCTTCCCCTACAAAGACTTGAAGAACCTTTTCAGGATTTTTTCCCAGCCCGGCGAAGATTTCTTCATACATAGCCGCTACCCGGGCCGGAGTTTTCTTTAAGCCGGGCCTTTCAGGGTCTTCTCCGATGGCTTCCAGGATTAACTTTATCGCTTTCACTATCTTCTTTTTATCCATTTCGGCACCTCAGTTGCACCCAACAGGTAGAGCAGGCTCCATACTTATCATGAGCCCGAACCAATATATCATAATCGCTCTTTAATAGCAAGATTTTTTGTTTTCCAGCTGTTTTCATTTGACTTGCAATCAGCTTTTAGTTAGAATATCGGTTAATGACTAAGAAAGATATTTTCCTATCCCTGCTCTCAGGATTTCTTCTCATCTTTTCTTTCCCTAAGTTTGACTTAGAGCTTTTGGCCTGGGTGGCTTTAGTGCCTCTCTTCCTGGCTATAAAGGATAAAGGAAGGAGAGAATCTTTCCTTTTGTCTTTCCTGACGGGAGGCGTCTTCTTCGCGGGCCTTCTCTACTGGATAGCTACGGTTACTATTTATAATAGACTTGTCATCTCCGGCTTACTCATTCTTGTTTTATATCTGTCTCTCTACTTCGGCCTCTTCGGCCTCCTCGCCTCCCGGAGGAAATCGGGGACAACTTTCAACTTTCAACTTTCAACCTTCAACTATCTCTATCTCCCCTCCCTCTGGGTCTCTCTGGAACTGCTCCGTTCTTATCTCTTCTCGGGTTTTCCCTGGGGACTTTTAGGATACTCCCAGTATCTTAACCTCCCTCTGATTCAAATCTCCTCCTTCACCGGCGTATACGGAATCTCTTTTTTAATCGTCCTGGTTAACGTGGTCGTAGCTGACTGTTTTTCAGGCAGGGATCTCCGGTTAAGGTTACGGGTTTCCGGTTACGGGCTCCTGATTGCCGGCCTTTTAGTAGGCGCCTCTTTACTCTATGGGAAGAAGGTCCTGGCAAAGGACATAAAAGGTAAAAGCTTAAAAGTAGCTATCGTTCAGGGAAATATCCTTCAGGGAGAGAAATGGGATTATGGCCGGCAGGAGGAGTTTGCCGGGATATATAGCGATCTCTCCCAGGAGGCTTCCCTAAAAGGACCGGCACTTATCGTTTGGCCGGAGACATCGATCCCCGGATACCTTCCCGAGGACCGCTACTTGTTCGATACTCTCGTCAATCTATCTAAAGAGAGCGGAGCTTATATTCTCATGGGGGGAACTCGTCGGCTTGCTCCCCTCAAGGGAAATTCTCCCTTAAAGCAAGTTGATGAAGATGAAAGGGAATATTTCAATAGTGCTTTCCTTTTTTCGCCTCGCGGGATTGAAACAACATATGATAAAATTCATTTAGTCCCTTTTGGGGAATTTGTTCCCTGGGGAAGGTTCTTCCCCTTCTGGGCTCGGGCGATTCTCCCGGAAGGAGGATTCGAGGCCGGTAAACGTCATACTATATTTAAGATTCCTCAGGGTCAATTTACCGTTCTTATCTGTTATGAAATTATCTTTCCTGATTTGGTAAGAAGGTCGGTAGAAGGCGGAGCAAACTTCATTGTAAATATTACCAACGATGCTTGGTTCGGAAAGACGGCGGGACCTTACCAACATGCTGCTATGGCCACCTTTCGGGCCGTGGAGAACCGCCGCTCTCTGGTACGGGCTGCCAACACCGGCATTTCTCTCTTTATCGACCCCTTCGGCCGAAGGGAAATCCTGAAGGTGAAGAATCAATCAATATTTGTCCGCGGCACCTTAACCAAAGAAATAGTGCTTGTGCAAGGGAATACTCTTTATACCCGGTATGGCGATGTTTTTGCTTACTTTTCTCTTATCCTGGCTTTGACAGGGATAGGGTTTAACTTAATTAAAATGAGATTGAAGCAAAAGAAGGCTTCTGTCTGAAATTTTTTGACGATTTTTCTTGACAAGGTTCTGATTTGCTGTAAGATATATTACGCTTGTAAAAGGGAAAATAGTAATAACAAAGAAGAGGTAGAAATGCAGAATTTACTTTCCTTACTATTGCCGGTTAACCAGGTAGTTATACTCCTGGTATGCCTACCGCTCATCTTATTGGTAAAAGATGGGATAGTGGGGAGAGAAAAGAGATTTGTAATGTTCTAAATCCTGAAATAAAATCTCAACCCACTATCGAATTTCGGTAGTGGGTTTTTTTAACGTTAAGATAGTCCGGGTAATCTAACTTAATCCGGGTAATCAAAAGATTCCCGGGTTTTTCAAGAATCATCAAAAAAGGTTTGACAGGGTAGAGATGGTAGTATATAATCCAAGGATAAGTTCAGAGGAGGTATAATCTTAGCATGAGAAGCGATGTCATTAAAAAAGGATGGGAAAGAGCCCCGCACCGGAGTTTGCTGCATGCGACGGGGTTAACGAGAAAAGATTTGGGGAAACCTTTTGTGGGAGTAGCTTCTTCTTTCACGGATGTCATCCCCGGCCATATCCATATGCGGTCCCTGGAAAGGTTCATTGAGAGAGGGGTATGTGGAGGCGGAGGCGTACCCTTCTTTTTTGGCGTGCCCGGAATCTGCGACGGGCTCGTCATGGGGCATAGAGGAATGCATTATGCTCTCCCCTCCCGGGAACTTATTGCCGATATCGTGGAAACTATGGTCCAGGCGCACTGTTTTGATGGGTTAATCCTTCTTACTAACTGTGATAAGATAACCCCGGGGATGTTAATGGCAGCAGCCCGGTTGGATATTCCTACTATTGTAGTGACCGCCGGTCCCATGCTCGCAGGAAGACGGAAGATGAAGCGGCTTTCCTATGTGCGGGATACCTGGGAAAAATTACCGGAACGGGAGAAAGGCTGTCTTGCCGATGAAGAACTCTCGGCTCTGGAGCTGGAAGCTTGCCCCGGTCCCGGTTCCTGCCAGGGATTATATACGGCTAACACCATGGCCTGTGTTACCGAAGCCCTGGGAATGTCTTTAAGCGGATGTGCTACTTCCCTGGCCGTTTCTTCAAAGAAAAGGAGAATTGCTGCGGAGAGCGGAGAACGGGTCGTGGAGCTGATTAAAGAGAACGTAACCACGCGTAAGATAATGACCCGTGAGGCTTTTGAAAATGCCATCAGAATTGATATGGCCCTGGGAGGCTCGACCAACACGGTCCTCCATATCCCCGCTATTTCCGGGGAGGCAGGGATAGATTTGCCCCTGGAAACTTTCGATGAGATAAGCCGGAATACTCCTCATTTAACCAATTTGAGACCGGGCGGGGAACATTTCATGGAAGATTTAGAGTATGCGGGAGGAATTCCTGCTGTCCTGAAAAGATTGACCGGGGATATAAAAGACAGTTTAACGGTAAGTGGCCGGAGGATAAAAGAGATAGCGGCCGCAGCTATTATCGAGGATGAGGATATTATCAGAAGTGGAGATAATGCTTACCATAAAGAGGGTGGCATTGCTATCTTGAAAGGGACCTTAGCTCCCCAGGGAGCAGTGGTTAAACAGACCGCCTTGCCCGAGAAGATGAGAGTCTTCAAGGGAAAGGCCCGGGTATTCAATAGCGAGGAGGAAGTTACGGAATCCCTGGCGGGTAAGGGGGTAAAGGCCGGAGAAGTACTTATTATTCGCTATGAAGGCCCTAAAGGGGGCCCGGGGATGAGAGAGATGCTCGGTCCTACCTCTGCTATCGTCGGGATGGGACTGGGAGAGTCCGTAGCCTTAATCACCGACGGGAGATTTTCCGGAGGAACCCGGGGACCCTGCATTGGTCACGTGTCCCCGGAGGCAGCTGAGGGAGGACCTATAGCCATTGTCCGGGATGGGGACGAAATTCTTATTGATATTCCCCGGAGGAAATTGGATCTGAACGTTACAGAAGACGAAATCCGGAACCGTTTGAAGGAGTGGAAACGGCCGGAGCCAAAAATAAAAGAAGGTTACTTGTCTCGCTATGCCCGCATGGTAACTTCGGCAGCAAGCGGAGCGGTCTTTAGGAAAGAGTAAAAGGCATAAGTTAGTAGAGCTAAGTTATCTGTCGGAGTTTGCCCCGATAGCAAAAACGCTGCGCCCCGAGAAATGCAAAGCATTTCCGGGATATAGTCCCTGAAATCGCAAAGCGATTGCTAGGGAAAAGTTTATTCTAAATTTTCTTGTCGCTATCGGGAGAATTTACACTGATTATCTGTCCTTCTGAGGTGGACGGATGCTATTACTCCTTTGCTTAGACAAAGGGGAAATTTTCTGCGATAATTTCCCCTTAAGCTTCGGAGTTAATTCGTCCGCCTATGCGGACGAATTAAGGAGTAAAAAAGTGAAGAAGACGGGCGCTGAAATTGTCATTGATGCTTTACTTAAAGAAGGAGTGGATACGGCCTTTGGCATTCTGGGAGGAGCTGTCCTACCGATATTTGATGTCTTGTACGATGCTCCCTTGAAGTTTATCCCCACCCGGCATGAGCAAGGAGCTGCGCATATGGCCGATGGCTATGCCCGGGCAACGGGAAAAGTGGGTGTCTGTATAGCTACCTCGGGACCGGGAGCTACCAATCTGGTTACGGGAATTGCTACCGCTAACATGGATTCCATTCCCATGGTGGCCATAACCGGTCAGGTATTCACTTCCATGATTGGCAACGATGCCTTCCAGGAAGCTGATGTTACCGGAATCACCCGTCCTATTACCAAACATAACTACCTGGTGAAGGACGTCAAAGATTTACCCCGGGTAATGAAGGAAGCTTTCCATATCGCCTCCACGGGAAGGCCGGGGCCGGTGCTTATTGATATCCCCAAGGATGTCCAGATAGCCGAAACCGAATACAACTATCCCCGGAAAGTGGAGATGAAAAGTTACAAGCCCACTTATTCCGGCCATCCTCAGCAAATTAAGAAGGCTGCCGAGGCTATTTACCGGGCTGCTAAACCTCTAATTTATGCCGGGGGAGGAGTTATCCTCTCGGGAGCAGCTTCGCAATTAACGAAGTTAGCCAAGAAAGCTAATATTCCTGTAACTACTACGCTGATGGGATTAGGGGGTTTTCCGGAAACCGATCCTCTCTCCCTGGGAATGTTGGGAATGCACGGGACTCATTATGCTAACTATGCAATTATGGAATCGGATTTAATTATCGCCATTGGAGCCCGGTTTGATGACCGGGTTACCGGGAAGCTGGACGAATTTGCTCCCCATGCCAAAATCATTCATATTGATATAGACCCTTCCTCCATCAGTAAGAACGTTCAGGTTGATATTCCCATTGTCGGGGATGTAAAAAACGTTCTTCAGGAATTAAATAAGTTAATCAAGAAAGGAGATTATGCCCCCTGGCAGAAGCAAATAAGACAATGGAAGAAAGAGTATCCGCTCACCTATGAAGGCAAGGGGGAACTAAAACCTCAGTTCGTTATCGAGGAGATTTATAAAGTTACCAAGGGAGAAGCCATTATCTGTACCGAAGTGGGGCAAAACCAGATGTGGGCAGCTCAATTCTATAAATATACCAAGCCGGGAACTTTTCTCTCCTCCGGAGGGTTGGGAACGATGGGTTATGGTTTTCCGGCCGCTATTGGAGCCCAGATTGGGTGTCCTGATAAGGTAGTCTTCGATATTGCCGGAGACGGAAGTTTCCAGATGAACATTCAAGAACTGGCTACTGCGGTTATCAATAAGGTTCCGGTCAAGGTGGCTATCCTGAATAACGGTTATTTAGGAATGGTTCGTCAGTGGCAGGAACTCTTTTATAAGAAACGCTATTCTTGCACTAACCTGGCTGGAGGCCCGGACTTTGTGAAGGTAGCTGAGGCTTACGGAGCCATTGGCATCCGGGTGAAAAGAAAAGCAGAAGTGAATCCGGCGATCAGGAAAGCCCTTTCCTTACCCAGGCCGGTAGTCCTTGATTTTCAGGTTGCTCCGGAAGAAAACGTTTTTCCCATGGTTCCCGCGGGAGTAGCGGTTAATCAAATGATTAGCGGAATGGCTT
>JAADIA010000090.1 GCA_013151555.1 Nitrospirota bacterium | reverse complement strand
GAGGTGCATTTCCGTCATCTCGTCACTGATTATCTCAGTATAATGAACCGTAGCCTCTTTTTTATTACATATCTCACAAAGCATCTGACTCGCCCCGCTCGTAATTGGAAATTGAAGATTGGAAATTTTAAATTGCAAATTTAAAAAATACAATCAAAACCCAAGAAACCAAAATTCATGCTTTCCATTTTAAAATCTTCAATTTACAACCTTCAATTTAAAATTCAAGTTTGCAACCGTAGGGAGCTAACTTGTAATGGGTGTTCCTTCCCTGGCCGTCAACTTCGTAAATGCCTCACGGAGTTTCCGGGTAACCTCCCCGGGTTTCCCGGACCCGATAATTCGCTTATCTGCTTTCACCACGGGAATGATCTCCGCTGCGGTTCCGGTAAGGAAACACTCCTCAGCATTATAAAGCTCATGCCGGGTAAAGATTCCTTCCCCTACTTCCAGGCCAAGTTCCTTGGCCAAATCCATGATTATATTGCGGGTGATTCCCTCAAGCGCCCCCAGATAGGTAGGAGGAGTAAGAAGCCTTCCCCGCTTAAAGATAAAGATATTATCTCCACTGCATTCAGTGGCATAACCCTCGGTGTTCAACATCAATGCCTCTGCAGCTCCTTCATTTATCGCTTCTATCTTAGCGAGGATATTGCTGAGATAGTTCAATGACTTTACCTGAGGGTTGAGAGATTCAGCCGGAATACTCCGGGTAGGTACGGTAATTATTTCCAGACCCCGCTCATACAATTCCCGGGGATAAAGAGCAATCTTATCGGCGATGATGATTACCCGGGATTTTTTGCATTTCCCCGGATCCAATCCCAGGTCCCCCTCCCCCCGGGTGATTACCAACCTGATATAAGCATCCTTAAGTT
The DNA here is from genome assembly GCA_013151555.1 of Nitrospirota bacterium. Classification (GTDB taxonomy): domain Bacteria; phylum NPL-UPA2; class NPL-UPA2; order NPL-UPA2; family JAADIA01; genus JAADIA01. The sequence continues at coordinate 7,799 of JAADIA010000090.1, read as the reverse complement.
TATTTGCGCGCAGGGTATTTAAAACTGCCTTCTGCATCTCCTGATGGCTGAGAGAGATTTGCAGCATTATCGTTTTAGCCGACTCATATAACCGGTCAAGATGCTCAGTTAATCTGAAGACCTTCCCCGCATAGCAACGAATGCCTTCAAAGACCCCGTCTCCGTAGAGAAGCCCGTGATCGAAAACGGATATCTTCGCCTCCTCCTTGGGAACAAACTCACCATCCATATAAATCTGCAAATTATTTACCCTCCTCTATAGCTTTCCCATCTACAATCCTTATCATCCGGTCGCCGCTTTCTCCTAATTTTTCCTGATGAGTAGCGATGACGAAAGTCTGCTTCCTCCTCCGGTTTAATCCCCTGATAAGCTGCATTATCGAACGGCTGTTTTCCGTATCCAGGTTCCCTGTCGGCTCATCAGCAAAGACTATCTCCGGGTCGTTTATCAAAGCTCGAGCAATAGCTACTCGTTGTTCCTCTCCTCCGGAAAGCTGACTCGGTCGATGATTTACTCTTTCTCCCAACCCGACTTCTTCTAACATCTTAATAGCCTTTTCTTTAATAACAGCGGTCTTCTGACCGGCCCGATCCGGGTTGTTGATAGTTATCAACGCCGGCATCATCACATTCTCCCAGGCAGTGAATTCCGGGAGAAGATGATAGAACTGAAAGACAAACCCGACCTTTTCATTACGCAGCTTAGCTCTCTCTTGCTCCTTCAACTTATAAAGATTTACTCCATTCAGATAGGATTCCCCGGCCGTAGGTTTCTCCAGAGCTCCTAACAAGTGCAGGAGAGTACTCTTCCCTACTCCGGAATGTCCCACCACAAAGACGATCTCTCCCTTATTCACTTCTAAGTTAAGACCTTTTAGGACCGTCAACTCTCGTCCTGCCTCGAAATAACTCTTACAGATATCTTTAGCTTTCAGAATTTCTCTCACCTTTTTCCTTCAAACTCATCAGAGGACAGACGGCAAATATCCGCCGTTATATTTTTCTGTCTTCTGTCTTCTGTCTTCTGCTGTTATTCATAACACAGAGCCTCTACCGGATCCAATCTCGAGGCCCGCCAGGACGGATAGAGGCTGGCCAGGAAAGTAAGAACGATAGCTGCGGAAACAATATAAATAAAGTCCCGACCGTCTAACTCCACGGGAATAGTTGAAAGGTAATAAATGTTCGCCGGCAGCTTAATGATATTATAAGCCTTAAGAAGATAAGAGAGGAATAGTCCCAATCCACTGCCGATAACCGTACCGGTCAAGCCGATGAATAAACCCCGGAAGATAAAGATGGTCATAATGCTTCTGTTGGTAGCCCCTATGGCCTTAAGGATACCGATGTCTTTCGTCTTCTCGCTAACCATCATATCCAGGATACTGATGATGTTAAAGGCGGCTACCACTACAATGAGAATAACAATGATAAACTGGACGGTCTTCTCCAATTTTAAAGCTGCAAACAGATTCGGTTTAAATTGCATCCACGTCCGGGCGGGAAGATGTAACTTCGCTTTAATAACTGCAGCTACCTGAGGAGCCAAAGAAGGGTCTGTCAGCTTCACCTGGATACCGGTCGCCACATCTCCCAAGCCAAAAAGCTTCTGGGCGGAACGCAGCGACACATAAACCAAATTAGCATCATATTCATAGTAACCGGAACGGAAAAATCCTTTTATTGTATACTTAGTTAATTTCGGCTCGTAGGAGGGAGGAATCACCATTATGCTATCACCTAAACGGGCTCCTAAGTTCCGGGCCAGTTCCTTCCCGATGAGAATATCTCCCTCCTTCAGCTCTAAAGTTCCTTCCTTTAAATAACTTGCCAGATCGGTTGTTTTCTTCTCCCGAGACAAATCTATCCCTTTTAAAATCACCGCTGCTGTTTCTCCATCCCGTTCAAGCATAACGAGATTGGTAATTACCGGACTGGCGGCCAGGACATGTTTAAGGCTTTCCAATTCCGGGAGAATCTTTCCATAATTTTCAACAACCTGCCCTTGCCTGGCCGTAACCAGGAGGTGAGATTCCGTTCCCATAATCTTATCCAAAAGAAAGGAATCAAACCCGCTCATCACTCCGAGAACGATAATCAAGGTCATTACACCCAGGGCCACGCCGGCCATGGAGATAAGCGTAATTACAGAAACAAATTTCCTTCTCGGTTTGGATTTCAGGTACCGTTTAGTAACAAACCATTCAAACCTCATAAGTTCTTTCCCTGCCTTAGTTGAGGAAAGAGAATCACATCTCTAATGGAGGGAGAATTTGTAAAAAGCATTATTAAGCGGTCAATTCCCAAGCCTAATCCTCCTGCCGGAGGCATCCCATACTCCAAAGCTCGAACGAAATCCTCATCCGGAAGGTGACCGTCCTCTCCTTCCTCCCCTTTCTGTATCTTCAACCTCTCCCGCTGCTCCAGGGGGTCGTTCAGCTCCGAATAGGCATTAGCCAACTCGCAACCGGCGACAAAGAGTTCGAACCGTTCGGCCACCTTTTCATTCTTTTTCTTAGCCAAAGGGCAGAGAAAGGCCGGATAGTCAATGATGAAGGTGGGAGAAGGGGAAGTAGCGCTTAGCGACCTTTCCAATAACCTCACCAATCCGGTCCTGGTTACCTCGTTTCCCTCCACTTTTATCCCCGCTGAGCGTAATTTATCCGTTAGCTTTTTAATATCTTCTTCCTCGATGTCCACTCCATACAGGTCCTGCATCGCCTGGCGAAAAGTTAACCGCTTCCAGGGAGGAGTCAAGTCCACTTCTTTCCCTTGATAAACAATCTTCTTTTTCCCCAGGAGCTTCTCGGCCAGGTGAACAATAAGTTCCTCGACCAGATTCATCATATCTTCATAATCAGCGTAAGCTTCATAAACCTCTAACATGGTAAATTCAGGATTATGACGGGTAGAAATCCCTTCGTTACGGAAACTGCGGTTGAGCTCATAGATTTTCTCAAACCCACCTACCAGGAGCCGTTTCAGATATAATTCCGGAGCAATTCTCAGGTAGAGGTCCATCTCCAGGGTATCCTGGTATGTCTTGAACGGCTTGCCCGCTGCTCCCCCCGGGACAGACTGTAAGATAGGTGTCTCCACCTCCAGAAAACCTTTTTTATCCAACCATTCCCTTAGCTCCCGGATAAGCCGGCTGCGAAGATGGAAAAGCTCCTTTACTTCTTCATTGCTTATCAAATCCAGGTAACGCTGCCGGTACCTTGTCTCTACATCTTTCAGACCCTTCCACTTCTCCGGCAGGGGCCGCAACGATTTGGAAAGGAGGGTGAACTTTTCCACCTTCACCGTCATCTCGCCCGTCCTCGTGAGGAAAATTTCTCCTTCCACCCCCAGGAAATCCCCAATGTCCAACTTGCGAAATAAATTACCTTGCTCTTCTCCCAGGGAGTCAAAACTAACATAAATTTGAATTTTGCCCTTCTCGTCTTTAAGATCAGCAAAAGCGGTCTTCCCGTGCCCACGAAGTTGCTTTATCCTTCCCGCCACGGATACTCTATTGCCTACTTCCATCTTGGCATCGAGAGCGTGGCTCCGGAGAAATTTTCCTCCGTAAGGATTTATCCCGGCTTGCTTTATCTCTTCCAGCTTCTTCAGCCGCTCTTGAAGCATCTCGCTTATTATCTCCGTCAATGATAGCCTCGCTAACCCGGATTATGCACCCGGTCTTTTTACTTCCCGCCCTGCGCTCCGCCACCTCAAAATACAGCCCGCAAGAGATATCTGCAGTCGCTTACCCGAGCTTTTCCGGTTTATCGAAACTCCTACAAGGCAAACCGACTGCCCCCGGAAAATACATACGATTTTCGCCAAGTCGTTCGGCCCACTCCATTTCGGACTTCTTTAAAACCTGTTCCCGACAGGTCCAGGAATTGGAACGGGGCAAGCTACCCGGCAGCTTTCCCCCACCACTTTGTTTTGCAAAGATAACAGGAGGAAGTAAAGCCCTTCAAGGGGATTAAGTCATTTTAATATCTTACCTCAAGACTGTCAAGTTTTTATTCGGCGGGGTTTCTTTATACTTTATCCTCATATCCTGTTAATTTATAAATCCGGGGTCCCTTGTTTTCTATGTTTCAAGCAATCCTTATTCCTCACCTAAATCGATTGACGGCGGAAGAGATATATGTTAAATTAAATTTCTGGATTAACAGTAAAATAAGGAGGTATTTATAGATGAAGCTATACGAAGTAGAGGAGATAAGAAATGTAGCGCTTCTGGCCCACGGCGGAGCCGGGAAAACCTCCCTTGCCGAAGCTCTTCTATACACCTCGGGAGCTATCAACAGGCTGGGACGGGTCGAGGAGGAAACAACGGTAAGTGACTATACCACCGATGAGATGCACCGGAAGATAAGCATTAAATCGGCTCTGCTTTATAGCCAATGGCAGGAACATAAGATTAATCTCGTAGATACCCCCGGCTATGCCGATTTCGTGGGAGAGGTAAGAAGCGTTTTGCCGGTAGTGGATGGAGCTATTATCGTTATTGATGCCAATTCCGGGGTAGAAGTAGGCACGGAGAGAGTCTGGAACTATGCGGAAGAATTTCATCTGGGACGGTTGATATTTCTCAACAAAATGGATGGGGACAATGCTAAGTTCTACTCCGTCCTGGAAGAAATGAAGAAAAGTTGGGGAAACAAGATAACTCCTCTTCAGCTACCTCTGGGAGAAGGGAATGGATTTCAGGGAGTAATCGATATCCTGGAGATGAAAGCTTATCTCTGGGGTAACGACGGCAAGGCGGAGGAAAAGGAAATCCCGGAAGAGTGGGCAGAAAAGGCCAAAAAATATCATGAGGAATTAATAGAGACAACGGCAGAGACTGATGATGGACTTCTGGAGAAATATCTTGAGGAAGGAACCCTTTCCGAAGACGAGGTCAGGAATGCTCTCAGCCGGGGAACACACGAAGGAAAGATAGTGCCGCTCCTCTGCGGTTCTGCTTATCAGGCTAAGGGGATAGAAAACTTACTCAATACAATAGTCAGCCTCCTCCCTTCCCCTCTCAACCGGCCGGCTATTCCAGGCAAAAGGTTAAATGCCGAGGAAGAGGTAAAGATAGAAGCTAAAAAAGATTCTCCCCTCAGCGCCCTCATCTTCAAGACCACTTTTGTGCCCCATCTAGGCGAATTGAGCTTCTTTCGTGTCTATTCAGGCACTCTTGCTTCCGGGTCTACCGTATACAACTCCACCCGGGGACACGAGGAGAGAATAGGTCAAATAATCCTGCTCCAGGGGAAGGAGAAAGAAGAAATCTCCCAACTGCAGCCGGGGGATTTAGCTGCGGTAGCCAAGCTTAAAGGAGCCTTCACGGGAGATACCCTTTGTGATAAAAAAAATCCCCTTCTCCTTCCCAAGGTAAGCTTTCCTCAGCCGGTAATCTCCCTGGCAATAAAGCCAAAGACAAAGAAAGACCAGGAAAAGTTAAGCGATGCCCTGGGAAAGATAGGAAAAGAAGACCCCACTTTTGAGGTACGTCTGGACCATGAACTGGGCCAGACGATAATTTCCGGAATGGGAGAATTGCACCTGGAGATTATTATCAACGAGTTGAAGGAGAAATTCGGAGTGGAAGTGGAAGTGGAGAAATCCAAAGTAGCTTACCGGGAAACTATCCGCTCTACCGCTCAAGTCCAGGGAAAATATAAACGGCAATCAGGAGGACGGGGACAATATGGTGATGTCTGGATTAAAGTAGAACCGCTTCCTCACGGAGAAGGTTTTGAGTTCGTGAACAAGATTGTCGGCGGGACTATTCCCACTAAATATATACCTGCAGTAGAAAAAGGGGTAAGAGAAGCAATGCAGAAAGGAGTTCTGGGAGGTTATCCCCTAACCGACATCCGGGTAACCCTGTATGATGGAAGTTTCCACGATGTGGATTCCTCCGATATGGCTTTCCATATTGCCGGGTCCATGGCCTTGAAAAAAGCCTCCTTAGAAGCCAAACCTGTTCTCCTGGAACCTATTATAGAAGTAGAAGTAACTGTACCTAATGAGTGTTTGGGAGATATCACCGGCGACCTCAATGGAAGACGGGGAAGAATTATAGGAATAGAAGCCCGGGGCAAAAATCAGTTGATAAAGGCTCAGGTTCCCCTGGCGGAGATGGATAAATATTCAACGAATCTGCGTTCCCAGACGAAAGGGAAGGGAAGGCATACCAGGAAATTCTCCCATTATGAGGAAGTGCCGCAGAGAATCAGCGAGAAGATAATTGCCGAGATGAATAAAGAGAAAGAGGAATAAAACCACAGAGGCATGAAGGATAGTATTAAGTATTAAGTATTAAGAATTAAGTTAAGAAAACTTAATACTTACAACTTACCACTTAATTCTGTTTTTTTAGCTCTGTGGCTATCTGAGCCTCTGTGGTGAAAGTTTTTTTGTTTTTTAATTTTTTTAACTTTTTAATTTCATGTCAAGGAGAATCCGATGAGTGGACATTCGAAATGGGCCGGGATTAAACATAAGAAGGCTTTGATTGATGCCAAAAGAGGGAAGCTTTTTACCAAACTCATCCGGGAGATATCCGTAGCAGCTAAAGATGGAGGAGGAGACCCCGGTTCTAATGCCCGGTTGAGGACAGCTATCCAGGCTGCCAAGGATGCCAATATGCCGGCAGCTAACATCGAACGCGCTATTAAGAAGGGAACAGGAGAATTACCCGGAGTTCATTATGAAGAAATGATTCTCGAAGGGTATGCCCCTGGAGGAGTAGCCGTCATGGCCGAGATTATGACCGATAACCGGAATCGAACGGCAGCTGAGATAAAACACCTCTTCTTAAAGCACGGAGGCAGGCAGGGAGAACCGGGATGTGTATCCTGGTTGTTTCAAAAGAAAGGCCTGATTATTATTGATGTAGGTAAATCCAGTGAGGATAAGCTGTTAGAGATAAGTTTGGAAGCCGGAGCTGATGATCTTAAGAAGGATGGAGATACCTTTGCCATCACCTCTTCCGTGGAAAACTTTCAGCGGGTAAAGGAAGCCTTCGCAAAAGAAAATATAGAATACAACCTGGCCGAGATTACTATGCTTCCTAAGAACACGGTGAAGATAGAAGGCAAAGGGGCAGAACAAGTCCTTCGCCTGGTGGAAGCTTTAGAAGAGCACGATGATGTCCAGAATGTCTATGCCAACTTCGATGTGCCGGATGAAATATTGGAAAGAATGTAAAAAAACAGGCACAAAGGCACAAAGTGACCAAGGCACAAAGGAAAAATAAAAGCTCACAATTACAGTTATTTTAGGTTTTTTTAACTTTGTGCCTCTGTGCCTTAGTGCCTGTGTGCCTATTCACTTAAAAGGTTTTCTATGCGAGTATTGGGAATTGATCCGGGGATAGCGGTAACCGGATATGGGATAGTGGAAGAAAAAGAGAGAACTTTGGTCCTTATCGGTCTGGGAACAATAAATACTACCTCCCAGACCCATTTTTCCCAGCGGCTCGGCAAACTTTTTCAAAGAGTCGGGGAGCTCATTAAGGATTATCATCCGGAAGCTCTGGCAGCAGAGGAACCTTTTCTGGCTAAAAATGCCCGCATGGCCCTGAATATCGGCCAGGCGCGGGGAGCAGCCATCCTGGCCGGAGTAAATGCCGGCCTGGAAGTAGCTAGTTATACTCCCCTCCAGGTTAAATTAGCCGTAGTCGGTTACGGGAGAGCAGAGAAGGAGCAAGTGCAAGAGATGGTGAAACGATTGCTCAATTTAGAGGAAATTCCCCGTCCGGACCATGCTGCCGACGCCATAGGATTAGCCATCTGCCACTTGCATAC
>JAADIA010000048.1 GCA_013151555.1 Nitrospirota bacterium | reverse complement strand
GCCTCTTTGTCGCTCATCCGCTTCACCTCCATATTTCTGAACCGGCCTATTCCTGCCGCCCGCCCAATTTCACCACTTCGACATAGCCTCCTGGGCCCATTTAGCGTCTTTGTCCTGATGGCACTGCGTGCAGGCATTGGGCATATCATATTTGATGGTCTTTTCCGGAGAAGGTGGGAAGAAAGCATGACTGGCAATATCATACTTGTTTATAGATTTAGCTATCTTGGGCATATGGCAGGAGGTACAACGGCTGCCTTGTACAACGGCTGCCTTCGCTCTCTTCTATCGGTTTGTGCCGGGTATGCTGGGTTAAGTTCTCACTGTTAATGGGCTTTAACCCTTTCTCCCCCATCTCTTCCGCATCGGCATGGCAGCTATAACAAAGCTCGTTATTCTTATAATTTTCTACCAAATCAAAGGCGTTTTTTGTTCCATGAGGACTATGACAGATAGTGCATCCAGCCACCCCCTCGTCAGCTACTTTCTCCTTGTAATGCTTACTTAAGAGGAAATCCAGATACTGCTGATGATGGCTCTTTGACTCCCCATCGGCCCAGAACCTTTTGGTATTCTTCCCGGGCTCCGCCTTCACCAGGTCATAATGTTCCTCCACCAGGTCTCCCGGCTTAAAATTATAGGGATAACCCAATTTTTGCCCCTGGGGAGTTGTCGCACTACCCCGGCTGTGACACTGCCCACATACGGCTACCTGCTGCTCGTAGTTCAAGTCTTCCGGATTAACAATTTTCTTCTTATCTGCCGTCCTGGCATGGATGCTGCCGGGACCATGGCAGGATTCACAGGCCGCCCCATTATCCACCCAGGTAGAATTGAAGGTATCGTTGGCCTTATTGTAGGCTATCTTTAAACCGGTAACATGACAACCGGCACATTTATATTGCCAGATCCTTCCCTTACCGGACCAGTAATTTGCCTCACCGGGCTTAAATTTCTCCAATCCGTGATAATCCTGCCAGCGTTTCTTGGCCTTATTCCATTGGACGGGAAGAATATGGTATTCGCCATTATCAAACTTGGTCAGGTAACGTTGTTTCCATTTGCTTCCGATAGTATAGACAATTTCATAGGTATTCTCCTGACCCTTCTCTCCCGTTGTAGTGATAAAATATCGGCCGTCCTTGGCAGACATTGTTGTTGTCTTTCCGTTTATGGTAAAAATATTATCTTTAACAAAATCACCGATAACAGTCCTTTCAGTAGCCGGTTGTATCTTTTTGGGATGAAGCGTCTTCTTCCAGGATTTATACTGCTTGGAGTGACATATCCGGCATTTCTTGGAACCAACATAGGTAGATTTCTCAGCCGCCATCAGCTTACTGACATAGAAGGTAAAAAAGAGCATCGATACTACTATTAGCAGAAAGAAAACCGCCTCTTTTCTTCTCATTTTGTTACCCTCCCAATAATATTAAAACTTGTAGGGGTTCAATTCCTGCCATCAGGTTAGTGGCAGGAACGTCACCCCTACAAGTTAAGCCATTACCAATTTAAAAATTAACCAACAACTGCATCAGGAACTCATCGTTGTTCGGTTCCTTGCCCCCGGTAGTCTCACCATTGAAGTAGTATTCAGTCTTGACTTTGACATTCTTGTAAACGTCAAAGATAAGACCCAGGGTTAACTTGTCCCGGTTCCAGGTCTCCGGCTGATTGGTGGCTTGAATGACATTGTCCAGATCTATTTCTCCATAGCGCACGACAGGTTCTACGGCCGTGATATACTTGTCGGCAAGTAACGGATTGGCAAACCGGTACTTATAGGAGGCCTGAGCAAACCAGGCTGTCCTCTCCAGGGATCCATCGTCAGCTTTCACGCGCTCGTAGGCCAGCAGGGCATCCCCAACTTTCCAGGTAAGCCGCCCACCCAGACGTTTCTGGCTGTCGCTGCTGCCAATGGCCGTCTGAATATTGGTCTGGGTTCCACTTATCTCACCAGCCGTCAGTTTATCCCAGTAACCGAAACCGGTCAGGTCCAGGGTATTCTTCTCGGCTAACTCCATCCGGTACCGGAGGGCTACGCCTACTTCGTGCTTGCCGGGTTTACCAAGTTTGTTATCCTGGAGCATCTTGAAAGAAGCATCCGTCGCCGGCTGTTTCTTGGCCAAGTCCAACCCATCGCTATAGGATAGACGCCAGGCAAAATTGGAACACTCTCCTCCCAACATGACCCCCTGTTCGTGGTCCCGCCAGAAGGAAGTGTCGTTGAGAGAATGAGTTGATGTCTTCCGGCTATAAGCATCTATCCCCTTGGCGGAACGACTGAATAGTCCCACCTTAAACCATAGGGGAGCACCCCCAAAATGGGCTTCCCAGGTATGCACGGTAGTTCCGGATGTCTTAGCCTCTAAGGTTCCTTTCAAATAGATATTCTTGGAGATGTTGGCTTTGATCTTGAGATCAACCTTATCCAAGAAGAAACGGGCATCGGGAGTATTGGTTGTCTCCCCAAAGGTAGCGGAATCGTTCTCCCGCTCGGTCTTGACGAAATCATACTCCAACTTCCCGCCCAGCTCCAGCCACTCCGCCTTCAGGGGACGGAAACCTGTTACTTCTTCCTTCTTGGCTTTTTCCTTCTCCACCTTAAGTTGCCCGAGCTGCTTCTCCAGAGCCTGAATCCTCTTCTCCAGATCCCCTATCGTGGTTCCCTCGTTTCCCGCCTTGGCTAAGGGAACAACAAAGAGAAGAAGCAAAAGGCTAAGGCTTAAACAAACTATTTTATTTCTCATTCTCTTATTATTCCTCCTTTATTTCGGACAGACCCAAGGGTATGCCCTACCTTAAAATATAAATATAAAAACTACCTACCCCGCTCTAAAAAACCGCCCCTATACCAGTTTCACCACCTCCTTTTCCTGCTCTTTCATGAGGTTGTTTCACTTTCTTTCTTAAGGGCTTGTTTCATAAACTCGCACTCTCATTCGGTTTTCAAGCGCACCTTTTTGTGAATAAAATCACAAAACCGCCTAAAAAATTAAGCTTCCCTGAAACACTATAGTCATTCTTTTATCAAAAAGCTTATTTTATTCTACCCAGAAGGCTATTTCCTGTCAAGGGAAAAACATGTACGGAGAGAGATTACCACAAGCTGTCAGGATTACAACCTTTCCTATAATGGGCCCAGTAGGACTCGAACCTACGACCGACGGATTATGAGTCCGCTGCTCTAACCAACTGAGCTATGGGCCCTGATATATAGACCGGAAAGACTTACCATTTCCCAGGATTTTCTAAAGCACCCCTTAATAGAAAAATTTTATCATAACTACCAGGACCTGTCAATACAAGAGGAAAGCAACTATCCAACGGGATAAGGAAGAAACAAGATATTCTTAAAAACAGAAGGCAGGGCATAAGACAAAAAAACCTGAGGACGGACGCCTTTAAATTTAACCGACAGATATTCGTCTTATAAGTCGGAGTTTCATCTAAGATGCCAAGAATTGATAGAAAAGAATCAGGCAAGACAAGGAAGGTCAAAGCTTGTGGCAAGCAACCTCTCCGGTTTTATTGGCAAGATGGGCGATTAAATTCAAATTATCTTGAGTAAACCTATCGCTGGGATGTACCGTTCCCACGGTGAGGATACCAATAAGCTCATCGTCAATTTTCAGGGGTGCAACCAGGGCTGATTGTATCTCCGGACGTTTAAGGAGACTTCTCACCTCGGGATCCTTTACCTCTTCATCAAGAAGAAGAGCCCGCTTATCCCTGGCTACCAAGCCGGCAATCCCTTCCCCGACCTTCATTCGCACATTTTTGATGATTTCTTTATCTAATCCTTTCGCCGTCTTGACAAACAGTTCCCCCGTTTCCTGGTCAAGGAGCATTATCGATCCCATCTCTGCTCCCATTGTATTCAGAGCCACATCCAGTAAAACCTGAAGCAGGCCGTCTATTGTCTCTCCATCTCTTGGCAAATCCACCTTTGTTAATGATTCATCAACTGCAGAAGTCATAAAGGACGATTCCAATGCGCTTTCTCCCATTTCAAATTTCTCATAAGATAGACGACAGATATAACTGCTCACCTCCCCCAGCAATCCGACGGCTAATTGAATCCCCCGGAAGGTGAAAGTTTTAATCTCTCGGAGAGCATCCTCCAAGTCTTCCTTGCTTATCCCCAGATTCCTGGCCGTCTCTTCACTTTTATCCAATTCCTCTCGCTTGCCAAAGATAACGGGGCCTACAATTATGTGAGCCGCTACTTTCAAGCCATTGTATATGATAGGAACAACAAAGTTTTGTGGCCCTGCCGGGCAAGGGAAACTAAATGAGGAGGATCCCGTTTCCAACCCGTAGATAGGCATGGGACGACAGTTTCGGCATCTCTTCAAGCCCAGGGGAGAACCCGCCACTACTTCCGAGCAAAAACGCGGGGTTCTGCTTGGCTTAGTAATAGACTTCCCTTCCAAATCAAGGGTTCGAAGACCCGTTCCGATAACCTCCGAAAAATAATCTTGAATTAGTTGCCACCTGTTTATATCAACTAACTCAGTTAATAAAAGGTTCCCCTTCTTCCCTCTCATCTCTGTTTTCTCCTCACTTTTATTTTCTCTTAAGCACCTTCAAAGAAACTTCAGGGTGCGAATTGTAAGGCATAATCAGCAATACATCTGCAAGGCCTTATTCATTATTCATTTTTTGACGTTTATTCTTTTCCAATCCAAACCTTTTCATTTTATTATACAAGGTAGTCCGGTTTATATTCAAAATATCCGCTGCTATCTTTCGATTCCAGTCAGTCTGGTTAAGAACATTCAGGATTATATCCTTCTCCGGCGCTTGAAGAGCTTCCTTTAAAGGCCCGGAAGCAGCTTTAACTTTGGTTTTTTCCTGAGCAGAAAGCTTCCGTAAAGGCTTGGGTAAATCTCCCGGAGTTATCAAAGGACCTTTGGTTAAAATGACCGCTCGTTCAACAGAATTTTCCAATTCCCGAACATTCCCCGGCCAATTATATCTGAGCATTACTTTCAAGGCTTCTTCAGATATACCTTTTATTTCCTTGCTCCCGGCTTCCCGTCTATACTTTTCCAAGAAATGATTGGCCAGGAGAGGAATATCTCCCATTCTTTTCCTTAAGGGCGGGATAAATATAGAAACAACATCCAGGCGGTAATATAAATCCTGCCGGAAAGTTTTTTCTTTTATGGCCTCTTCCAGATCACGGTTAGTAGCCGCAATAACCCGGACATTGACCTTGTGTGTCTTTGTTCCTCCTACCTGCTCGAATTCCTGATTCTGAAGAACGCGGAGCAGCTTTACCTGAAGGGCCGGAGACAACGTCCCTATATCATCCAGAAATATAGTGCCCTTATCAGCTAACTTGAACCGTCCTTCCTTGTCCCTTATAGCTCCCGTAAAAGCTCCCCTTACATGTCCAAACAGCTCTGACTCCAACAAGTTATCCGGTAAGGCCCCACAGCTCAACTCGATAAAGGGATAATCCCGGCGACTTCCATCATTAAAATGAATAGCGTGAGCAATAAGCCGTTTTCCCGTCCCGCTTTCTCCTCGAATTAAAATAGTGGCCTCGGTCTCGGCTACGGTCTCTATCATGGTATAAATCTCTTGCATGCGGCGGTCCTGTCCGATAAGGTTATGAAACTGGTAACGGCCGCTAAGCTCCTTTTTAAGATACTTGTTCTCCTCTTTCAACCTCCTGTGTTCCAGAATCCTCCGGATAGTTAATTTTATTTCATCATCCACTATCGGCTTGGTAATATAGTCGGCAGCCCCTTGCTTCATAGCTTCAACGGCACTTTCGATACTGCCAAATCCCGTTATCAGGATAACCGCTGTCTCCGGATGGTTCTTCTTGATTCTCCGGAGAAGTTCCACCCCATCCATAGTCGGCATCTTAACATCAGCAATAACTATCTGACAAAGAGTTGTCTTAAGCTTCTCTTCAGCCTCTGCTCCATCAGAAGCAGTAGCTACTTCGTAACCTTCCAACCTTAAACTTTCATAAAGGGATTTTCGGATCAAAGAGTCATCATCCACTACCAAAATTTGTTCTTCAGCCACTATTTTGCTCCTTGTCAGAATTTCGTTCAGTCACAGGTAATTTTACTATAAAGGTAGACCCTTCTCCAGGATTGCTTTCCACTTCAATCATTCCGTTATACCTTTCGATAATGCCATAACAGATAGCTAAGCCCAAGCCAACACCTTTTCCAACTTCCTTGGTAGTAAAAAAGGGATCAAAAATATTATCTTTTATATCAATAGGAATACCATGCCCGGTATCCTCGAAAATTATCTTAACGAACTTACCTTCTTTCTCATTCACCCGCAAGGTGGAAATTTTAAGCGTTCCTCCCTTGGGCATAGCATCAAAAGCATTATTAATCAAGTTGACAAATACTTGTTGTAACTCGCCGGCCATTATCGGTGTTAGTTGCTTATCCAGCTCTTTCACTACCTTTATATCTTGACAACGGATTCTTTCCTCTGTGAAAAGCAGAGCATCATCAATAACCCTATTCACATCGGTTAGCTCCAGCGTGGGATTGGTCTGACGCGCAAAAGTCAAAAGCGAAGCGACAATCTTAGCCATGCGGGTTAAACCCTCTTTAGCACCTAATAGATATTCCCTTCTCATATCACCTTCTTCTGTATGGTCCAGGGTAAGATTGGCAAATCGGATCGCTCCATCAAGAGGATTATTCAGCTCATGAGCTACTCCGGCAGCCAGTTTCCCGATAGAGGCCATCCTTTTTGAGATCTCCAGCTGTTTTTCTAATTCTACTTTCTCAGAAATATCCGTAATCGCTATTACAGCACCGGTATTTTTTCTCTGGCTGTCGTATAAAGGAGAGAATTTAACCTTGAACGTTTGCAGTTTTCCTTTCTTTCTTTTATACCTAACCCTTTCAATCTCAGAGAGTCTACCGGATTCCAGACTCATGGCTATCGGTTCCTTCAGTCCTGCTTTCTCCCACTCGGGAAGCAACTCTAAAATATTTTTACCTTTCGCTTCCCCTTCTCCTATTTTAAACTGTCTCTCCATTCCTGTATTCCAAGTATGGATTACCCAATTCTTATCAATAACTACAATGCCATCACCTATAGAGCTTATTATATTCTCATTATATTCTTTTAAAGAAAAGAGCTCTTCGTTCCGTCTCTTCAGTTCTTCAGTAGCCGTTCTTACTTCATCCGATAGAACCTCATTAAATTTCCTCACCTGTTCATAAAGCTGGGCTTTTTCTATCGCCAAACTGGCATGGCTAGCCAGGGCCGCCAGGAATTCCAAGTCATTGCGGGTATAGGGTTTTCTCGATCTTTTCTCAGTAATATTGATTACTCCCACCAATTGATTGGTAGTAACCAAAGGCACACAAAGAAAAGAAGCTGTCTCATACATATCTAAAACGTCCGACCTTTTCTTACGAAAGTGAGGATCATTCTCAATATCGGTTACCAGAAGGGGCTTGCCGTTGCTAGCCACCAGACCGGAGATTCCTTCCCCCAACCTCTGTTTAACATCGTGAAGGGAAACTTCCTTCGGGCCCCGGACTGTTTTAAGAATCAATTCTTTTCCCTCCTCATCCAGGAGAAAGATGGAACCGGCTTCAGACTCTAAACTATCCAGACACTTATCCAAAGTCAGTTCCAATACTTTTTTTAAATCAAGTGAGGAACTAATCGCTTTACTTATTTCGTAAAGATGGGAAAGCGGCTTTATTTTTTTACTCAGCTTATTTATCCTTTTTTCTCCTCTACCCCTCATTACACTTCCTTATATGAAGTATGTATGCATTTTTCGTGCCAGCTTTTTAAGAATTAATAAAAAACTTGCATTTTTCGATTCTTGAGAGGATAAAAACAGCGCTCAGACCAGAAAAAAACTTTTTTACTTAAAACGACTATTTTCCCGGATGTTGAATTAACTGAACGCTATTTCAGGGAAAATCGACTAACTTATTTAATTATACTAATTTATTGCTGCAATTGGAACAAACATCTTTTGTTGATAATTTTAAACAGAGCATTCAAGAATTAAGTGTATATTAAGCGTGGTATAAAGTCAAGGATAACTTTTAATTTCAAGCTATTGTTCAAGACATTTCAGCAGATCCGGGGTAACTGCTCGCCCACGGGCATATCCACGATTCGGGTACCTCCTACCAACGTCCTTAGGCCCACTTTCCCTTTGGGTGCAGCTATTATCTCTCCGATAATCCGGCTATTTTTCCCCAACGGATGTCCGCGCATCTCTTTATTTACTCTCTCAGCATCTTCCGGGGCCACGACCAGCACTACTTTTCCTTCATTAGCGATATAAAGAGAATCAAATCCCAGAAGCTCCGTCAGGGACTTCACGCCTTCACTGACAGGTATCTTTGCTTCCTCAATCAAGATTCCCCATCCCGATTCCCTAACTACCTCATTTAGAGTTGCCGCCAGCCCTCCCCGGGTAGGGTCACGCATAAATCTTATCTTCCGGGAGACTTTAAGCGCCTGGGTTATTAAATCATGAAGAGGAGCACAATCACTGTTAATCTCGGCCTGGAAGTCAAGATTCTCTCGTTTCCCCAGGACCGCCATGCCGTGATCGCCAATAGTCCCACTCAGGATAATCTTGTCTCCTATTCTAATATTCCTTACAGAAAGGCAAACTTCTTTATCCACCCGACCAATCCCGGCCGTATTAATAAATAAGCCATCCGCACTTCCTTTCTCTACCACCTTGGTATCACCGGCAACAATAGTAACACCGGCAGTTTCAGCAGCCTTCCGCATTGACTTGACTATTCTTCTTAAAACTGAATAATCCAACCCTTCCTCAATAATAAAACCGCAGGTAAGAAATAAAGGTTTAGCTCCCATCACGGCCAGATCGTTCACCGTGCCGCAGACAGATAATTTGCCGATATTCCCTCCCGGGAAGAACAGGGGATTAACCACATAGGAATCGGTAGTAAAAGCTAAAGAACCTCCCTTAAACTCCAGGATTGCAGCATCCGTTAACCCGGAGAGAGTATCATTGAGAGTATCATTGCCGAATTCCGCCAAAAAGACTTCCCGGATCAATTCTTCGGACAGTTTTCCTCCGCTCCCGTGAGCCAGTAATATCTTCCTTGTTTCTTTCATTATAAAGACCCTTAATGGATACAGACTTCCACAGATTTAAAAAAATTACGAAGACACGAAGAAAATCCGATAAACTTCTTTTGACAGGATTAACCGGATAAACAGGATTTTTTAAAGTATAATAAAGCATGAAAGATTGACCACAGAAACACGGAACGAAAGAAACAGGAAAGAATCAGTTTTTTTCAGTGTTTCCGTGGTTACAAAGTTTTTCGGGAGTTTTTTCTTATCTCATCATCTGTATCCTGTTTATCCGGTTAATCCTGTCAAAAGAAGTTTATCGGATTTTTTTCGTGTCTTCGTAATTTTTTTAAATCTGTGAAAGTCTGTATCCATTAAGGATCTTTATATTATGAAAGAAACAAAGAAGATATTACTGGCTCACGGGAGCGGAGGAAAACTGTCCGAAGAATTGATCCGGGAAGTCTTTTTGGCGGAATTCGGCAATGATACTCTC
>JAADIA010000096.1:3856-37236 GCA_013151555.1 Nitrospirota bacterium | reverse complement strand
AGGTGGAAGCAGGCTAAAGATTCTTGAAGCATTGGCAATGAAAAAAGCTGTTGTTTCAACTCCGGTAGGATGTGAAGGACTTAATGTTTTTCATGAAAAGAATATTCTCATTGCCGATACTCCAGAAGTATTTGCGAGCAGAACGATAGATTTATTAGAGGACAAGAAGTTGCGAGAACAGCTGGGTGCCGCCGGAAGAAAACTTGTAGAGGCAAAATATGGTTGGGAAGCTATCTCTAAGAGCTTATGCAAAATTTATGATGCAGTGGTAAAAGACCGAAAAGAGGAATAATCTTGGGAAAAGGACAGGAAAAAATCAAAACTGCTCAGTTACGGATTCTCTTCATCACTCCGAGATTGCCCTTTCCGCCATATAAAGGTGATAAACTTAGGTCTTACCATTTCATTAAAAATCTTTCAAAGAATCACATAGTTGATTTAATTTCTTTCATTGAGAACAAGAAGGAGATGCAATGCATTTCCCGCTTGGAGGAGTATTGTCATCGTATCTATCCCATCCTATTACCCAAGCATATTTCCTACCTTAATATGACAAGAGGAATTCTTAGCAAAAGGCCTTTCCAGGTTAGTTACTATCTGTCAAGCAGAATGGCTAAAACAGTGGCAACGGTCACCTCAGATACAGAATATGACATAGTCAATTTAGTCCTGGAAAGAATGGTTCCCCATCTGGAACACATAAGGCAAGCTCCCATTATAGTCGATATGGTAGATGCCCTTTCATTGAATATGGAAAGAAGGTGGAAAAGGGAAAGCAACCTTGTTAAGAAAGGCCTTATTTATTGGGAATGGAAGAGAGTTAAAGAATACGAATACAAAAACAAAAAGATAGCAAACTATTATATTGTAACTTCTGATGTAGACCTTAAGGCTCTCGACTATCAGACAATACGGACGATTTCCAACGGAGTAGAAATGGAAGAACCTTCTTCCTCTAAACCAAATAGGCAGGATATGGATCTGATTTTTGTTGGAAACATGGGATATTTTCCCAATATTGATGCAGTATCATATTTTTGCGATAAAGTGCTTCCCAAATTAATAAGCCTTAATAATAAAGTAAAATTTCATATAGTTGGATTCAATCCACCACCGGCAATAAAGAAATTGGATGATGGGAAAAATGTTTTCGTTGTCGGTTTCGTGGAAGATGTGAGAGAATATTTAAAGAGATCTAAGATATTTGTGGCACCCATGCAGTCGGGTTCAGGAATACAGAATAAGATTTTGGAAGCAATGGCCTGCGGAATTCCTGTGATTTCCACCAGTTGCGGTAATGCAGGAATAGGAGCTAAAGACGAAAAACAAATAGTTGTCGCCGATAACGCTGATGATTTCTCAAAAAAGGTGCTTTGGCTTCTTGATGATGAGCAAAAGAGAAATGAAATTGGAGGGGAAGGGAGGAAGCTTGCACAGAAATCCTTCAGCTGGAATTCCAAAACTGAGCAATTGGTTGAAGTATATCGAAAAGTCATTGAAAACTATAATAAAGAATGAAAATGGTTAATATCCTGCTTACAGTTTAATCTTTGTTTAGATAGCTACCGCTTTGGAAAAGACTACCCCGTGGTGAATGCTTGACATTATTATCAAAAAAGGATATATTTAAGACAGTTGAAAATTATAAGGATACTTGGTTATGGAAACAACTCTCTCTCAAGAATTGAGGATGGATAAGGTTGGCAATATAATCAAAATAGGAATTATTTCCTTTCTCTTCATCCTTGCCTATTGGCCTGCTTTCATCATCTTGAATACGAAATACTCAGCCATAGATTCTTATTATTCTCACGGTTATCTAATCCCCTTTGTCAGTGCTTTTATTATCTGGCATAAGAGGAACAAATTGAAGAATATGGTTGTTATGCCCTGCCGGGCAGGTCTTTGGGTATTGGGTGGAGGGCTCATCCTCTACATATTTGGCAGTTGGTGGTATGTGAACTTCGTCTCTGCCTCCTCTATGATTATCGTCCTGGCAGGTCTTTCTCTCTACCTCTTCGGGAAAAAGATTACCCGGGAGTTTGTCTTTCCTCTTCTTTTCCTTTTCTTTATGATTCCTCTGCCTAAGATAGTTATCATTTATATTACCTTTTGGCTGAAATTAGTTGCCGCAACTACGGCAACCAAGCTCGTTACCCTTATGGGTCTTCCTGCTACCGTGAGGGGGGCTTTCATTGTTTTACCTAATACTACCCTGGAAGTATCCAATGCCTGCAGTGGATTACGGTCGCTCATTGCTTTAATAGCTTTGGGGACAGCCTACGCTTATTTCCTGCGGGTCTCTTTGTTTAAAAAGTATATCTTTTTCTTAACTTCCATACCCATTGCTACGGCAGCTAATCTAATCCGGATAAATATTCTCATCTGGATATCTTATATTTACGGACCTACGGGTAATGTCTTTAAACGGACGGATACCACCACTGGTTTTCTGGTATTTATCTTTGCCTTAATCGGACTGAACATTGTCGGAAAGTGGATAACATTATGGGAAAATCGCAAGCGAAATATTTCGTCGTCATAGGGATGTTGTTGGCAACAGCCTTACTTTCCCAGGGATTGTTCCGGTCACGACCCACAAGTTACAAAGTCAAGCTGGACCAATTTCCTTTGACTATCGGCTCCTGGAAAGGCAAGGATATAAAACTGGGGCAACGCAAGTTAGTCTATGCCGTCCTGGAGACAAAGACTATTCTATCCCGGTTGTATGTTAATTCTAAAGCAAAAGATGAGGTTGTAGATTTCCTGGTAATTTACTCGGAAAGGACCAGCCGGGGGTTTCATCCTCCGGAGGTATCCTTTGTCGCTGCAGGGAACACTATTGTTAAGTCCGGCATTGAATATATTCCTTTATCAAAGGAGAAGAATGCTCCTCAGTTAGAAACAAATATGTTTCTGGGAAAAACTCCCCGGGGAAGAGTTCTCTTTCTTTACTGGTTTAGTGTCGGGGATAGGCTAATGGCTAATTATTACAAGAGTTCCTTATATCTCCTCTGGGATACCATCAAAGGAAAAGATAGTCCTACCACCATGGTCCGGTTAGCTATGCCGTTAGTTGATGACGATCTTGAAAAAACCATGGCCGTAGCTACAAGCTTTATTCAGCAGATAATACCTATTCTCCCCGAGTATACCAATCGAGTGTCTCAGAAAAACACCCTGGGATCTGAGGGACAGGTACAAAAAGGCATAAAGGAATAAGCACAAAGGCACAAAGTTAAAGGCAGTAAAGATAATATTAAATTGAAGAAGGAACTCAAAACTACCCTTCGCTTCCTACCTCCTCTAAGGTTATCATATCTAAAGAAAGGGCCTGAAAGAATTAGCTATGTCTATCAGGATGCTATATTATGTTTCTTTTGAGAGTGCTCTTTCCCACTATGGTAATTATCTCTCATAGACATTGGTTCTCACCTACGCTACCACCGTGTTTAAACACCTTGACATCATCGCGAAAAGACGATATATTATTTTAAGTGAGTTAACGAACAATTCAAGTTAAGATAGATAACAATAAGGAAAAAAGCGCGTGGCACTTTTTACTCAACATCATTCCGTAAGGAAAACAGTTCTTTTCCTTACGGAAACCATTTTAATTTTTATCTCCATCACCCTGGCATCTTATTTCCGGCTCTATGGCATCTGGGAACGAGTGATAAGAATTCACCATGTTTTCCTGAAGATTGCCCTGATTACCGGAATCACCCAGATGTGTCTTTACTACAGTGAGCTCTATGATTTTAAAGTCATCAGAAACTCCCGCGAGCTTTCTTTTCGCTTAATCCAGGCTATTGGAGCAACTTCTATTCTTCTGGGATTGCTTTATGCTTTCTTGCCTCAGTTGATTATTAGTCGGGGAATATTTTTAATCAGTATCGTTATCATCTTCATCTTGGTAGTTTCCTGGCGGCTTCTTTACGGATGGGTACTCCGGCGGGGAAGGTTCTCTGAGCGGGTTTTGATTATAGGCACGGGGGAATTAGCTAATAAGATTATTCAGGAACTGTCCGAACGGATGTATTCGGGTTTTAGAATAATTGGTCTTCTTGTGGAGAATCCAAAGAGCTTCGACCCAAAGAGTTCACACATCCCCCTTTTAGGCAGCTATCAAGATTCTGGTCGCATAATTAAAGAATATGAAATTGACCGGATTGTCCTGGCTCTTAGCGAGAGAAGAGGGAAACTTCCCATCAGCACTCTCCTTGAATATAGTATTAAAGGGGTCCAAATTGAATCGGGTCCAAATTTCTACGAACAAATTGCCGGCAAGATACTTATTGCCGGATTAAGGCCGAGCGACCTTATCTTTGCTGACGGCTTCCGGAAATCCGATACCGCCCGGTTCATTAAACGGATGACAGGAATTTTTTTCTCCTCGCTGTACCTGCTTCTTTCAGCGCCGGTTTCCCTTTTAGCTATGCTTCTAATCAAGCTTGATTCTCCGGGTCCGATCTTTTTTAAACAGGAAAGAGTAGGAGAAGGCGGGAAAGTGTTCAATCTTTATAAGTTTCGTTCCATGAAGCAGAATGCCGAAACAGGAGGCATCCCGGTATGGGCCAAAGATGTAGACCCCCGTGTAACTCGGGCAGGCAGGATTCTGCGCAAACTTCGGATAGATGAAACCCCTCAAATGATAAATGTCCTTAAAGGGAATATGAGTTTCGTCGGGCCTCGCCCGGAAAGACCTTATTTTGTGGAACGATTAAAGAAGGAAATACCTTTTTATGCTCTCCGGCATTCCGTGAAACCGGGAATAACCGGATTAGCTCAAATCAAGTACCCTTATGGCGCCACTGTTGAGGATGCTATCGAGAAACTTCAGTATGACCTTTATTATGTTAAACACATGTGCTCGGCTCTGGATTTTGCTATCCTCTTTGACACAGTTAAAGTTGTTCTCTTCGGGAAGGGAGCACGGTAAACTAAAAACTCAAGTTAACAAACAAATAAATAAAAGTGCTCCAGTGCTCCAGTTAACAAACAAGTAAAAGGGCTCCGGTTTTTAGGTTCCCTCGTTTTTCTGTTTCTCCAGTTTCATGTTGTCGAAGAAAAGGGTGGTTTCCCCGGCTTCCTTCACTTCCAGAACCAACTGCTTAACCCGGGTAACATCGATAACTTTGGCAATATCCTTAATCTTAACCTCAATACTATTAGCGCCAGAAGAAAGAACAAAATCTTTCTCAAACTTCTTCCCGGCCTCATCAATAATTATTACCTTAAGAATGACATTGGAATATTCATCGTTATAGACATCAAAGCTAAAGATATCACTATCCGCCCAGTTCTGGATGAATTGCCGCCAGGAGCTTAAATTACCCCCTCCAGCGGGGAAAGTAACCTCCAGTGAGTACATCCCTTGCGTAACATGGTCCATAGAGAGTTTGGGAGTGAAATCTCGTCTCTCCAAACGCTGCAGATCGCCATCAGTCTCAAAATAGAAGAGTTCCTTAACACCTGCCTGTTCCAGAAGCTTTTCCGGATTCAACACTTTGAACTGCCGTGCCAGTCCAAATCCAAAAGCTAACCCTATAAGAACCACGATAACAAAGATGACAATCTTATGCTCCTTGTGCATCTTGTAACCTCCTATCTTTTTTTCTCCCTTAGATTTTCTATCTTTTTCCATCAATTCACATTATATCCTTTTATACCATACCTCTTCGATATCCACAAGAAGAAATTTCTCGCTTTTACCATAATTTTAAGACCTTTCTTATTTGTCCTTGACAGGAATTTTCTTTTTAGGTATTATATACCTATAATCGAATACGAGAATATAAAGGAGTTAACAATAAATAAGGAAGAGATATTTAGGTTTAAGAAAACTTGAGAGGTGGTAAAATGAAAAAAAAAGTTCTTTTTCTCTGTACGGGCAATTCCTGCCGCAGTCAGATGGCCGAGGGACTCCTCAGGCATAAAGCAAAGGATTCCTTTGAGGTTGCCAGTGCTGGAACTAACCCCCATCCGGTCAATCCTCTTGCTGTAAAGATAATGGAAGAAATCGGCGTAGACATCTCCGGACACAGTTCAAAGTCCGTAAATAAATTTCTTAATCAGGAGTTTGATTACATCATTACTGTCTGTAATCAGGCAAATGAGACCTGCCCTATTTTTCCCGGAAGGACGAAAAGCATCCATTGGGACCTGAAGGATCCCGCTCAAGCAGAGGGAAGCGAAGAGGAGAAACTCAAAACCTTCCGGCAAATCAGGAAGGAACTGATGTCCAGGATAGAGGATTTTATTTCTTGATATCTCCGACTTTCTTGTTAATATATTAAGGAAAGAAAGATTAGGAAAAGGACATTGGGGAATAGTAATATGCTTCGAGGAAAAATCTTCTGGAAATTATTTTTAACCTATGCCGGTTTAGCAATTATCTGTATGGTGGCATTTGGATTTTTTGTAAGTATTTACTTTGAGAATTATTATGTTGAAAGGATTGCCGCAAGTTTAAAATCCGAGGCTATTATCCGGAACATGATGTTCCTGGGAGCGGTATTGGGTTCTCTCCTTGCCCTGGGGATAGGGTTCCTGGTTGCCCGCACGGTTACTAAACCTCTTAGAGAAATGACTAAGATTTCTTTAGATATGGCAAGGGGCAATTTCACCAGAAAGCTAAGGGTCGATTCTAAGGATGAGATAGGTCAACTGGCGGATGCTCTTAACCGAATGTCAAAAGAACTTAAAAACAGGATACGGACTATCACCAAGGACAGAGACGAGATATTGGCCATACTTTCCAGTATCGTTGAGGGAGTAGTCGCTGTTGATAAAGAAGAAAGGGTCATCCTTTTCAATTCCGCTTCCGAAAATATATTTTCTCTCTCCCAAGATAAAGTAATCGGAGAATTCTGCTGGGAAATACTCAGAAATAACGAACTGAATAGTCTTCTGAAAGAGGCCTTAAGCAAAGGAGAACTGTTTTCAAGAGATTTAACTCTGCTCTTCCCTCAAGAGAGGATCTTCGAAGTTCACGCTGTTCCGCTGGGAGATAAAGAAAAAGTCTGGGGGGCAGTAGCTGTATTGCATGATATTACGGGAATTAAAAAGTTAGAAAAGATGCGAGTCGAGTTCGTCGCCAATGTTTCCCATGAACTGCGAACTCCTCTTACCTCTATTAGAGGATTCGTCGAAACTCTCAAAGAAGGAGCTATTGATGACCCGGAAGCTAAAGTTCGTTTTCTAAAGATCATTGAAAAACATGCTGATAGACTGAATAGTCTTATTAATGACCTTCTTCACCTTTCCCGGATAGAGTCTCAAGAGATTAAAATGGAATTCCAGTCTATAAATTTTAAAGAACTGATAGACGAGGTAGTCTCTAATTTCCGGAAGAAGATAGAGCGAAAGGCACTTACGATTGAAGTGAATATTCCTCCGAATTTTCCTCACCTAACAGCAGATAGCGAAAGGATAGAACGGGTTCTGGGAAATCTTCTGGATAACGCTATCAAGTTTACTCCTGAGGGAGGGAAGATATGCTTTACCGCTCTTAATAACAACGGCAATATAAGGATTGAGGTGTCCGATACCGGCATTGGTATTCCCCGGGAACATCTATCCCGGCTCTTTGAACGATTCTACCGTGTGGACAAAGCCCGCTCCCGGGAACTGGGAGGAACAGGTTTAGGTTTGGCTATAGTTAAGCATATCGTCCGCGCTCACGGCGGAACCGTAGGGGTGGAAAGCGAACCCGGGAAAGGTTCAAAGTTCTTTTTCACTCTTCCTATCACCCAGCATCTCTCCACCTAAGATTTATTTCTCAAACTTCCTTAAGTTTAAAGCTGCCCGCATTTTTCCTGTCATAATTTCCAAGGATACTTTTTATCCGGATTATTTACGCAGACCTTCTTTGTCCCCACGGATTCGTCCGCCTGAGACAAACGGTGGAGGTACCTCCCACGCTCTCTTCCTTGTTGAGACTTAATCAAATCTTAACATTGTTGTCATAATGCGGTAATACTTATTAAGTATACTAAAAAAGAAAGGAGGTGAAACAGATGATGAATAAAATTGTCAAGGTAAGGATGGGAAAAGATTATCCTGAGGCCAAGAATCATGTGGCAGTAGGAGAAGTCCTGGAAGAGCATGCTCAATATTTACGTATGCGTTGCCAGACTTACCATTTCAGAAAAGATGTCAAGACAGGAGGAATTCAAGTACGTTGTTTCCCCTGGGAAAAGATAGCGGTAATAACCGAGCTGCCCCAGGATGTCCAATGGGAAAAAGTAGATTTCAAGCTCAATGAAGAAGGTAAATTGGTGCTGGACGATAGCATGGAAACCGGAATAGAAGACGAAACAGACTGAGAAAGGAGGTACTGAACTGAGGCAGTCGGTATAAGAGTTTTGAGGGTAATGTTAACGAAGTAAAAGGAAGGAGAAGAATATATGAAGCGAGTAAAAGAGGTGGTCTTGTTGGTTTTCGCGGGGATTTTGCTTCTTCCGGGGACAAACCTTTATGCCAGTGAAATCGATGTGTTGGTATCAAAACTGGTAGAGAAAGGAATCCTCAGCCGGAAAGAAGCAAAAGCCGTTCTGGTAGAAACAAAAGAGGAAATAAAAAAAGACCAGGCTAAAGAAGAACAAGAGGGCGTGCCTAAATGGATCCGGACCATGAAACTGAAGGGTGACCTCAGATTGCGTTATCAGGCCGATGACAAGGATAAAGATAATAGAGCTGCGCGCGCTAGAGGAAGAGTTAGGTTCAGGCTGGGTACGGAAGCGAAGGTTACCGATCAAGTAAAGATCGCGGCCGGCTTTGCTTCGGGAAGCAGTAACGATGCCCGCTCAACCAACCAGACATTCCAGGATACATTTTCTTCCAAAAACCTCTGGTTGGATTATGCTTATGCGGAATTCGCTCCAACCCCATCGATAACCCTCTTTGGCGGTAAGATGAAAAGGAAGCCTATCCTCTGGGAGCCTACCGACCTTCTCTGGGACGGCGATATCAACCCTGAAGGTGCAGCTCTGGTGTTTTCCGGTGAGACCTATAGCACAGAGCTTTTTGTGAACTCGGGTTTCTTTGTCCTTGATGAGTCAAGCAGCAATGCCGATGAACCCTGGATGGCTTATCTTCAGCCGGGGATTAAGTGGAAACTTAGCGAGCAAAAAAGTTTAAAGCTTGCCCTTACCGGCTACTTGATTAATTCCAAAGGTTATGATATAAACGGGTCTGCAGATACCAACACCAAGAGCGGAGCAAATCACAAGTATGATTACAATTCTATAAGCCCGGCCTTCGAGTTAACCATTAAGGAACCTTTGGGCGGTTGGGTGTCCTACGGTGCCTTTTTTGGTGAATATGTGAAGGCTTCCGACCCTAGTAAAAATAATGAGGGATGGGTGGTTGGCTTTAAGTTCGGGGAGAAGAAGGTGAAGAAGGCCGGCCAGTGGCAGTTTAAATATCTCTACCGGCGTCTTGAACAGGATGCCTGGCTTGATGCCTTTCCTGATTCTGATGCTTATGATGGCGATACCCATGTAAAAGGTCATGAGGTAGCCCTGAAATATGGCTTGGCCAAGAACATTATCTTAGGGCTCGATTATTATTACATGGAACCGATAGATACCAGTGCCGGACACATATCGGGAAATGACCAGCAGGTTCTTCAGGTTGATGTAGCAATTAAGTTTTAACCAAATCTTAACAGGATTGTAACACAATTGTAACATTAACCGGTTATAATTAACTGATAGAGGAGGAAAAAGAATGAAAAAAAAGAGTTTTTTTGCTGCCTTAAGTTTTGCAGCCGTTCTAACTTTTAGCCTGACGGCTTTTGCAGGCACGATGCTTAACGGGGCCGGGGCCTCTTTCCCCTACCCTGTTTATTCTGCCTGGGGATATACCTATAACAAAGCTACCGGCCTTAAGCTTAATTACCAGTCCATAGGTTCAGGAGGTGGACAAAGACAGATTATGAACCGGACTGTGGATTTCGGGGCCTCGGATGCTCCCCTGAATCCGGACAAACTTGAAAAGGAGAACCTGCTCCAGTTCCCTGCAGTTATTGGAGGAGTTGTTCCGGTAGTCAACATCCCGGGAATAAAGGCTGGCGAGCTCAAACTTGATCCTGAAACCTTAACCCGGATATTCCTGGGCGAGATAATATCCTGGGATGATGAAAAGGTAAAGGCTTTGAATCCAACTTTAAGGCTTCCCAGCAAGAAGATTACTGTCGTCCATCGGTCTGACGGCTCAGGCACGACCGCGATATTCACCACCTATCTCAGCCAGGTAAGTATTGAATGGAAAGAGAAAGTTGGCGCCGGAAAAGCAGTGAGATGGCCTGTAGGTATAGGAGGAAAAGGCAACGAAGGAGTAGCAAACTATGTGAAAAGGGTTAGATACTCCATCGGTTATGTTGAGTTTGCCTATGCGAAACAGAATAAGCTTACTTACACGCTCCTGAAAAATGCGGCCTGGAATTTTGTTAAGCCGAGTTTTGAAAGTTTTCAGGATGCGGCCGCTTCCGGAAATTTCGATCCTGAGAAAGATTTTTATCTTTGGCTCGTTAACTCTCCCGGAAAAAATTCCTGGCCTATATCGGGGGCAACATTTATACTTCTGGCCAAGGAAAAAAACGCTTCTAATGTCAAGGTTGTTAAATTCTTTGACTGGGCTTTCAATAACGGCAACGAGATAGCCCGGAAGCTCACTTATGTTCCCCTTCCCGATTCCTTGAAAGACAGTATCAGGAACTATTGGAAGGCTCAAGGAATTTATTAAAAAAAAGGCACTAAGGCACAGAGGCACTAAGGCACAAAGTTGAAAAAAGTTAAAGAAATAAAGAAATTAGCATGGTATTGACTTTTGTCTTTTCTTTGTCACTTTGTGCCTCTGTGCCTTTATATAGGAGCAATGTAATTGCCGGTACTTTTTAAGAAAAATGCGGGTGACAGAATCTTCTCCCTTGTTACGGCCGTTTCCTCTTTATCCGTTCTCGCCTTAATAGCCGGCATCCTCTGGGTATTACTCGCGGAGTCTTCCCCGGCAATAGAAAAGTTCGGTTTCTTCCGCTTCATTACCTCAACGGACTGGAATCCGGTAACCGAGTCCTTTGGAGCCGCCACAAATCTATTCGGCACTGCGGTAACTACGGTTCTGTCTCTCCTGATAGCTGTGCCTGTTGCCATAGGAATAGCAATTTTTATCACGGAAGTAGCTCCCCACTACCTCAAAGGACCGATAGGTGTGGCTATAGAACTCCTGGCCGCCATACCCAGCATTATCTACGGTATGTGGGGACTTTTTACCCTTGTTCCGATAATGTCTCACTATGTAGAGCCGGCTCTTCAGAATACTATTGGTAAACTCCCGTTTATCGGAATACTTTTTAAAGGCACGCCGATGGGCATTGATCTCCTGACGGCAAGTGTTATCTTGAGTATTATGATTATTCCCTTTACGGCAAGCATCGCGAGAGATGCTTTTAATCTTACTCCCGCGGTTATGAAAGAGTCTGCCTATGCCCTGGGAGCAACCAAATGGGAGGCAATAAAAAACATAGTTTTCTCCTATTCAAAATTGGGCGTTTTTGGCGGCATAGTGCTCTCCCTTGGGAGAGCGTTGGGAGAGACTATGGCCATTGCCTTTGTCCTCGGTAATAATCACCGGATAACCTCGTCACTCCTTGATGCTGCGGCAACAATCACGGTAACTCTTGCTAATGAATTCACAGAGGCAGATACGGATATATACCTCTCATCTCTCTTTTATCTGGCCCTGATACTTTTCGTCCTAAGTTTTATAACCCTGGCAATTGCGAAACTTTTCCTCCTTAAAGCGGAAAGAAGGTATTCCCGGTGAACAGAGAAAATGTAAGAAAACTCAATAGTCGTATCGCTCTTAGCTTGAGTACCATCGCGGCTCTTTCCGGTCTCTTCTGGCTTATCTTTATCCTTGGGGATGTACTGGTAAAAGGGATAAGTGCACTTGGTCCGGCTCTGTTTACTAATGACCCTGTTCCTCCGGGTATGGAAGGCGGCGGTTTAAAAAATGCCTTTGTGGGACAGTTAATGATTACCTTCTTTGCAACCCTTATCGGGGTACCTGTAGGTATTCTGGGCGGAACATTTTTGGCTGAATATGCCCGGGGGAGGAAGATTTCGAAGATTATAAGCATCTTTTCCGATATAATGGTCAGTATCCCCTCTATTGTAATCGGAACATTTATATATGCCATAATCGTAAAGCCTGCCGGCCATTTCAGCGGCTGGGCCGGAGCAATGGCCCTGGCTATAATAATGATTCCTGTTGTCCTGAGGACCACAGAAAATATGCTCTCCCTGGTGCCCTGGACACTCAGGGAAGCTGCTTTTGCCCTCGGGGCGCCCTACTATAAAGTGATTATTCAGGTGGTATATAGAGGAGCAGCGGCAGGAATCCTCACCGGCATATTGCTCTCGATAGCCAGAGTTGCCGGTGAGACAGCGCCCCTGCTCTTCACATCCTTTAACAACTCCTATTTCTCCACCAACATGAACGAGCCGATAGCTTCACTTACCGTAACTATATTCCAGTATGCAATGGGTCCCTATGATGACTGGCATAAACAGGCATGGGCAGCATCTCTCATGATAACAATATTTATCCTGATGCTGACGATTCTTGGTAGACTGGCAATCAGATGGAGGTATGGGAAAAGATGAGCGACATAGTTGAGCTTGAAATCAAAAAGCTGAATTTTTTCTATTCAGGTGGCATAGCAACTTTGAAAAATATTTCTCTGCCGGTATACAGAAATAGCGTTACGGCTATTATCGGTCCCTCCGGTTGCGGGAAGACCACGTTACTAAGATGTTTTAACCGTATGCATGACCTTTATCCTGGCAATAGATATGAAGGAGAGATCACCTTCAAGGGTAAGGATATTCTCTCAAAGGAGATTGACCTCATCGATCTCAGGAGCCATATTGGTATGGTCTTCCAGAAACCCACCCCTTTTCCCATGAGTATATTTGACAATATAGCCTATGGCCTGAAACTCCGGGGAACCCGAAAAAAAGCAGAGCTCTCCGGACACGTTGAAAAGGCACTCAAACACGCAGCTCTCTGGGATGAGGTTAAGGATAAACTTCATTCAAGTGCTTATGCCCTTTCCGGCGGCCAGCAGCAAAGACTTGTTATTGCAAGGGCACTTGCTGTAAAGCCTGAAGTGCTTCTCTTTGATGAACCTTGTTCCGCTCTTGACCCTATAGCCACGGCAAAAATCGAGGAATTGATCCAGGAACTGAAAAAAGATTATACTATTGTTATCGTGACCCATAATATGCAACAGGCAGCCAGAGTCTCGGATAAAGCAGCCTTTTTGATGATGGGAGAGTTGATAGAATTCGATAAAACTGATAAGATATTTACAAATCCGGAGAAGAAGATAACTGAGGACTATATTACGGGAAGGTTTGGCTGACGGACACGGCACGTGAATAACCCGGTCGAAACATGGAAATTTGACAAACTCAGGATATGGAGGTAAACAAAAAATGGCAGAAAGACATTTTGATGAAGAACTGAAACTGTTGAAGGAAAGGCTTCTTCAGATGGCTTCCCGGGCAGAGGAGGCTATTGCCCGCTCTGTTAAATCTTTGGTGAATAGGGATTCTCCTCTGGCAGAGCAAGTCATTAAGCTGGATCCCCTTATAGATGCTCTGGAAATAGAGGTGGATGAACAATGTCTGAAACTCCTTGCTCTCCGGCAACCTATTGCCATCGATTTGAGATTTATCACCTCAGCCATGAAAATCAACAGCGAGCTGGAACGCATAGGAGACCAGGCGGTAAACATCGCGGAGAGATCTCTGGAATTGGTCAAAGAACCCCGCCTTAAACCCCTTATCGATATCCCCCGCATGGCTACTTTATCCCAGGGAATGGTTAAGGATAGTCTGGATGCTTTTGTTAATAAAGATGCCGCCCTTGCCAGGTCCGTGTGTGAAAGCGATGACGAAGTGGATAATCTCAACGAGCAGATATTCCGGGAGTTGCTCACTTATATGATACAAGATACCTCCACTATAAGCAGAGCCGTTCATCTTATGCTTATTGGCCGGCATCTCGAGCGGATTGCCGATCATGCTACTAATGTTGCTGAGAATGTTATCTACTTTGTGAAAGGCAAGACAATAAAGCATCATGTAGCAGATATGCATTAGTCCGTCTCGCTAAAAAAATCCCGGAAACACGGAAGAATAAGTTAAAATTTTCCGCATTTCCGGGGTTCTGTAGTTGAAAGTCCGCCTGAAGGGCTTTAAGAACTGTGAGAGGTAAGAAGCAAATGGAGCAGAAAATAAGACTTCAGGTTTTCTTATCTCATAGCGGTATCTCTTCCCGGCGCAGGGCCGGAGAATGGATAAAAGCAGGACGTTGTAGCGTCAACGGCAAGAAAGTTCTTGAACCATCTTATCCTATAGATCCCGACCGGGATGTAATTAAACTGGACGGCAAAAAGGTAGTTCTGAGAAAGAAAACTTATATCCTCCTCAACAAACCTGCAGGTATAGTTACCACCCGGAAAGACAAATTTGCCAAGAAGACTGTTCTGGATATCCTTCCTGAAAAATTTAGGCACCTCTATCCTGTCGGCAGGCTGGATAAAGATACGACCGGTCTCCTGCTCCTGACCAATGACGGAGAACTCACCCATAGATTAACCCATCCCCGTTTTGAGGTCGATAAATCGTACCTGGCCGTTTTGAACAGGCCGCTGGAAAAGTCAGACCTCAGGCGTATGGAGAAGGGTATCCTCATAGATAAAGTACCAACAGCCCCTTGTAAAATCCATTGCCGGGATGATACCACGGTCGAGATAACCTTGCATGAGGGAAGAAAGCGTCAGATCAAACGAATGTTTTCTGCTCTGGGATACCGGGTAATAGAGTTAATGCGACTTAAAGAAGCGCACCTAACCCTGGGCAATTTGAAACCCGGCCAATGGCGCTTCCTTTCCCCGCCGGAAATAAAAGGTCTTTACCGGTCAGTGGGACTATAAATCCCGAATGGTCTCACCCTATTTGTCATTACTAATATTCCAATCGAAGCAAACCCTAATAATTTTCTTGACAAGAATTAAAGGGATGATTATCATTATAGTTGAGCAAATGAACAAATGAAGTGAGGAGGAAAATGAAGAAATCTAAAACCGGGGTTGAGGATATTTGTCAGGTCATCTGTTTTAACGAGAAGAAAGTAAAGGCGCTGAGAAAATCCATGCTTCCTTCATCTTTACTTAATGATCTCGCCGATACTTTTAAGGCTATGGCAGATAATACCAGAATAAGAATTATCTCTGCTCTTTCAAAGGAGGAACTCTGCGTCTGTGACCTTGCCAACCTTCTCAATTTGAGCATATCGGCTGTTTCGCATCAATTAAGGATACTTCGGAATATGAAATTAGTTAAATTTCGCCGGGAAGGGAAAAGGGTCTATTACTCTCTGGATGACCGGCATATAGAGAACCTTTTTATTGAAGGATTAAAGCATGTCAGAGAATAATCCGGTTGAGAATCAGGATAAATAAAGAAGGAAAAACATTATGTCGGGTAAGCATAATCATAGCGATAATACAACCGCTGTCCATGATACCTGTAGTTCTTGTGGGGGAAACGACAGGAAAGAAGAATTCAACCTGAAAAAGGAATTGCTGATCCTTGGATTGGGTGTCTCAATATATGCAGTAGCATTGATATTCAAGTTATCTTTTTGGGAAGAACTTTCTTTATATTTATTAAGTTATTTTATCATTGCCAGAGATATTGTTTGGATAGCAGTTAGGAATATATTTCGCGGCCGGGTTTTCGATGAGAATTTCTTGTTGACAGTGGCTACGGCAGGCGCTTTTGCCATAGATAAATACCCGGAAGCCGTGGCCGTTATGCTGTTTTTTAAAGTCGGGGAATTGTTTCAGGATATAGCGTTGAACCGGTCCCGCAGGTCAATCAAATCTTTAATAGGGTTAAGGCCGGATTATGCCAATTTAAAAACAGACGGAGAGACCAGGAAAGTAAGTCCTGACGACGTGAATGTCGGCGATACCGTAATAGTAAAGCCCGGTGAAAAAGTTCCCCTCGATGGAGTTATCTTATCCGGGAACTCGTTTGTGGATACCTCCGCCTTGACCGGGGAATCGGTGCCCAGAAAACTAAAGCCGACAGATGAAATCTTATCCGGAATGATAAACAAAACAGGACTTTTGTCTATTCGAGTAACGAAAAAATTCAGCGAATCTACCGTATCCAAGATATTGAATTTAATAGAAAATGCTTCCAGCAAGAAAGCGCCTACTGAGAAATTTATTACCAAGTTTGCCAGGTATTACACTCCAGCAGTAGTATTTGGCGCCTTTATCCTGGCGGTTATCCCGGTGATGCTTTACCATATACCGGCACTTCAACCCTTATTTCCTCACCAGGAGACTTTCTCTGAATGGATATACAAAGCGCTTATATTTTTGGTAATATCCTGCCCTTGTGCTCTGGTGATTTCGATTCCTCTGGGTTTTTTTGGGGGAATAGGCGCTTCCTCTAAACAAGGTATCCTGATAAAAGGGGCAAATTTCCTGGAAGGAATGAACAATCTGCATACAGTTGTCTGGGATAAAACGGGCACTTTAACAAAAGGAGTTTTCCATGTTACCAAGATTGTCCTTAGAAACGGCTTTTCAAAAGCGGAAATTTTGGAATCTGCGGCCGCAGCGGAAAGTCATTCCAACCACCCTATTGCCCAGTCGATACTTGAGTCTTTTGCCGGGAAAATAGAGGAGAAGAAGATAGAAAGTTATGAAGAAATTTCCGGGTATGGAGTTAAAGCAAAAATAGAAGGACGGTATGTTTTAGTTGGGAATGACAAATTGCTTCACCGGGAGAACGTTGAACATGCTTCCTGCAATGTTGAAGGAACGGTGGTTCATGTGGTGATTGACCATAAATATGCCGGATATATTATTATCTCCGATGAGGTAAAGGAAGACGCAAGGTTGGCTATCCAAAAGCTTAAAGATATGGGCGTAAAGAGACAGATTATGCTAACGGGAGATAGTGAAGGAGTGGCGAAGAGCATTTCCCGGAAACTGGGGCTGGAAGAATATTTTGCCGAATTATTACCGCAACAAAAAATGGAGAAGGTAGAGGAACTGATAAAAAAGAAGGCCAGTCAGAAAGATCTGATAGCCTTTGTCGGAGATGGAATAAACGATGCTCCGGTGTTAATGCGGGCGGATATTGGTATTGCTATGGGAGCGTTGGGGTCAGATGCTGCTATCGAGGCGGCGGATATAGTTTTAATGACCGATGAACCATCAAAAATTTATGGTGCTGTTAAGGTTGCCAAAAGAACCAGAAGAATAGTCTGGCAAAATATCGGGTTTTCCCTGGGAGTTAAAGGGTTCTTTTTGATTATAGCTGTTCTGGGTATGGCAACTATGTGGGAAGCTATATTTGCAGATGTAGGTGTAGCCTTGCTGGCAATATTGAATTCTACAAAGATTTTAAAAGTGGCCAAGTAAGAGTTTGTTAAACTGAAGAAATAGAAAAATTGACCGATTCCTCCGGAGATAGTATAATCTATAAAAGTAAGGAGAAGATAAGAGTTCTGCATCTTCCCTTCACAGATAACGGAGTATCTGAAAAATGAAGGAAATCGAGACAAAACTTAAGAATCTGGAAAAGATATTAAAAGAAATGCAAAGTATTCTCATCGCTTTTTCCGGAGGTGTAGATAGCACCTTTTTAGTAAAAGTAGCTCATGATATCCTGGGGAAGGAAGTCCTGGCGGTTACTGCTCAGTCGCCAAGCTATCCGGATTCGGAATTACAAGAAGCCCGGGAATTAGCCCATAAAATCGGGATAGAACATCTGATTATCGATTCCGAGGAGTTGGATAACGAGGATTTTGCTAAGAACCCTCCCCGGCGTTGTTACTTCTGCAAGAAAGAGTTGTTCTCTAAACTGGTAAGTTTAGCAGGAGAGAAAGAAATAAGGTGGGTAGCTGACGCCACCAATTCCGATGACGAAGATGACTTTCGACCGGGACGAGAGGCAGCTAAGGAGCTGAAGATAAGGAGTCCTCTCCTGGAAGCTGAATTGGATAAAAACGATATCCGCCGGCTATCCAAAGAACTCGGCCTGTCTACTTGGGATAAACCTGCCTATGCCTGCCTGGCCTCACGTTTTCCTTATGGGGAAAGGATTACCGAAGAGAAATTAGATAAGGTGGATAAAGCAGAAGCTTTTTTAAAGAACCTTGGCTTCCGGCAACTTCGCCTTCGCCATCATGACAGCCTGGCCCGTATTGAAGTAAATAAAGAGGATATCCCCGCTCTCCTGGACGAAAAAAGGCGAAAAAAAATCATCGCCTATCTTAAAAACCTTGGCTACCGGTACATCACTCTGGATTTACAAGGCTATCGTACCGGCAGCATGAATGAGACTCTTAAGTAATAATCAAATTATCTTTCTGATGTTTGCCAATTTTCCGTAACAGATAAGATTGTCGGCTGCCCGAATACCGTCGTTTCCCTTGGGAGTAGGAATAATTCCTCCTCCCCTCTCAATAGCCAATACCAGAATATCCTTTTGACTGAGAGCGGAATTAGCTAAAGGTTGGTTAACAACTGCTGAATCATCTTTAATCTTTACCTCCGCAATTCCGTATCCTTCGGCAAGATGGAGAACTTCTTCTATCCCCTTCTCTTCCAGTGCCATACTTTGCGCTATCCTTTTCTCAATCCACTTCCCCCATCTTCTCATCAACCCCCGCCGGGAAGCAAGCCAGTAAATAAGATAGATACCTGCAGCCAGAAGCATCAGGTTAGCCGGTACTTGACTTACCCTTTTTATCTTGGCAAAGGACCCTATCAAGGTGGCAATGATAGAAACCAGTCCGGCATTACCCAGAATCATAAGGACCATAATAATACGACGGCGCTGCTCGTGTTTAACTACCGACTCGGCATCTTTAGTAGTGAACCCTGTCCCTGTAAAAGCAGAGAGGGCCTGAAACCGCGCCCGCTTCTTATCCATACCGGTCATTGTCAGAGAAATGGTAGCAATTTTTACTATCAGAGCTGAAACCGCAATAATAGCTAATGTGGGAATAATAAGAGCTACCCCGCTCATTTCACTCTTCTCCTTTCAGCCTTTTCTTAATCCGGGAATAAAAGATCACCTCGATATTTTTAATATTTTATACTTTAGAATCCCTGCGGGAACTTTAATCTCAACAATTTCGTTTTCTTTATGCCCTAATAAACCTTTCCCTAACGGAGAAGTTACAGAAATCTTGCCCTCTGAATAATCAGCCTCCAATTCCGACATCAGGGTATATTGAAGCTCCTCTCCGGAATCCAGATCCTTCAGTTGAACCGTCGCACCCAAAAGGGCTTTATCTTTAGCAATATCACTATCATCAAAAATTTGCACATTGATTAGCTTGCTTTCTAATTCCGCAATCCTCGTTTCGTTTAGAGCTTGGGCATCCTTAGCCGCATCATACTCGGCATTTTCGCTTAGATCTCCATGAGCCCGAGCTATTCCGATCTCTTTGGATAGCTCCCGGCGCCGAACCGTCTTTAAGAAATCAAGCTTCTTTTTTAATTTTTCATACCCTTCTCGGGTTAAGTAAACACTGGACAACCTCACACCACACCTCCACAGTTTTCAATTTTTATAAAAAAGGGGACAGGCTACTTTAATTGATATATTATGTTTGATATAATCAAAGAATGCCTTGCTCACTCTTTTAAGAACAAGAAGCTTAGGTTAACACGCCCGGGAGGATTCGAACCTCCGGCCTACGGATTCGAAGTCCGGCGCTCTATCCAGCTGAGCTACGGGCGCAATCCTTATATATCAATGGCTTACGAAGATATGTATTTGCCCTCTTTTGGCTTGATATCCATATGGTGTCCACCAGATTGTTGCCATAGTATTGGCCATCAGAATGACAAAATACATGCGTACCTATTCTTTTAACATGACTTAATGCTCATAAAGGTAGGTGAGATATTTCTCCCGGTCCCGATCATCAAGAAAAACATCCTGTCGATATTTGCCTCGTTGGGTTATATAATGCGGATGACCTACTGCTACTATTCGCGCTATTCAGACTCATACTTTGATTATATCAAACATCATAATATATCAATTAAAGTAGCCTGTCCCCTTTTTTCTATTTAGATTTACTAAGGGAATCTAATTCTTCCTTGACTTTATCTCTTAGTTTGTATTTCGGATAATCAGCAAGGAATTTCCGGTAAATTGTTTTTGCTTGCTCTGGTTGTTTGAGAATGTTTTGATAGACCAGGCCAATCCGGAATAGTGCCGGAGCCGCAATATCCGGTTGGGTATACTTTTTACGTATTCTTTCGTAAACCTGAATTGCCTGCTTACCTTCATTCAATCCGGTCTGATAGACTTCAGCTATACGGAATAAAGCATTCACCGTACGGGGGCTCTTTGGATAATCATCGATTAATTTTTGCAGGATATTAATTCCCGTTTCCCAATCTTTCCGGGAAAAATAAGTATCAGCTAAGAATTCAGTCGCGGCTAAGCCGAAAGGAGTACCTTTGTTTTCAGAAGATACCTTTTTATAGTAAGCCACGGCTTCCTGATAAGCCTTTTGCGCTTCTTCCGTCTTCTCTTTCGATTGATAATATTCAGCAATATGTAAGGGAACTCGAAGGGCAGAAACGGTTTTAGGAAAATCACTCAATACTTTCCGGTATTCGGTTAAGGCCTGGTCCCATTTGTCCTCCTTCTCATAGAGAGAAGCAATAGCCAATTGAGCTGCAGGACTAAGGTTATTATCCCGGGGATACTTCTTTAAAACAAGCTGGAATTCCTTGATGGCTTGAGAGTAATCTCCCTGCTGAGCATAAAGGCTGCTCAGGTTGAACTGAGCCTCTTTAGCCTTGGCTTCCTTAGGATAGTTTTTAATATATTTGCGATAAGTTTCGATAGCCCGGATAGGAAGTTTCAACTGCTTCTGATAAATTTGCCCAATACGATAGAAAGCAGTCGCTGCCCGGGGAACGTTAGGATAATTGGCCGGGATAGTTTGCAGGATGTTAATTCCTGTTTCCCAATCTTTCTGGGCAAAATAAGTATTGGCTAAAAATTCAGTCGCGGCTAAACCGAAAGGAGTACCTTTGTTTTCAGAAGATACCTTTTTATAGTAAGCCACGGCTTCCTGATAAGCTTTTTGCGCTTCTTCCTTCTTCTCTTTAGATTGATAATATTGAGCAATATGTAAGGGAACTCGAAGGGCAGAAACGGTTTTAGGAAAATCACTCAATACTTTCCGGTATTCGGTTAAAGCCTGGTCCCATTTATCCTCCTTCTCATAGAGAGAAGCAATAGCCAGTTGAGCTGCAGGACTAAGTTTATTATCCTGGGGATACTTATTTAAAACAAGCTGAAGTTCCTTGATGGCTTGAGCGTAATCTCCCTCCTGAGCGTAAAGACTGCCCAGGTTGAACTGAGCCTCTTTAGCATTGGCTTTCTTGGGATAGTCTTCAATATATTTGCGATAAGTTGCGATAGCCCGAATAGGAAGTTTCAACTGCTTTTGATAAATTTGCCCAATACGATAGAAAGCCATAGCTGCCTGAGGACTTTTGGCATAGTCAGTAATTAAAGTTTGAAAAGCTTTGATAGCTTCTTCCCATTTGCCCTGGTTCATATAGGCACGGGCAATATAAGACTGCGCTACAGCTCCCAGCTCATTTTCTTTATTCTTTTCTTTTACCTTTTGGTATCCGGCAATTGTTTCCGCATAAACCTCTTTTGCTTTTTCCATCTGTCCACTCGCCTGATAATGACGAGCAATATAGAGTGGCATCTCAAAGGTTCTTAAGAGCAACCGGTTGTTCGCTACATGAGGGAAATTGGTAGCTACCTTCTTGTATTCAATCTCTGCTTTTTTCCATTCACCTCGTTGCTCGTAAATAGAACCAATGCTAGCCTGGGCTTCAATAGAAGAGGCAATATCCCGCGGATAATCCTCCAGCACCTTTTTAAATTCCTCTTCAGCTCGAGAGAGGTTCCCCTGCCGAGCGTAAAGACGGGCAATAGTAAGCAGAACCTTTCCGTTCTTTCCCCAATCAGGATATTTTTTAAGAATCTTTTCATATGAGGCAATCACCTTCTTGTAATCCTTAGGAGTTGCCTTTTCCGGATCTTTCAGTTTCTCATTTCGTAACTTGTCAGCATACCATAACTGCTTTTCAGCCGAGTAATCCCTACCGCAGCCAGTGAATATTAACAATGGAATAAAAACCAGGATTATTATAGCAAGGAATCTCTGCACAATCTTTCTCCTTTAATTTAATCTGTTGCCTTTTCCGTGTCCCGCTTTACTAAAAAGAGAATTACCGTTGAAGTGCGGAGGATACAATCAGTAATGAAAGTTACCAAAATGCTTAGTCCTAACACAAAAAGAGTTATTTCAGGAAAAAATTTCATCATCAGCTGAGGTATTTTCCCTTGGATAAGGGCAAAGAAGATTTGGAAGATTAAGGGAGAAAATACCAGAATAAGAGTTGGCAAGAAGGTGCTCTTTGCTATAGAAAAAGTACGAACAATAGCCCTCCATGTCCGCTGATTCTCCAGCATAATGGCGGCCACCCCATAAGCAAAGAAAGTTTCTACCAGGATCACGATGCCTAATGAGAGATAGTATAAAAGCTGTTTGAGTAGAGGAGTAGAAACAAGTTTAGGAAGCTCCCGGGAGGCAACTGCTCCTAAAAGGAAAACTATGACCCAGAATATAAGAAGGGTGAAATAACGGAAAATTGCATCTCGCAAGTTGATTCCCCAGGAAGGAGAAACTCCTTCATTGGCTTGTGAGACCATCCTTACTGCTACAGCTGTCATAACTACTCCCACAGTTGCTCCAATTACAACCTGCCCGATATAAAGCAAACGGGGAAGCAAAAGAAAATTCACGGGATAGTGAAGAAAAGCTTCTCCCCCGGCCGTACTGCCAAAAGGATAATTGAAAAGAGCTCGAATAGGAGGAGCTAAGATAGAAGATAAAGGGGGCCGGGGCGCCAGATAACCTAAGATAAGAACAATTGCATCCAGAGAAGCAATAATTAAAAAAGGGATGATTATTACCGGATAACGACGCAACATTCGGAAGGTCATAGCCCAGATTGAACCAACTATACTGAATTTCTCCTTAACGGATTGTAGCATAGTAAAACCCCTTGTTTTATTTTCTTAAGATGTTAACACTTCTAACTTAATCGGTCAAGATGTTTTTTGGCCGGGGTAACTTTGGCAGGTATTAGCTATCAGCTACAAGGGTAAGTTTAGGAAGTAATAAATCGAAGGTGAGCGACGGGATTCGAACCCGCGGCCACCAGGGCCACAACCTGGTGCTCTAACCACCTGAGCTACGCCCACCATAACAATTCAGCTACCGGAAGAGATACCCCACAATGAAAATAGGGAAAATTATAGCGCCGGAAGCAGATTTAACTTTATATCACATTTTCTTCCCTTTGGTCAAGATTTAAAGGCCACCTGTGACTGTTTCTTAGCAAAAAGAGCCATGAGAACAAAACCGCCGAAGGTCAGGAGGAAAGCCAACATGAAAGCTCCCCCCATCCCTAACCATTTCTTCAAACCGATACCGACGAAAGGAGCGAGAACGCCCCTGATTCCCATCAAAGTAAAGTCGATACCCCAGTAGGATTGAACCATATCCTCGGTAGCTATCCTGGTCATGTAATTGAATCGACTTAGTTCTCCGCCTCCTGTCCCCAGGCCGAAAAATACGGCAGCCATGAAGATTAACCATAGTCCCACCTCCGGAAAACGGCTGGCAAGAAAATAGAAGAGAGAGACGAAACTGAACAAGAGCATAGCTAAATAACGTGTTTTCAGAGGACCTCTCTTATCTATGTATTTACCCCAGAAGAGGTAAGAGATAGCCCAGAATAAGGAAAACAGCGCTCCCACTGTTCCCAGCATAGCTTTGGAAATGTGCAAGACATCTACTACGAATATAGGGTAAAGAGGTAAAGTTGAAAGCCAACCGAATCCGGCGAGAAAAGCGATAAGTTGATACTGGAAGAAGCTTTTATCCTCTTGAAAGATATGTATTGCTTTGAGGAAAGAGAAGCGTTTATTGTCGGCTTTTATCTGGCGGTCACTCTTTACTTCGATTTTCCGGAAAGATACCAGTGAGAGAAGTCCAAAAGCTGCTCCCAGAGGAAAAACCCAGCGATAGCTCTGGGGGCTGATATTTAGAAAATATCCTCCTATGAAAGTAGCTAAGATGGCGGTCAAGCTCATCTCAACCCGGACATAGCCCATGGCTTTACCCCGGTGTTCGGTAGGATAGATATCTTTCATTATCCCCGTGTAAGCAGGCGAACCGGCCATTTCAAAGAACCAGAAAAGGATAACAAAGATTACAAACAGCCAGGGGTTAACGGTCAGAAACATAAAGAGGAGTAACCCTCTGGCTATTCCTTTGACCTTCACCAGGAAAGGCATCTTCTTTCTTCGGCTGGAATGGTGAGACCAGTAAAAAGTGAACAGAGCTGCAATGAATGGAGCCATACTTAAAAGAGCAATCTGGGTATCGGTAGCTCCAATTGTCCTGGCTACAATGGTGAAAAAATATATGGTGAAGCCAAAAAAAAGTCCATATAATATACCACCGAAGGAATCATAGTAGTATGCTACCCGTAAATTAGAGGGAACCCTTCCGTTGAAGAACATTTTAATACTCTATCCCTTTTCTCGACTTTACCCCTCGCTGGAAGGGGTGTTTAATCTCAAGCATCTCCGTAACCAGGTCAGCTGCGCGGATAATGCTCTTGGGAGCATAACGGCCGGTAAGGACAAGCTCAACGGAGGAAGGTTTGTTCTTTATTAAAAGGAGAAGGTCTTTTACTTTAAGCAGGCGTTGGGAAAGGACAAAATTGATCTCATCCAGGACGACTAAATCATATTGTCCCTTTCTCACTATCTTCTCTGTCCGGGAAAAGGCTTGCTGCATCTGCCCCTTCAATACGGACATTTCTTCCCGGTTCAGACGGCGATCGAAACAGAGAGTTCCCGGAAATCTAATCAGACGAATTCCTAATTTCCGGGCGGAAGTCACTTCTCCACTCGGCCTACTCTTGAGGAACTGAAGGATGCAGACACGGGAACCTCGCCCCACGGCTCTTGCTGCCAGGCCCATGGCGGCCGTAGTCTTTCCTTTGCCATTACCGGTGTAGACCTGGACCAGGCCCTTCTCTAATCGAGGTTTCACTTTATCCTCACTTTACTCCCTGGCCCCTGACCCCTGTTCCCTGTCAATCAAGCATATTTATAATCTTATCCAGACGTTTGATGGTTACCTCTCGCCCGAGGAGAGCCATCAATTCAAATAGTCCGGGACCCACCGTCCGCCCGGTGAGAGCTACCCGGGTAGGATGAATCAAGGCGCCACCTTTTATCTCCAGGTCGGCAATGATTTTCCGGGCTACCGATTCTACTGTCTCTACGGTGAAAGGTTCTAAGTCTTTCAACTTATCCCTGTACGCTATCAATATGCGAGAGACACCTTCCTTCCTCAGAACTTTCCGGACGGCCTTCTCATCATAAGTAATCTCGGAAAGAAAAAAGAAATCGGCATATTCGGTTATCTGGGAAAGGGTTTTAATCCGTTCCTGTTCCAGGGCAACCACTTTCTTCAACCATTCTTTATCTTCGTCACCCCGGAGAAGATTCTTTTCCTTTAAATAAGGTTCTACCAGACGAGTTAATTCTTCTATTCCCAGTCTTTTTATATATTGCCCGTTCATCCAGTCCAGCTTCTGAATATCGAAAATAGCTGGATTTTTGCTCACCGCTTCCAAAGAAAATTTACGGATTATCTCTTCTACGGAAGAGAAGAGTTCTTGACTCTCGGAGGTACCCCATCCCAATAAAGAGAGGTAATTAACCAGCGCCTGAGGCAGATACCCTTTTTGACGATACCAGTCAAGGGAAGTAGCTCCTGTGCGTTTGCTTAATTTCTTCCGGTCGCTTCCCAGAATCATGGATAGATGACCAAAGGAAGGAAGAGAAAAACCTAATGCCTGATAAAGAAGAATCTGCCGGGGAGTATTGGAGAGGTGCTCGTCCCCTCTAATGATATGAGTAATATTCATCAGATTGTCATCAATGACATTAGCAAAGATAAAGGTAGGGATACCACTCGACCTTATAAGAACAAAGTCCTCCAGAAGAATGTTTTCAAATTGTACTTTTCCCCTTACTAAATCATTAATCTCGGTCGTCCCCGCATCCGAGGTCCTAAACCGAATTACTTTTTCTTTCCCCTCCCGCTCCTTCTCGGCGCGTTCCTCCGGAGAGAGATTGCGGCATTTTCTATTGTAGCCGGGGGGGTACCCCCCCTGAAGTGCTTCCTTCTTCCTTTCTGCCAACTCTTCCGGAGAACAATAACAAAAGTAAGCTTTCCCTTGTTTCAAAAGCTCATGGGCATAACTCTTATACGTTTCTAATCTCTCCATCTGGTAATAAGGCCCAAAGTCTCCTCCCTTACCCGGTCCTTCATCCCAGTCCAGCCCCAACCAGCGCAAACTATCCAGAATATTCTCTACTGCTTCTTTAGTGGAACGAGCCCGATCGGTATCCTCAATACGAAGGACAAAATTACCCTTTTCATGCCGGGCGAACAGATAATTAAAAAGGGCTGTCCGCGCACCCCCGATATGGAGATTCCCTGTCGGGCTGGGAGCAAACCTTACTCTAACTTTTGTGGTCATCTTCAGCCACCTCTATAGCAACTATACGCAATAAATACTTGCGCATCCATATTGTGGTAGAGCCAGAGTTCACTCTGGCTCTTGTTCTGTCGAGCACCCTTATACCCTTGCACAAGCAAGCTCGACCACTACAATACACAACTATTCATATGTTATTATATAAAATCTTTTACCTATATTATAAGAGCAAGTCTCGAGCAGGTCAAGGAGAAAGACTTAAGGGATATTTAATTGACAGATGAGCGATATTATGTTAGCTTGAGACAATAGATAAGCGCCCGTAGCTCAGTCAGGATAGAGCAGCGGTTTCCTAAACCGCTTGTCGGAGGTTCGAGTCCTCTCGGGCGTATTCTATAACAGTTACAAACTATTAATTGCAAATTACAAGTTACGGATTTAATAATGGCTACCTTAGTTACCGGGGGAGCCGGATTTATCGGCTCTCATCTCATTGAAAGGCTCTTGAAAGAAAGAGAGAAAGTTGTCTGTATAGATGACTTTAATGACTACTATAATCCTCGCATAAAAAGGGCTAATATTCAACCTTTCCTGAAAGAAAAAAATTTCCGGCTTTATGAAGCTGATATCAGAGATAGTAAAGCCTTGAGCGAGGTTTTCGAAACGGAAGATGTTCAGAGTGTAGTTCACTTAGCTGCCCGGGCAGGGATACGAGATTCCCTTACAGCTGCGCATCTTTACGCCCAGGTTAATATCTGCGGAACCTTAAATCTTCTGGAGGAAGTTAAAAAAAAAGGAGTTCGGAAATTCATCTTTGGTTCTTCGTCTTCTGTCTATGGACTAAGTTCCCGGATTCCCTTCC
Source organism: Nitrospirota bacterium (assembly GCA_013151555.1). GTDB lineage: Bacteria > NPL-UPA2 > NPL-UPA2 > NPL-UPA2 > JAADIA01 > JAADIA01. The sequence continues at coordinate 9,622 of JAADIA010000096.1, read as the reverse complement.
GGGAAGACGACCCGGCGGATACACCTATTTCTCCTTATGCTGCTACCAAGCGAGCGGGAGAGCTCCTTTGTTATTCTTATCATCAACTTTATCACATTCCGATAACTATCTTAAGATTCTTCACAGTTTACGGCCCTCGGGGTAGACCGGAGATGGCTATCTATAAGTTTGCTCGCCTTATAGACGAAGGCGGAGAGATTCCCCTATACGGAGATGGAACGAGTCAGCGAGATTATACTTATATCTCCGATAGCGTCCAGGGAATAACATCTGCCCTCCAGGAAAACTTCTCCTTTGAGATATTTAATCTCGGAGGGGGGAAGACAGTAGAACTGAAGCAGATGATTTCTCTCTTAGAAAAAAGCTTGAAAAAAAAGGCTAAGATTAAATATTGTCCCGAGCAACCGGGAGATGTTTACTTGACCTCCGCTGATATAAGTAAAGCGCGAAAACTCTTAAAATACTCTCCCCGGGTTCCTCTGAAGGAGGGCATAGAAAGGTTTATCCAATGGTATCATCTGTCCGGACAGGAAGAACGGGAGTGAAGAAAGCCCTCCTCTTTTTTGTCCGGACCGGTATCAGCGGAGGCATTCTTTATTTCATCTTCAGCCGCTCGGATTTAAATCTTCAAGATATCGTAGAGAGGATTCGAGGAATTCAAAGGGGCTCTCTTTACTTTGCCGTCGCTGCTTTTGGGGTGGTCCTTTTATTAGGAAGTCTACGCTGGAAGATTCTGCTTGAAGCCCACAAGATCCGGTTGACCTTTCCTCGAATGTTAAAGCTTTTTTTCATCGGGTTATTTTTTAACAATTTCCTTCCCTCTTTGACAGGAGGAGATATAGTTAAGGCTTATTATGTTTCCAAAGAAACTTCCAAGAGAGCAGAGGCAGTAATGACTATAATCGTAGACCGGGGAATAGGGATGTTGTCCCTTTTCTTTTTAGGAACAGGAGCAGGCATTCTTAACTTGAATAAACCGGAGGTGCGAGGACCGGTCCTGACTATCTTTGTTCTCCTTGCGATTTCTCTCATCTCGATTCTTTTAGCCCTCAATCAAAGATTTTTAGGAAAAATATCCTTGATAAGACGAAAAAATTCTAATCCCTCCCGGATAAGAGTATTGCTCGGAAAACTTTACCAGGCCTTCTATTTTTATAAGTCCTGTCCCTGGGTCCTGGTTAAAGCATTTTTCCTTTCTCTTCTCCTCCAGGCAACAATTATAGTTATCAACTATCAGATTGCTCTGGGGCTGGGAGCAAAAGATATCGGAATAGCTTACTTCTTCCTCTTTATACCCATCGTGTCTGCTATCAGTGCCATCCCTATTTCATTAGCAGGATGGGGAGTAGGAGAAATAAGCTATAAGGAATATTTTCGCTATGTCGGCCTGGGAGGAGGAATTTCCGTATCTATCTCCCTATCCATGCGCCTGATTCTCCTTGCCTGGAGTCTCATTGGTCTTCCCCTCTATCTTTTCCATCGGGCACCTAAACAGAAAGAGGTCTTTTAGATGCAAAAAGAATATAAAGATTACAAAGGAGCTATTCATATCCATTCCAATTATTCAGATGGGAGTGGGAGTCTGAAAGAGATCGTAGAATCGGCTAATCAGGCCGGGCTCGACTATATCATTATTACTGATCACCATACTCTTCGCCATAAACGAGAAGGCGCGGAGGGATGGCATAACAAAACCTTGGTTCTGGTGGGGCAAGAAATATCTCCCCCATGCAATCATTACCTGGCTCTGAGAATCGAGAAGCCTATCAAGCCGAAAGGAATGGACACTCAAGAATATATAGACGAGGTAAACAAGCAAGGAGGGTTAGGATTTATTGTCCATCCCGATAGCCCAAAAAAGAGAAGCCTTCCCTTAAAGGAAAGACCTTGGAGCGACTGGGAAGTAAATAATTTTACCGGGTTAGAACTCTGGTCCTACATGTACGATTGGCTTGCGCCTGTCAATCTCTTAAATTTTCTTTATTATATCTTCCGCCCTGCGAAAGCCATTAAGGGTCCTTCTAAAGAAGCTCTGCAGAGATGGGATAAGCTCACTCAGAAACGACCGGTAGTAGCTATTGGCGGAGTGGATGTTCATGCCCGTAATATCATCCCCCTGGGAATCTTCAAAATTTTTCCTTACCAACAACTTTTCTCAACAATAAGAACTCATGTCTTAACTCCTCCCTTTAAACTTGATTTGGAATACGACCGCTCTCTAATCTATTCCGCTATCCAAAACGGGCACATTTACCTGAGCTACGACTATCTCGCCGATGCAAGCGGTCTCAAGTTTAGAGTAAATACTAAGAACGAAGAAGCTATAATGGGAGATGAGATTAAATTTTCCCCGGGAGGCATTACTACTCTCACAGCATCTTCTCCCCGACCAGCCCAGTTACGAATTATCTGCAATGGTCAGGTTCTTGAGGAAAGAGAAGGTACCGGCATAGAAATACCTTTAACTAAGCGAGGAGTCTATCGTCTGGAAGCTTCTTTAGCGGGAAAACCCTGGATATTCACCAATCCTATCTATGTCAGATAAACCCACAGTATTAAGTACCAAGTATTAAGAATTAAGTATTAAGAAAAAAAGATTCCTTCCTGCCATTTACAACTTAATCTTTAATCCTATCGTTTATGCTTTTTCTTGAAGCGGTCTTTCCATTCCACCAAAATAGGGCTGGCTACGAAAATAGAGGAATATGTCCCTACGATTATTCCTATCAGCAGGGTAAAAGCAAAGTCGCGAATAATCTCTCCGCCCAGAAGGTAAAGGGAGAGAACAACCAGGATAGTCGTCCCGGAGGTCAGCAAAGTTCGAGAGAGTGTCTGATTAAGACTGACATCAATGATGGTCTCATATTTTTCCTTCCGCATCAGTTTCAGGTTCTCCCTGATCCGATCAAAAATAACGATAGTATCATTAAGAGAGTAACCAATAATGGTAAGCAAAGCAGCAATAATGGGCAGACTGAATTCTCTGCCGGTTAAGGCAAAAATACCGGCCGTAATCAAGACATCATGAAGGAGAGCTATGATAGCGGCAATGCCAAACTTGAATTCAAATCTCCAGGCAATGTAGATAACGACGAAGACAAAGGTAAGGGATAAAGCCAGGATGGCTTTCCGACGCAGCTCTTTCCCGACCGTCGGCCCGACCATTTCCGTGCGGCCGGCTTGAGGACCACCAATAAGTAAACCTTTAAAGGTCTCCTTTAGCTTGTCATCTATGAGCTTACCCGTTTTCACATAATCTTTCCCCAACGGGGCCCTAATGATTACGCCTTGTCCCTTATTAAACTCCTGAATCTTGCTCTTCCCCAATCCAATCTCCGAGAGAGCCCTCCGGATATCCTCCACGGACACAGGTTCCCGGAAGCTCCGTTGCACCAGGGTACCTCCAGTGAAATCAATACCGTATTTCTTCTCGCCCCGCAAGAAAAAAGATGTCATCCCTATTAAAATCACTAATCCGGAGATAATAAAGGCTAACTTTCTTCTCCGGACGAAACCGATACGGGGCACACCGATGAACTGGGCCATTTTCAATTTAGTAAATTTGCGACGGAGAAGAAGGTCGAAGATCAGGCGCGTAACTACTATAGCAGTAAACATACTAGCCAGAATTCCAATGCTCAGGGTGGCAGCGAACCCCCGGATGGGACCGGTCCCGAAACGGAAGAGGACAAAAGCCGCAATCAGGGTGGTCACATTGGCATCCACGATAGTCAGAAAAGCTTTCTGGTAACCGGTAGAAATAGCCGAGCGAACGGTCTTTCCTAATTTCAGTTCTTCTCTTATCCTCTCAAAGATGAGGACATTGGCATCCACGGCCATGCCGATGGTTAAGATAATTCCCGCTATGCCCGGGAGAGTAAGAGTGGCCTTCAGGATAGACAAGGCCGCTAAGATAATAATCAGGTTTAAAGCCAGAGCAAAATCAGCGATGAGGCCCGCCCGCAGGTAATAGATGGCAATAAAGAGAGCCACCACGATCAGGCCCAGAATGGCGGCTCTAATGCCGGCTCTAATAGAGTCCGCTCCCAGGGAAGCTCCTATCATCCTCTCCTCCACGATGGAAATAGGAGCGGGAAGAGCCCCCGCCCGGAGGACAAGAGCTAAATCTTTGGCTTCTTCAGAGGTAAAGTCTCCTTCAATAAAAGGATTGGAACTCACCTTCACTTTCATCTGAGGAGCAGACTCCACTGTCCCATCAAGAACGATAGCCAGACGAGTAACGATGCTCTCCCGCTCGTACTTCCTGGCCGCTTCTCCCGATACTCTGGCCATTATACGTCCACCCCGGTGGTTGAATTTCAGCTGAACGATCATATTGCCCATCCTCTGCCCGAAGGTAGCAAAGGCATCGGTTAAATCAGCTCCGGTCAATTCCGGGGTAATCTTGAGGAGCAAGGGTTCTGACTTAATAATTTTTCCCGTTTGGTCTCGCTTTTCTAAATATTTCAACTCGTACCCCGCGGGCACTTCCCCTTTCAGGGCTTTCTTTAACCTCTCGGGGTCAGGGTCAACTAACTTAAATTCAAGAAGGGCGGTACGTCCAATTAATCGTTTGGCTCTTTCCGGATCCTTCATCCCGGGAAGCTGGACAATGATCCTTCTATCTCCTTGAGGTTGAATAGAGGGTTCGGATACTCCAAATTCATCCACGCGATTGCGGATGACCTCCAGAGCCTGTTCCTGGGCATTCTTCTTAATCCGCCTTGCCCCCCGGGAGCTATAAGTGAGGACGATTTCAGTATCACTCTTCTTCTTCATCTTCCACTGTTTGTATTTTTTAAGGATTCCTTGTGCCGTCTCATAGTCTTCGGATTTAGCTAATTTGATATAGACTTTGCTCTTATCAAAAGTTACGATAGCTCCCTGAAGGCTCTTTTTCAAAGAACGTTCTAAATCTTTCGCTTCCCGGTTGATTTTGTGCTGGAAAGCTTTATCAATATCCACATCCAGAACCAGATTCATGCCTCCCCGGAGATCCAATCCCAAATTGAGGGTCGCATCTCTCAACCGGCCTAATTTGAGATAATGGGATTTTTGCTGGGGAGTCAGTGCTCCGATTTCCTTTACTTGCTCTTTTGTTAACTTCCCCTCTCCGCTTTCAACTTCTTTAGCTTTCACCATCAACTCGGCCAACTTGCTTTCTTTCTCGGGCAGGCTATACCATTTAACGTTGGCATAAGTATAATAAGCCGCTATAAAGATAACGGCTAAGATAAGAGCGCCCTTCCATCTTAAATTAGTCTCCATCAAGAATTCCTCCTAAACCTTTCGATTCCATCTCAACAAAAATATCTACTATCTCGGGATCAAACTGTGTGCCTCTTCCCTCTTTCTTAATTATATCCAGGGCCTCTTCTTTGCTATAAGCTTTCCGGTAAGGTCTGTCTGAAATAAGAGCTTCATAAACATCAGCCAGAGCTATAATTCTTGCTCCCAACGGAATGTCTTTGTCCTTTAATCCTTCTAAATATCCCTGGCCATCAAACCTCTCATGATGATAGAGAATAAGAGGGATTACCTCTTTCAAGAAACGAATTTGCTTTATAATTTCAGCTCCGATTTGAGGATGCTTTTTTATAGATTTAAATTCTGCTGCGGTAAGTTTGCCCTTTTTACTTAAGACTTTATTACCTATCCCCACTTTGCCAAGGTCATGAAGCACCGCCGCATGTTCCAGGAGTTCTATATCCTTTTTAGAAAGTCCAAGCTTAACACCCAGGGCAATGGAAAGAGCAGCTATTCTCT
>JAADIA010000096.1:0-3823 GCA_013151555.1 Nitrospirota bacterium | reverse complement strand
AGTTCTATAGCCCGGGCAAAAGCATAAACGGCTTCTATTACCGCCTGGTTTACTCTTTTCCCCATCCGGAAGAGTTTATTTTTTAACTTCTTTACATCTTCGTCTCCCCCTTTTCTTATAATACCCTCTTCGAAATTCTCTATCTTTAACTTCTTGGGAGTCGAGATTCTATTTCCACCCCTCTCCTTCGCCTCAAGGAGAGCTTGATCTACCAACCTCAACAAAGTTCCTTCCTTATCTGCTCCATCCTCGGGATAGCTGGATATTCCCATACTTACTTTAATCTTTATCTTTCTCCCTTCCGAATCAAAGGTATGACGTCCTATCTCTTTCCAGAGACGTTTTCCAAATATCAAAGCTCCCTCTTTATCGGTATCGGGCAGAAGGATTACAAACTCTTCCCCTCCATACCTGGCAACAAGATCATTTCCCCGGGCAAATTCGCTTAAACACTGAGCAAGTTCTTTTAAAATAATATCCCCGTAGGTATGACCATAAACATCGTTGATAGCTTTAAAATGGTCTATGTCTATCATTATAATAGACAGGGGAAGATTATACCTCCTGGCTCTTTTAAATTCTGAAGATATTCTCTCCAGAAAATAGTGATAATTATAAAGGCTTGTATGGGAATCTTTTAAACTAAGGTCTTTCAGTTTCTCCATAAGCATTTTATTATCTAAAGAAAGTTTCTGAACTTTAAGGGCCCTCTTTACTACCATTTTCATTTCATCTATATTAACAGGCTTCTGGATATAACTAAAAGCTCCCGCATTCATAGCTTGAATTGATGTTTTCAAAGAAGCAAATCCAGTCAGCACAATTACTATGGTTTCGGCATTCGTCTTCTTTATATATTCCAATAATTCCAGTCCGGTACCATCAGGAAGCATAAGATCGGTTAACACTATGTTGAAGAAATCTTCTTTAAACTTCTTTTGAGCCTCCGTTTTATTTTCCGCCGTTACTACCCGATAACCTTCTTCCCTCAGGATATCTCCCAGAGGCTCCCGCATTTCCTGTTCGTCGTCAACTATTAAGATGTTGGTATTACCCCGCATCTCTCAACCCCTTACCAGAAGACAGACGTCAGAAATCAGTTGTCAGAAATGAGATTTCTTCTATCATCTGTTTCCTGTCTTCTCAAGCAATTCCTTCGCCTTAGTAATAACCTCGCTTCTCGGATAGCGGTCAATGAGTTTCTGCACAGTCTGAACGGTTTTATTCTTTTCCCCTAATTTATAATAAAGAATCGCCAGAGAATATAGGGCTTTATCAGCATCCTTAAAGTCCGGATACCGCTCCACAAGCTCCCTAAATAACTTCCGGCTCTTTCTCCACTTTCCTACCTGGCCATATCCATAAGCTAAGTCAAACCGGATCCTGGCTCTATATTTCTCCTCATTTGGAAGGTTGAGTTTCATCAACTTCTCCAAAAGGCGAATGGCTTTCTTCTCTTTTTCTTTTCCCAGATAAGCCTCAGCCAGGGTCAAAGCTTTTCCTATATCTCCCGGGTTTTTTCTCAAGTCGGATTCGAGAAAGACAAGGTCTTTTTCCCGCTTACTTTTTATCCGGGCTAAAGCACTGCCAGCTGCTTCCCGAACAGGGTATTTCCCGGATACTTTGTCATAATATCCGTCTTTAAGAGCAACCTCCAGGGCCGGAACTGCCTGCTCTTCTCCAATCATTCCCAAAGCTAAGCTTGCAGACCATCTAACCAACCAGTTTTTATCGGGAAGAAGTTTAAGAAGCGGCTCCTCTGCTCTTTCCACCCGCATCCGGCCTAAGGCAAGGGCTGCACGAGAACGAGTCTCATCGTTGCGGGAAAAAAGATCTTGCAAAAACACTTCTTCAACCTTCTTTCCTCCTATTCGAGTTAGAGCCAAAGCCGCTGAATCCCGAACGATTCTTTCCTTATCAGAGAGCGCTTTAACTAAGGGAGTTACTGCTTTTTCATTCCTTTGCTCCCCTAAAGTCAGAGCCGCCTGGTAACGGACCTTCCAGTCAGGATAACTCAGCTCCTTAATCAAATCACCTGTCTGGATCCCATAGGCGGCCCGGGTTAAGAAAAGAGCACAAATTACAAAGGCTTTCACCTTAGCAAGTGCTCCCGTACTTGAGAACTCCGGGGCTCCGGATAACAACTTACGGAAATGCCGAAGCCCCGATATCTTAATCCTTCTCTTCATGTTTTTCCATTCTCATCTAATTCCACATTCCAGTAGGCCATATCCAAGAAATGCTCCCAGCTTTCGTGCTTGACCTTACGGAAACCGACTATGATAAAGGGATGCCATCTCGGTTTACGGGGTTTCCTGATCAGGCGCATATGAGACTCGTCCAAGGTTTTTCTTCCTTTGCGAGCATTACAGGAGAAGCAAGAACAGACGATATTCTCCCAGGCAGTCAATCCCCCCCGGGACTTAGGAAAGACATGGTCTAAATTTAATTCCTTAGTATCAAACTTTTTTCCACAATACTGACATCTATTCCCATCTCTCTCAAAGATATTCTTGCGAGTAAACTTCACCTCGTTTCTGGGCAACCGGTCATAAAAGAGTAAAAGAATAACCCTGGGCACCTTCATCTTGAAAGAGACAGTCCTCACCAACTCGTCTTCCCCGGTAGTTGCCCTATTTGAGATATCCTTCCAGTCCTCAAACCCAAAAGTACTGAAAGTCCCTCCTTCTTTAAGGACTACCTGAGCATGGCCCTGATAGAGAAGAGAAAGGCCCCTCTTAGCAGTGCAGATATTGACTGCCTGCCAGAGCCGGTTTAAGACTAAGACACTCCCATCAAGCATGATAAAAAACCCGTAACAGGATTCAAGGATGCAAAAGTGCGAAGGTTCAAGAGTTTATTTTTTAAGTTTTCACTTGCTCCCGGGAATCCTGGACCCCTTGAACCCTAATTTTTATATTTATCATAGAACGTCGGATTTAAATAATTTAGTTCCACAAAATCTACAGCAATCTTCTTTCTCTGTATAACCATCCACCATAAGACATGTTCGACACCGCATATTGTGGTGAAGTGTAGACCTGTCCACTTTGCCTTTTTTAGTAGTTTTCGGCTCAATGCTCTTTTGGATTACCTTAACATTTTTAGCTCTCTTAAGTTTAAGTTTCCTTAATTTTCCCTCAACAGCCTTGGGAGTTACCCCAAACTTCTCAGCCAACTCCTTATTACCCATTATTTGATAATTATTCTTTATAAATGCATTTTCAGCATCCGTCCATTTCTTAGCTGCCATTTAATTCCTCCCTTTGATTCAATTCTAAACTGATATTCTAACTTGGATTATACCCGACAAACCCCATCCTGTCAATAACAAGAAACCTGGATTAAGTTATTCTTAAGCCTTCCTTCTCATCCTACTTTATATCTTTGCTGTTTCGGACCTTATCTCTCTCAATTTGCAGAGGATTGTGTGAAGAATTCCGTTCAGGCATTATTCCCTTAAGATATAGAAAATAAAGGTATTGGCCAAGGATAGCTCCTATTCCATTGAAAATGGCATCGTATACACTCATACTTCGGTTGGGAATTACGGACTGGTGAAGTTCATTGATTATTCCATAAAGAATAGCCCAGATTACCGCCCATAAAGAGGCTCTTCTCATCCGGTTGGCTCTTCCCTGACTCAAGGCCCTTCTAAGGAGGAAAGATAAGAGAGCGTATTCAACTAAATGAACAGCCTTGTCCAGATGAGGAATCTTTACCGGGACAGGAGGCAACTTCGAGACAGCGGAACCAATGTATATAAGAACAGCCAGCACGACTAACGGCAACCAATATTTGATAAAGTTCTTCATTCTCCTCG
>JAADIA010000032.1 GCA_013151555.1 Nitrospirota bacterium | reverse complement strand
TATAGTGGTCTCTCGGCGCGGGGAGGGCCGAGAATCTCGGAGAGAATTATTCCCTGGCGAACGGTGGAAAGATCCAGCGTTCCCGGCAGGCATAACTTGCTTTTCTCCTTTTTCTCCGGCGGTTTCGTCGCTTTGCAAACGGGTTCTTTCGGATGGGGAGGAGTAACCATTTCCATCCGAGGTTGGGATGGAGAAACCTCTCTTTCAATGAGGGGTTCGAAGGGAGGAGGAACTTTTATCTCCTCTTCTCCGGATAGTCGCCGGAGGAAACGCTCAATAGCTTCCTCCGGTTTCCGATATCCTTCTTCTCCGGAAGACTCTCCTCCTTCTTGGGATGTACCTGCCTGTTTCTTCGCCAGAGCCGAGATAATCCAGAAGATAATCACAATCACCCAAAAGAGGGGAACAAGAAAGTTCATAACTTTATTCCTTTTCTTTTCCTTCCTTACCTGTGCCTGAACCGGCAATAGAGTCCCGCATTTCCGTATCGGCCTTGATATTCTTTATTCGATAATAATCCATTATCCCCAGGTGTCCTTTCCGGAAGGCTTCGGCCATAGCCAGGGGAACTTCCGCTTCTGCTTCCACCACCTTGGCTTTCATCTCCTGAACGCGGGCTTTCATCTCTTGTTCCTGAGCAACGGCCATGGCCCTTCTTTCCTCGGCTTTGGCCTTGGCAATTTGCAAATCGGCTTCTGCCTGTTTAGCCTGGAGACGAGCTCCGATGTTTTCCCCTACGTCTACATCAGCGATATCTATGGAGAGAATCTCGAAGGCGGTCCCTGAGTCTAATCCTTTACTTAACACTTTCTGGGATATGCTATCGGGATTCTCCAAAACTTTCTTATGGGTCTCTGCTGAGCCGATGGTGGTGACAATTCCTTCGCCTACCCGGGCGATAATGGTCTCTTCTCCAGCTCCTCCCACCAGCCTGTCCAGGTTGGCACGCACCGTCACCTTGGCCTTAGCCGATAATTGAATACCGTCCATAGCTACGGCAGCTACTGTAGACTTACCTTTAGTGGGATCGGGGGCATCAATTACTTTCGGCCGGACGCTCATCTGCACGGCTTCCAGAATATTTCTTCCTGCTAAATCGATAGCACAAGCTCTCTCAAAAGGCAAAGAGATGTTAGCTTTATCGGCAGCTATCAGGGCCTGAACCACCAGTTGGACATTTCCTCCAGCTAAGTAGTGGGCCTCCAGCCGGTCAGTGGACGCATCCAAACCGGCTTTGTGAGCCATAACCATAGAGTTGATAATTATTGGTGGTGGGACTCTTCTTATGCGCATGGCTACCAGACTGAAGATTCTTACCTTCACACCCGCAAACGAGGCCGCCAGCCAGAGCTGAATGGGGACCAACCAGGTGAAGATGATGAAAAAAACGATGATAAGCGCCACTATTACCAGAAAAACCATTTTTGTCTCCTTTCTTATTTTTTGACCGGATTTGCAGGATTGACCGGATTTTTTATTTTAAAATTCCGGGACATCCTTTTAACCCTGTCTATTCTTGAGTTTTCTCTACCTTTCTTACTACCACTCTATTTCCCTTAACCATCACTACCCTTATCTTAGTATTCTTAGGAATGAAGATGCCTTCGGTTACTACATCCACCCTCTTTTCTTCTATCTTAGCCGTTCCCGCCGGTCGGAGCATAGTTAAAGAGACCCCTGTCTTGCCGACCAGCTCCTCTAATTGTAAAGAAGAAGCGGCGAAACCTTCTTTGCTCTCTTCCCGGGCGTTCAACCGCAACCTTTTCCAGGATTTCGTCCGGGGGAAAAATTTGATGAAGACGATGAACGCAACGAGGATCCCCAGGAGGGCAATAGTTCCCGGCCAGGGAGTGGGAAATCCGGTGAAGGCTAAATAGCAGGCAAAAGTGAGGGTAGCCAACCCGGCGATTCCCATGACGCCGAACCCGGGAATGACGAACACTTCGACGAGGAGGAGAATAAAGCCCAGAAGCATCAAAAGCAAAACAGTTAACCATGCTCCCTCCATCTCAGGATTCCTTCCCGCTCTCGGCTACGATGATTCTATTGCCTTCAACCTTAATTATTTTAACCCGACGGCCCCGATTAATAAAACTGCCTTCGGTAACTACATCCAGGATCTCTTCTCCGAACACAGCCCGTCCCGCCGGCCGGAGGATGCTCAAGCTCTTTCCTTCTTTACCCAGGAATCTTTCCCAGGTGGGAGAAGTGCTCTGATAACCCTCTTCCGGTTTTTCCCTCGAGGTAAGGACTATTCTTGGTCTTAGCCTTTTCCAGAAACGTGTCCGGGGAATGAATTTCAGGGAAAGGAGGATAATAACGAAGACCGCTATAAAAGATAGGGAGATAGTATAAAGAGCTTGCCGGTATTCTTCTTTTGCTATGGGGGAGGTGGAGAAAGGGTGCCTGACTAAAGTTAGGAAAAGACTGGCTACAATCAGGATTATTCCCCCGATGCCCGCTATTCCGAATCCCGGGATGACAAAGATTTCTACCAGGAGCAGTCCTATCCCTGAAACGAAAAGAACCGGCTCTATCCAGCTGGCCATACCTACCAGATACTGCCCGCCGAAGAATAAGGCCAGGAAGAAAACTCCTATGGTTCCCCCCACTCCCCATCCGGGAGTCCACATCTCGAATATCAGACCTAAAGCCCCCAGGCTAAGGAGTAGTCCGCTGATCATCGGCTTGGTGAGGAAACGGACGAGATTCTCCGACCAGGTAATCGGAACATTTACCAGGGTGGCCCCTTTTAGGTTATAAAGAGGCAGAATATCTTCTATTTTATTGATCTTACGAGAAGCTAACCCGAACCGAAGCGCTTCATCCGTAGTCAGGGTGAGAAGCTTCCCCTTGGAGAACCCCAGAGGAATATCATTTTTTTCTACCTTTATTTTTCCTGCCCCCAATTCTTTTATCTTTTCCTTTAATTCTCCCGGGGTTAGGATAATCAGCCGGTTATCGATGGTAACGGCCTTCAGTTCTACGTCGGCATCCACCATAGCTTCTGCCAATTCCGCCGGATAATTATTCCTTTCTGCCGTGGATTTGAATTCGTTGCGTAAAAAGGAGACATATTTTTCTCCCAGAGCTTTCTCTCCTCCTCCCGGGGATATCTTAACCGGCATGGCTGCTCCTATAGTTGCTCCGGGAGTCATAATGATTGACTGGCAGGCCAGGGCAATCAGGGAGCCGGCGGAGATGGCCCTTTTATTTACAAAGGCGATGGTCTTTATAGAGGTATTGAAGAGGGTATCCCTTATTTGGGTAGCGGCATCTACCCGCCCCCCAAAAGTATTTATGGGAAAAATTATCGCGCTGGCTTTTGCTTCCTCCGCCTCTTTTACGGCCCTTTTTACAAAGGCGGAAAGTCCCAGGTCGATGCTGAAGACCTTCCTGTCCTCAATGGGAATGACATAGACCTTCTTCTCATTTTCCGGAGAGGCAAGGGATAATCTGGCAATGAAAAAAAGCGGACTTGCCAAAGCGAAGAGAACAACCCAGTATCTCTTTATCATAAGTTTATGATAAACTTCTTCCTTGGGGCTGTCAACAAAAATCTTGACACTTATCTCCTCTTTATGTTATCTTGTTGCAAGTAGTGAACGAGAGAGGGCCTTCAGGCGGGAAATCTTTTCCGTCAGGGAAGGATTTTATCTATAATCTAAGGCGGCTAATGAGTGAGTGAAACGAACTGTTTTGGTGCTCGGTGGTGTAATTGGTAACACACCAGATTTTGGATCTGGCATACCAGGTTCAAGCCCTGGCCGAGCAGTGGAGGATATATAGATGCCCAGTGGGGAATTGAAAATTTTTGCCGGGAATGCTAATCCTAAGTTAGCTCTGGAGATATGTCGGTATCTCAAGAAACCCTTGAGTAAGGCTGAGGTAACCTCTTTTCCCGATAGCGAGATAAGAGTAGAGGTAAAGGAAAATACCCGGGGAGCGGATGCCTTTGTTGTTCAATCTACCTGTCCTCCTGTAAATAGAAATCTAATGGAGCTATTAGTGATGATTGATGCCCTCCGGCGAGCCTCGGCCCAAAGGATAACGGCGGTTATCCCTTACTATGGATATGGCCGGCAGGACAGGAAAGTTCAGCCTCGAGTGCCTATAACAGCTAAATTAGTAGCCAATTTAATCGCCGTAGCTGGCGCTGACCGGGTGTTGGTTACGGACCTTCATGTCGGTCAGATTCAAGGATTCTTTGATATTCCTGTTGATCACCTCTTCGCTGCTCCTGTCCTCATTGACTATTTCCGGAAAAAGAAGCTGAAGGATGTGGTTATCGTTGCTCCCGATCCAGGAGCAGTGGAACGGTCAGCTGCCTTTGCCAAGAGATTGAAGGCATCTTTAGCTATAATCGATAAACGCCGTCCTCGTCCCGGGGTGGCTAAAGTCTTCAACGTGGTCGGGAAGGTAAAGAATAAAAGGGTTATTCTGGTTGATGACATGGTGGATACGGGAGGGAGCGTTATCGAGGCAGCCAGGGTATTGAAGAAGAAAGGTGCTCTGGAAACCTATGTTTGCTGTACCCATCCGGTCTTTTCCGGCTCGGCCGTTAAGCGCTTGAAAAGGTCCTTAATTAAGGAAATAGTGGTGACTAATACCATCCCTTTCCCTGAGAGCCGGGACGGCAAGATAAAGGTGCTCTCCGTAGCGAAGTTATTGGGAGAGTCTATCAACAGGATTCATAGCGAGACTTCCGTTAGTTCACTCTTTGTTTAAAAAAAGGATTAAGAAATAAGGATTAGGGATTAAGTATTAAGAAAAACTTAATTCTTACAACTTACCACTTAATTCTGTTTGTGGAGGTAAATATGCAACAGATATTGTTAGATGCTAAGGTTAGAAATGAGACAGGTACAGGAATCTCCAGAAGGTTGCGCCGGCAGGGGAGGGTTCCCGCTATAGTTTATGGAAGAAAGGAGAATCCCTTAACTTTAGAGGTGATGGAAAAGGAGTTTGCCAAGGTTGTCGGATTGGCTACGGGGCAGAACGTTATTATCAGTCTTAATTTGGATAAGGACGGAAGTGAGATTCTCGCTCTGGTCAAGGATGTTCAATACCATCCGGTAACGGACAAGTTGCTTCACGTTGATTTCTATCGTATCTCTTTACGGGACAAGATAACGGTATCCGTTGCGGTGGTGGTTACGGGAGAATCCCTGGGAGTTAAGAAGGGCGGTATCCTGGAACATATTCTGTGGCAGGTAGAGGTAGAGTGTTTGCCTACTCAGATACCCGATAGGATTGAGGTGGATATTACGGCTTTGAATATCGGAGATACTGTTCATGTTAAAGATTTAAAGCTGGGGGAGGGGATAAATATCCTTACCGAGGGGGAGCAAACAATCCTCTCTGTGGTTCCGCCTACGGTGGTCAAGGAGGGAGAAGAGGTAGCGGAGGAAAAGGCGGCTGAGCCGGAGCGGATTGGCGGGAAGGAGAAAGAAGAGAGTGTAGAAGAAGGGAAAGCAAGCAAGAGTGAAGAGCGAAAGGAGGAGGGAAGCGAGAAGAAAGCGCCAAAGAAATAAAACTATGAAACTTATTTTCGGACTGGGTAACCCGGGAAAGAGATTCGAAGAAACACGCCATAATATCGGCTTTAGAATAATTGACAAACTCGCTGAGCTTCTCTACATTGACGTCAGGAAGAGGGCTCATGCTTCCCTTTTCGGTCAGGGGAATGTTGAGGGGGAGAAAGTAATTCTGGCTAAACCCCTTGCCTATATGAACAAAAGCGGTCATGCGGTTAGCTCTTTCCTTTGTTACTACCGGGTACTCCCTGAGGACCTGCTGGTTATCTATGACGATGCCGATCTGGAAGTAGGTTGCCTCCGCATTCGTTCCCGGGGCGGGGCCGGCGGGCATCGAGGGATAGAATCAATTATCTCTTGTCTGGGAAGGGAGGATTTTCCTCGCCTTCGGATAGGAATAAAGGGGAAAGGGAGAGATAGTCGGTTAGCTGACTATGTCTTGAAGAAGTTTGATGAAGAGGAACGAATAATAGTTGACCGGGTGGTGGCTGAGGCAGCGGAGGCGGTACAATGCCTTATTAAAGAAGGAGTTGCCAATGCCATGAATAAATACAATAGATCAAATAGGCGAAACGACAAAACCCAAAACCCAAATGACCTTGGATTTTGAAATTTGGATTTTGGATTTAATCTGATGTCTGTAATAATCGGCCTAATTCGCGGTTTAGGTTGAACAGTACATTTAACAAGGGAGGAGATAAATTGCAAGTTGTAATCATGAGCGGTTTGTTCGGCTTAGTGGCGTTAGCTTTTGCGGCATTCCTGGCAATTCGGGTAGCGAGAAAAGATAAGGGTACACCTGCAATGCTGGCTATTTCGGAGGCCGTGCATGAAGGAGCTATGGCTTTTTTAAAGAGGGAATATAGTGTTATCCTCATTTTTATGTTAGCTTTAACCATTGCCTTATGGTGGGGGATAGATGCGAAAACAGCCATTGCCTATATCTTTGGAGCTGTAGGTTCCATGGCAGCCGGTTTTCTGGGAATGAAGGTAGCTACCCGGGATAGCTCCCGGACAGCTCAGGCGGCCACAAGGAGTTTCAACGAGGCCTTGGGCACAGCCTTTTCCGGAGGGGCGGTGATGGGAATGCTGGTAGTGGGCATAGGGCTATTTTTTCTATCAGGCCTCTACTATTTCTTTGCCCGCGCGGATGGTATGTTCGAAGCTGCTAAGGTTATCGTTGGCTTCAGTCTGGGAGCCAGTTCCGTGGCTATCTTCGCCAGGGTGGGAGGAGGTATCTATACCAAAGCCGCTGACATAGGTGCCGACCTGGTCGGTAAGGTGGAAACCGGAATCCCTGAAGATGATCCCCGCAATCCTGCCGTTATTGCCGATAATGTCGGGGATAATGTCGGAGATGTGGCCGGTATGGGAGCTGATCTTTATGAGTCCTATGTGGGAGCATTTATCTCGGCTATCGTCATTGCTGCAGCCAGCTTGAACAAGAATGGTATCCTCCTGGCTCTTCTTTTAGGTTCTATGGGAATAATCGCCTCTATTATAGGAATCTTCTTTGTGCGGACCGGGGAAGGGGCTAATGTCCAGAAAGCTCTGCGTCAGGGAACTATTGCCAGCGCTCTCTTTCTCATTATTGGCTCATTCCTCATCATCAAATTTTGGTATGGGGATTTAGGAGCCTTCTATGCTCTTCTCTCGGGTCTTTTAGCGGGATTAATTATTGGTTTTGTGGCAGAATATTATACTACCGGGAAATCCACTGTCCTTCTTGCCGAATCCTCCCAGACGGGAGCGGCTACGAATATTATTCAGGGGGTTGCCATCGGGATGCGCAGCACTGTCCTGCCCATGGTAGCTATTGCTATCGCCATTATGATAGCTTACCACTTCGGGGGTTTTTATGGCATTGCCTTAGCTGCTATCGGAATGCTTTCTATCACCGGGATAGTGCTTTCTGTAGATGCCTATGGTCCCATTGCCGATAATGCGGGAGGGATTGCCGAGATGGCTCATCTGGGAGAGGATGTCCGAAAGGTTACTGATTCCCTGGACGCTGCCGGAAATACGACGGCGGCCATTGCCAAGGGATTTGCCATCGGCTCGGCTGCCCTCACGGCTTTGGCTCTCTTCTCGGCTTACATCAAAGCGGCCAATATGCAGGTTATAGATATCATGCAGGCCAGGGTGATTGCCGGTCTTTTCGTAGGGGGCGTGATTCCTTTCATTTTTGTTTCCTCTACCCTGAGAGCAGTAGGCAAAGCAGCCTTTCAGGTAGTAAGGGAAGTAAGGAGACAATTCCGGGAGATTCCCGGGTTGATGGAAGGGAAGGCCAAACCGGAGTATGCCAAGTGCGTGGATATTACTACAGCTACAGCTCTTCGGGAAATGGTTGTTCCCGGACTGTTAGCGGTAATTATTCCCCTCTTTGTCGGCGGTTTCGTGGGCAAAGATGCTCTGGGAGGGATGTTGGCCGGTTCTTTGGTCACCGGAGTTCCTCTGGCTCTCTTTCTGGCTAATTCCGGGGCTGCCTGGGACAATGCCAAGAAATTTATTGAGTCCGGGAATTTGGGGGGGAAGGGAACGCCTACACATGCAGCTGCCATAACCGGGGATACGGTGGGGGATCCCTTCAAAGATACAGCGGGTCCCTCTCTTAACATTCTCCTTAAGTTAATGGCGGTCATTTCCCTTGTTTTTGCTCCCTTGATGGTGAAGTTCCATCCTGCTTTTCTCGCCTTTATTGACCGGTTGTTTTAGATCTTTTTTTACTTCGGTAACCGGTTTATCGGGGTACGGATTAGAGGGATGTTGAAAAGGAGAATACAGGTAAATAAGTAACAGTACCGGGAGGGTAATTGAAAATGGCTGACTATGAAGGGTTTTTTGTTATTGATGCTAAGTTGACACAGGATGAAGTGGAAAAAGCTATCGTGGGAGTGGAAGGAGTTATCAGTAAGAGTGAGGGAACGGTGGGAAAGAGGGAAAGTTGGGGAAAGAAAAATTTAGCTTATGAGGTCAAGGGAAAGAAAGAAGGCTTTTACTTTGTGGTGAATTTCCAGGCGAAACAGAAGGCTATCCGGGAATTAGAGAAATCCTATCGGTTGAATGACTCCGTTTTGCGGCATCTGATTTTGCGTCGCAAGGATGCTTGAGACAGCAGGCGGCCTAAGTTTTATAAGGGAAGGAGGCAAAGATAATGGCCAATTTAAATCAAGTCTTTTTGATTGGGCGGTTGACCAGGGATCCGGAGCTACGTTATGTACCTAGCGGAAAGGCAGTAGCTAATCTGGGTTTAGCCACCAGCCGGGTTTTTACTACTCACTCAAGCGGGAGAAAGGAGGGAAGAGGTCTGTTTTGTTCGGATAGTAGTTTGGGGAAAACAGGCAGAGAATTGTAGTCAATATCTGAATAAAGGAAGTGCAATTTTTGTAGAGGGAAGACTCCAGAGTCGCAGCTGGGAAGCAGAAGATGGAACAAAGAGAAACACCTTAGAGGTAGTAGCCAGGAGAGTGCAGTTCTTGGACAAAATGGGTAAGCCGGTTGAAGAGAGAGAAGTTAATCGAGAAGAAGGGGACGAGGGAGTAGAAGAAGGAACGGTTTCCTCAGGAGGGGAATAGTTTATGGGTATGGGAAGGAAAGAAAGTGGACGCGGCAACAAAAAACGGAGAGATGCAAAAGGAGCTCTTGTCAAAAGGAAGCGACCTTGCAAGTTCTGCCGGGGTAAGATAAATGATATAGATTTTAAAGTGGTTAGCAGACTTCAGACCTATATTACTGAGCGGGGAAAGATTCTCCCCCGGCGGATATCTGGTAATTGTGCTAAGCATCAAAGGCAACTGACAACAGCTGTCAAAAGGGCCAGACAGCTTGCCCTTTTGCCCTTTACAGCTAAGTA
>JAADIA010000073.1 GCA_013151555.1 Nitrospirota bacterium | reverse complement strand
GCCTGCGCTGCGAAACTCGTCCGCCTCTGGCGGACTCAAACAACCCTGCTCGGCAAGTCGCTCGCCTTAACTGAAGAAGGTGAGGCGAACCAACAGTTCTAAGTAGCCGGGAATTTCGCAAATTAAGGCTTCTTCAGGAACATCTCCTCGCCCTTAGATGGTGGGGATGAAGCGCGGACGCTGCGCTACCAATGTTCGGTCGAAAACACCTTGCTTCCCTTGAGATAGAGAGGTAAGAAAAAAGGAAAGACAAAAGCTAATCCGGGGTGGTTGCTTAGGTTTTTTTAACTTTGTGCCTGTGTGCCTCAGTGCCTGTTTCGTGCCAAAGGCACGCTAATTGGATATAAGTTATGAAACGCATTTATATAAAAGAAGAAGTTTGTATCGGCTGTCGGTTGTGTGAGATACATTGTCTTACGCAACATTCGAAGTCGAAGAAGATAATCAAAGCTTACAAAGGGGAGTTTCCCCGTCCTCTTCCGCGTATCCTCGTTGAGGAGCAAGGACATCTTTCTTTTGCTCTTCAATGCCGTCACTGTGAGGATGCGCCTTGTCTGGAGGCCTGTATAACGGGAGCTATGCATCGGGATGAAGAGACGGGAGCGGTTCTCTGTGATGAAGACAAATGCGTTGGTTGCTGGATGTGTATTATGGTCTGTCCCTTCGGCGTTATCAAGAGGGATACGGAAGGGAAGAAAATAGCTTCTAAGTGTGATCTTTGTCTGGGGGAAGAGACTCCTGTTTGTGTAGCGAACTGCCCTAATGAGGCTTTGGTATACGAAGAAAAATAACCCGGGGACGCCGGCATTTTATAATATAAAGTGTCGGTTTGTTTCCCAGAAGGATGAATGATGCCGGCTAAATATTTAATCATCGGTAACTCAGCTGCCGCCGTAGGAGCGATAGAGTCCATTCGTCAGGAAGACAGGAAGGGAGAAATTACTCTTATCTCTGATGAGCCTTATTCCGCTTATTCCCGTCCTTTGATATCCTACCTTCTTGCGGGCAAGGTGTCCGAGGAGAAGATGTTCTATCGGGATAAGTCGTTCTATAAGAAGAACAAGGTCAAACCTTTGCTGGGAGAGCGAGTGATGAGTGTGTCTCCTTCGCGCAAGACGGTTAAACTGAAGAGTGGAAAGAAGGTTTCCTATACTCGCTTGTTAATTGCTACCGGGGGGAAGTCGATTGTTCCTGAAGTTAAGGGCAAGAGCCTGAAAGGGATATTTACCTTTATAGCCTGGGATGATGCCAAGAAGATTGAAAAATTCATAGAGAAAAATGCCGTCAAGAAAGCCACTGTTATTGGAGGAGGCCTTATCGGCTTGAAGGCCGCTGAGGCTTTAATAGAGCGGCGGATAAAAGTAACTATCGTGGAATTGGCCGATAGAATCTTGAGCGCTACTTTTGATAAAAAAGCCTCGTCGATCATTGAAGAAACATTGCAAAAGACTCACTGTCGCTTGATTACCGGGAATACGGTGAAAGAGATTAAGGGAAAGGGCGGAAAAGTAACTGACGCAATCCTGGAAAACGGAGAGGGTCTGGCTACTGACTTGGTAGTCTTTGCTATCGGGGTAACTCCTAATGTGGATATAGTGAAGAAGAGTGGGGTGAAGATAAATAGGGGTATCTTGGTTGATAGTCATATGCAGACCAACCTTCCCGGGATATATGCTGCCGGTGATGTGGCGGAAGGTTATGACCTGCTCTTGAAGACCCGGCGTCCTCTCCCTATCTGGCCTAATGCTTATAAGCAGGGAAGTATAGCCGGCTATAATATGTCCGGCACGGTCAAAGAGTTCCGGGGAAGTTTTGCCATGAACTCCGTGGAAATTTGTGGTATCCCCACCATTTCTGTGGGATTAACCGACCCTCTGGAGGATGGCTATGAAGTTTTCCGGGACAGTGACCCGGCAAGAAAACAATATCGGAAAATCGTTTTAAAGGATAACCGGATAGTCGGAGCTATCTTTGTCAACGATATTGCCCGGGCCGGGATAATCACCGGTCTTATAAAAGACGAGGTCGAGGTGAGTGATTTCAAGGATGATGAAAGAAGATTTCGGACTTATTTCCCTTCCTAAGGAGTATCGAAAACATATGGTTACGGGAGCGGGGATAGAAGTATGACTATTCACGCGGTTCTTTTGACGCCTGGCTGCGTTACGCGCTGCGCTCCTTTGTGCGGCGTACGAAATGTACGCCTCCGCAGTCGCTTGCGCAAGCCTTGCCAGGTCGCCAAAACTCCTCCCGCCACAATGCGTTGGCGGACACAGCGCGTGAAATAAACCAGAGTTGTGCCGACGTTTCATGAAAAGTGTCGGCTGTTGTACTTGGGGTATGAAAATGCCAGCTAAAAAGACAAAATCAGCGAAGATTGATGCTCGGGGGCTTCATTATAAAGAACTGAACGACCGGATACATGAGGTTATTGCCTCCGGCAAGCGGAAAATCGTCCTCGAAAATGTTAGTGGTCACAGGTATATCGGTTGCGGGGTTAAAGGAGAGATGGATATCTTTGTCCATGGGGTTCCGGGTAATGACCTGGCTGCTTTTATGGATGGACCCCGGATTATGGTAGAGGGAAATGGTGAGGATGCTATCGGCAATACCATGAATGCCGGTAAGATAATAGTTTGCGGTAATGCCGGAGATGTTGTTGGTTACGCTATGCGGGGAGGGAAGATTTATATTCGGGGAGATGTTGGCTACCGCGTGGGAATCCATATGAAATCTTATGAGAATCAGTTTCCGGTGGTCATTGTGGGAGGTTCGGCAGGGGACTTCTTGGGTGAGTATATGGCAGGAGGACTCCTTGTTGTGTTGGGGTTAAATGGAGAAGAAGGGGTTGGAGGCAAGAAGAGACAGGGGACAAGGAAAAAGGTCAGGGATGATCGGCAGATAGCAGGCAACTATGTAGGAACGGGAATGCATGGAGGAATAATTTATCTTAGAGGTAAGGTTGCTGAGTACCAGCTGGGCAAGGAAGTATCTGTTAAAAGATTGGATAAGCAGGATGAAGCGACCTTGAGAAGTTATCTTGAAGAATATTGTCAGGACGTAGGATTTGACCTTAAAGAGGTGCTGAAGAAAAAATTTATCAAGTTAATACCTACCTCATCCCGGCCTTATGGTAACATTTATACCTACTGAAAGATTTCCGTAAAAGGTGTGACTACAGGGAGCTAACTTTATTTAGGAAGATTTTTTACCAACCGCAGGATATTGCCTACCCCGGGTTTGTGATTATAGTGCACCTCATCCATGAAAGTTCTGATAACGCGTATTCCTAATCCCTGAGGTTTGGTCATATTCAAGTATTCTTTTAGAGTGGGAGACTTATGAGAGTTGAAGTTAAATACTTTTCCCCGATCAATGATAGTTACTACAAATCTATCGTTGCTGGTCTCCATTTGTAGCTCAATGGGTTTATTCACATCTTCTTTTCTTCTGGCAAAATAATTTTTAGGCTGCTCGCTTCTTTTATCCTTATCCTTATCTTTATAGGCATACTTAATAATGTTGGTACAGGCTTCATCTACAGCCATCTCTATCTTGGCTACTTCTTCTTCTGAGAACCCTATTTTCTTGCTGAGGTCAGCCATGATTGTCCTTACCAAACTCAAATGAGCAGAATCGCTGGGAATCTTTAAACTCATCTTCTCGTTTTCAGAGGATCTTTTTTGCCTCATCTTCGTTTCGCCTTTTCTTATCTTTCTCACATTTCTTTAAGTTAAGTTTACTCCTTTTGATTCAAAAAGTCAAACTAAAAAATATCCAATTATGATTAAAGTTGAGGCCCCGGAAAGCAGAATTATCGGATGAAGTTTATTCCGTACCTTATGCGTCTCCGGAATTAAATCGGCAGCAGCGATATAGATAAATGACCCTGCCGCCAGAGCTAACAAAGCTCCTATGAGATGAGGTGATATGCCTCTTAAGAAAATATAAGAGATGATTGCTCCTAAGGGAGCCGCTAAGGCTACAGTAAGAGAAAAGAGGAATGCTTTGGTCTTCTCCATGGAACCGTATAGGAGAATTCCCGTGATGGTTATTCCCTCCGGCAATTTGTGAAGAAGGACGGCCAGGGACGTGATGATTCCCAGACTCGGACCGGCCTCGAACCCTACCATGATAGCTATTCCATCGAGGAAGGAGTGGAAAACCAAGCCGGCGAAAGAGAACATTCCCAGACGGTGAATTCTACATTCTTCATCGTGACAGGGGTGAAGCATAATGATATGCTGGAGAAGGTAGAAGATGAGAATACCGATAAGAACAAAGAAGAGAGCATTGTCGTAAAGTTTCAGGCTCTCCGGAATTATATAAATGAAGGCTGAAGCTAACATTACTCCAGCGGCAAATGAGATTAGGGATAAAGAATGTTTTCTCGCCCATTTCTCCCGGCAAAACACCAGGAGAGTACCCACAATAGTAGCCAGCCCGGCTATGCCGCTATAGAAAATGATATTTCTTAATTCCATCTTTGCTCTTCTCCCCCCTCTTCAATCTATCAGAAAGCATTCCTGAAGTCAAAGGAATAACATTTTTTTTACGTAATATTCTTGATTTAGTAAAAAAGAACTTGACCTGACCGGGGAAGAGGTGATAAAATAACTTCCAAGATGAATAATATAAAAACTCTTTTTAATCCAAATTCTATTGCGGTGATTGGGGCCAGTCGTCGACCGGAGAGCGTAGGGCATGCAGTATTCTCTAATATTTTGCTCAACGGTTATAAGGGAATAGTTTTTCCGGTAAATCCCAAAGCCAAAAGTGTCCTGGGAGTAAAAAGCTATCCTTGTATCGTTGATATCCCGGATGATGTCGATATGGCAGTGGTTATTGTTCCTAACCAGGCTGTTTCCGGGGTGATGAAAGAATGTGCCCGAAAAGGAGTGAAAAGCGCTATAGTCATCTCGGCAGGATTCAAGGAAACAGGTGCGCAAGGGAAGAAGTTGGAAGAAGAGGTGAAAGCGGAAGCTAGGAAAGGAGGCATCTCCTTTCTTGGACCCAATTGCCTGGGGCTTATAAATACGGACTCTTCTGTTTCCCTGAATGCCAGTTTTGCTACTTCCATGCCCCGGGAAGGGAACGTGGCTTTTATCTCTCAGAGTGGAGCTCTATGCACTGCCGTATTGGATTATGCTAAAGGGGAAAGTATCGGGTTTTCTAAATTTATCAGCATGGGTAATAAGGCGGATGTAACGGAGAACGAACTTCTGCGTTTCCTGAGCGAGGATCCCAATACGGATGTAATTCTGCTGTATATTGAGGATTTACATGACGAGAGGGAATTTATCAAGATTGCCCGGGAGATAACCGGCGAGATTAAAAAAAGAAAACCGATTATTGCCGTGAAATCCGGACGGACGGCATTGGGAGCCCGGGCAGCTTCTTCTCATACTGGTTCCCTGGCCGGTTCGGATGAAGTTTACGATGCTATCTTTGCCCAATGTGGGGTCCTGCGGGTGAATTCGGTAAAGCAATTGTTTGATTATGCCCTGGCCTTTTCCAGCCAGCCTTTGCCGAAAGGGAACAGAGTCGCCATAGTTACTAATGCCGGGGGTCCGGGCATTATGGCTACCGATGCCTGTACCAGCCCCAAGTATGGTTTGGAGATGGCTTCTTTTCAAAACAGGACCCGTCTCAAACTCAAAAAAGGTCTTCCTCCTACGGCTAATGTTAATAACCCTGTTGATGTCATTGGCGATGCTCAGCATGATAGATATGAGTTAGCTATGCACAGCGTCCTTTCCGACCGGAAAGTAGACGGCGTAGTGGTAATCCTGACCCCTCAAAATATGACCGATATCGAGGAAATAGCTTCTTCTATAGGTCGCCTCAGCCAAAAATCTTCTAAGCCTGTCCTGGCCTGTTTCATGGGCATAGTGGATGTATCCAAAGGGGAGAAGGTTCTGGATAGCTTCAACGTTCCTCACTACCGGTTCCCGGAGGCCGCTTGCAAGGCTCTGGCAGGTATGCATCGCTATGTGGAATGGGTAAAGCGTCCCCGTACGGAAGAGCGTACCTTCCAGGTTGATGTAGCGGGAGCCCGGAAAATAATGAATAAGGTGGGGAAAGAAAAGAGGACCCTTCTTACCGAGATTGAAGCTACCCGGGTACTGGAAGATTATGGATTCCCCGTGTTAAAATCAATGTTGGCCCGGAACGAAAAAGAATGTTTGAAGGTGGCCGAAGATGTCGGTTACCCGGTAGTGATGAAGATAGTTTCCCCGGATATAATCCATAAAGTGGACGTTAAAGGAGTAATCCTGGGAATAGAGAATGATAAAGACCTTGTAAAAGCATATGGAAAGATGCTCTCCGATGTCAAGAAGTTAAGGCCGAAAGCGAAGATCCTGGGAGTAAATATCCAGATGATGGCTCCTCCGGGACGGGAGGTCATTATCGGGATGAAGAGAGATCCCCAGTTCGGGCCTATCCTCATGTTTGGACTGGGAGGCATATATGTAGAAGCCTTGAAAGATGTTACTTTCCGTCTGGCTCCTATCCGTCAATTAGGAGCTTTCCACATGATTAAGGCCATTCGGGCTTATCGCATCTTGGAGGGGATGAGGGGAGATAAACCTGCTGATACTTCTGCCCTGGCAGAATGCCTGGAGAGGCTTTCTCAGTTAGTTGTAGATTTCGAAGAGATCCAGGAATTGGATATGAATCCTATCATCGTTTATAACCGGGGAAAAGGGTGTCGGGTAGCCCATGCTCGAATAGTAAGGGACTAAACTGGTAATATAATAAGGTATTTAAGATCCTTCCCCATGAGTTTCCGCTCTTATTCTTTACCTCCAATCCAATAACACTTGCAGGTAGAAATCGTTACCTTCATCTATTTTTTTATATACCTTTTTTATATTGGTATATTTAAGAGTATGCGTTATAAGTTTGTCTACTTGTAAGCTACCTTTAGCAATCTGTTCTACGGCTTCCTTCAAGCTATTCTTTGCTGTCCATCTAACATAGGAATGAGGCAATCCCGGAGAAGGACCCATGGCGCGAGTGGAGATTATCTCTAATTCTTTATGGAAAAAATCATCTCCAAACAAGATGTCAACCGGCTTAGTGTGAAAACCAAGGATGAGGATTCGTCCCCTGTCTCTGGCTAAAACCAATGATTGTTTAACCGGCTCGGAAGCACCAGTGGCTTCGATGACGATGTCGGAACCTATCCCGGTAATGTTCCCTACCTTTTTAACAGGGTCTTGCTTCTGAGCATTAATGGTATAATTAGCCCCTAACTTTTGAGCTATCTGTAATTTTTTCTCATCTATATCTATGGCTATTATACAACCGGCTCCGGCTAACCTGGCATGCTGCAGAGCTAATAATCCTACAACACCGGTTCCAATTATAGTTACAGTATCACGGTAGGTGAAATTTGCTCTGCGGATAGCGTGCATGGTAGTGGTAGCCAGGGGTGCCAGTGTTGCCTGTTCAAAGCTGACATTATCCGGCAACTTTACAGCGATAAGGTCTACAGAGGTTTTTGTATTCCGTGCGGATATCTTTATATATTCGGCATGTGTTCCGACGCAAATGACCCGGTCCCCGAGAGAAAAATCTTTTACCTTGTGGCCACACTTTACAACCACACCAGCGGCCTCATATCCGGGATAAATGGGATAGTCTGTCCAATAACCCCACTTTTTTGTCTTCAGATTGGGATGGGTTCCCCGGTAAAGAGTCATCTCCGTGCCAATGCTGATCCCGGAAACCTCCGTTTTTATAAGAAAATCAGTGGAGGCGAGAGCGGGTATCTTTACCTCTTCTATTTCTACACAAAAAGGTTTTTTGATTACCAACCGTTTCATGTCTTTCCTTCTCCCTCAAGACCGGCTTAAGCGGATGCTTCAGGAATGGAAGAATTACTATTTTCTCTATTTCGTTCTCTCTTAACAAAAAACTGCATTATCCAAAAGCTGTATATCTTTCTCAAAATTTTTTTGTCAGGGGGAAAGTATCAAGCGAGCTTATGATATAAAATCAAAGGCGTTTTTCGAATCTTCATTATCCTTGGTGAAAGGGTTAGCCTTTCAATCCCGTTAGGGCTATGCCCCGGACGAACTGCTTTTGGAAGATGAGAAAGATGATTACTGCCGGCAAACTGGAGACGACAGCAACTGCCATAAGGGTTCCCCACTTAAACGATGATTGGAATGAAGCTACATAATAGGCCAGGATTACCGGGACAGTCATAGACTTCGGGTCGGTCATCACGATCAAAGGCCAGAGGAAACTGTTCCAACTTCCTAAAAATGTAAAAATGGACAGGGTCGCCAAGGCCGGTTTTGATAGAGGCAAAATTATGGAAAAGAGAATTCTCAACCGACTGCATCCATCAATTCTGGCAGCATCTTCCAGGTCTTTAGGTATAGCCAGGAAGAACTGGCGCAGGAGAAAGACCCCGAAGGGACTAGCCCCGGCGGGCAAGATGAGAGCTTGATAAGTGTTTAGCCAACCAACACTGTTAAAAATTAAAAAGAGGGAAACAAACGTTACTTGAGCAGGAACCATAAATCCAATCAGGATAAATATAAACAGAGCATTCTTGCCCTTAAATTCCATTCTTGCCAGGGGATAAGCTGCTAACGAAGCAACTAAGAGAGTAAGGATTACTGTAGAAACGGACACAAAGGCACTGTTAAACAAAGCCCGTCCTACCCGGACGGTGCGAGCAGTGGTGAAGACCTCTATATAATTTGCAAGGGTGGGGTGGCTCGGTATCCATCGGGGTGGATACTGGATAACCTCACTATTCGGGGTGAGAGAAGATGAAATCATCCAGAGGATAGGAAATAAAAATATTAGGGAAACAAACGTAAGGGATATCCATAAGATTAACTTTTGCCAATCCCTATGTTTCCTCCTCTTTTGCCTGGATACGGGGTGCTTGGATTCCATTTATTTTCCTTCCAGCTTTAGTACTCTACTTGCTTTTTGAAAAGAGTCAATACGATTAAGGTTAAGAGCATAATGATAATAAAAAGAATAATAGCCATAGCGGCTGCCGGTCCCATCCGGAAATAGTAGAAACCTGTTTCATAGAGATGTATCATGAGAACCCTTGTAGCATTGCTCGGTCCGCCTCCGGTAAGCATATAGATGTTGCCAAAGGCCTGAAATGACCCAATGATCTGGGTAATGCAGACAAACATAGTCGTACCCCTGAGGCAGGGAAGGGTAATATGCCAGAAAGTCTGCCGTTTATTGGCGCCGTCAATCTTGGCAGCTTCGTAAAGTCCTCCCGGGATACTCTGCAATCCTGCGAGGAAAACAATGGCGTTGAAAGCAACGCTCCACCAGATGGATACCAGGACGACTACTGCCATAGTCCAGGTAGGTTTTATCAGCCATTCTTGGGGGCCAAGGCCTATCTTTTGAAGATAATAGTTCAAAGCGCCCATGCGAGGGTTGAATATCCATTGGAATAAAAGTCCTACTGCTGCTATATTGATGACAATGGGTATAAAGATGGCAGTACGGTGAAAGGCCTTTCCGGGGAGCTTTTTATTCAAAGCCAGGGCTAAAAGCAGGCCAATCACGATCTTTAGGGGGACATTACTGAAAATATATACCAAGGTTGCTTTTACACTAATCCAGAAAAGGGGATCATTGAAAAAAAGATCCCTGAAGTTCTTCAGGCCTACGAAGGGCTTGTTAGGACTCATCATGTCCCATTTGCTCAAACTTATCTGTACAGTCTGAGCGATAGGAAATACCGTCAAGGCAAAGTAAAGGATTAGGAAGGGAAGAAGGAATAAATAAGAAGAAGCATTTTTCTTGAAGAAGAGTTTTACCCGGTTAGTTTTCTTTCCTGTGATTGCCATTCAAGCTCCACGAGATGTTAAAGTCTTTTCTCAAAGTCTTCCGGATGGTCTCCCAAAAGGAGACCCTATCCCTAATAAAAGTCTCTCCTATTGCCTGGCCAGAATCCTATTAGTCTGTTTTTCGGCCTGTGCCAGGGCCTCTTCCGCACTGATGGTCCCGGCAAAGGCGGCATCGAGAGGACTTGCGATGGAGTCATATATCTCCTGAGTGTCCTTAAGCGCGGGAGGAAAGAAGGTGCTGTCTACAGCTTTGGCGAATGCGGACATATACGGGTCTGCCTGGACAAAGGGGCTATTCAATATATCCAACCGGGTCGGTAAGAACATCTGGGCATAGAACTTCTGGCCTTCCGGTCCGGCTACCCATTGAGTATAGGTTATTGTAGCTTTCCACCGTTCCTTATCCTTGCGTCTATGTTTGGGAAAAAGATAGAGATCCAGGCTTGACCAGACTGCCGGTCGTTGCGAGCCGAATTGAGGCAGGGCGCCGGTGCCCAGGGGTAATTTATCTTTAAATGTAGGAACCATCCAAATGCCGCTTATATACATGGCTGCTTTTCCGGTAAGGAAGGCAGTGCCGGCATCCGAAACTCCTGGGGGAGCGATCTTATCCTTTCTGCTGAAATCCAGCATAATGTTTAAAGCGTCAAGCCCGGCTTTATTATTGAAAGCTGCCTTGGTCTTCTCAGCGTTTAAGAGGCTTCCTCCGTTCTGGACCAGGATGCTTTCCCATACCCATACCTTACCCATGGGCCAGATATCGTTCATAAAGCCCCATTGGTCAATCTTTCCATCGCCATCGGTATCTTTTGTCAGCTTCTTTCCGTATTCGATAAACTCTTCCAGGTTACGGGGAGGTTTTTCCGGGTCGAGGCCGGCCTTCTTGAACATATCCTTGTTGTAAAATATTCCCAGGGGAATGATCCCTAAAGGAATCCCGTAATATTTGCCGTTAAATTTCACTATATCCCAAGGTCTCTTGACATAGTCCGACATCTTTATTCCCATCAGGACCAGGTCTTCGGCGGTAAAGGATTTGATATAAGGAAGGAACATCGGGGGAGCATAGGTAGCTACGTCAAATATTTCCGGTGGTCTGCCGACCAGGATGGAACTGAACTGCGGATCTTGCCGTAATAGGCTCCTCCCCAGGGCATGACCTGAAAGTTTACCTGGATACCCGGATGAGTATCGTTAAACTTCTGGACCATATCTCCCGCGATAATGTCACCTGTTTTCCGGCTCCAGTAGTTTACCACCACGGGTTTCTTTGCCGCCATTGCCGTTAAAGCTATGCCTGAGATAAGGAATATTATTCCTAAGATAGAAATTACCCTCAACCTTTTCATTCTTTCTTTACCTCTTAAAATTGGTTAATTACCACTAACTATATCAGAACTTATATTTATATGCAATTATAAATATTGCTATCCCAAAATGTCCTCTCTGCTGTTATCGGGCCAGAATCATGTTGGTCTGCTTTTCCGCCTGTGCCAGGGCTTCTTTCGCACTGATGGTTCCGGCGAAGGCGGCATCGAGAGAACTTGCGATGGAGCTATATATCTCTTGAGTGTCCTTAATCTCGGGAGGAAAGAATAGGCTGTCCACGGATTTGGCAAACCCGGACATATAAGGGTCTGCCTGGACAAAGGGGCTATTCAACATATCCAACCGGGCAGGTAAAAACATCTGCGCATAGAACTTCTGGCCCTCCGGTCCGGCTACCCATTGAGTATAAGTCATGGTAGCTTTCCACCGTTCCTTATCCTTGCGTTTATGTTTGGGAAAAAGATAGAAATCCAAGCTTGACCAAGCTGCCGGCCGTTGTGAGCCGAATTGAGGCAAGGGACCGGTGCCCAGGGGTAATTTATCCTTAAAGGCCGGGACTATCCAAATGCCGCCTATGTGCATGGCTACTTTTCTGGCAAGGAAGGCAGCGCCGGCATCTGAAACTCCTGGGGGAGCGATTTTATCCTTTCTGCTGAAATCCAGCATAATATTTAAAGCGTCGACCCCGGCTTTATTATTGAAAGCTGCTTTGGTCTTCTCAGCGTTTAAGAGGCTTCCTCCGTTCTGGACCAGGATGCTTTCCCAGAGCCATACTTTACCTTCGGACCAAATGTCGTTCATAAAGCCCCATTGGTCAATCTTTCCATCGCCATCGGTATCTTTTGTCAGCTTCTTTCCGTATTTGATAAACTCTTCCAGGTTACGGGGAGGTTTTTCCGGGTCGAGCCCGGCCTTTTTGAACATATCCTTGTTGTAAAATATTCCCAGGGGAATGATCCCT
>JAADIA010000085.1 GCA_013151555.1 Nitrospirota bacterium | reverse complement strand
CGTAATATGGACCGCCTGGGAGGGTTAATCAAGGCTATGCCCTGGACCGGACTTTTCTTTCTCGTGGGTGCTCTCTCTATCGCTGCCCTTCCCCCGTTCAACGGCTTTGTCAGCGAATGGCTGACGCTGCAGACGCTGCTGCGTAGCGTAACCCTGCAGTCCGCCCCCGTAAAAATTGTTTTTGCCCTCTCGGGTGCAGCCCTGGCCTTAACCGCAGGTCTGGCGGTCACCTGTTTTGTCAAGGCCTTTGCTATGAGCTTCTTAGGCATAAGCCGCTCGGAAACAGCCCGCAAGGCCGTCGAATTACCCTGGTCGATGAGAACGGCGATGGCTTTTCTTGCTTCTCTTTGCCTTATCGCCGGCATTCTTCCTACTTATATTATCCCGGTCCTTAATCGTACCGTAACTCCTCTTGTCCGGACAAGTTCTATCGATGAACTTGTGCCGCCTTTCTTTACCGCGGGTAGAGGCACTCCCAAATTTAACAAGGACTTTATCTCGGAATTCCACAATCTTGGAGCTCAAGTTGGAAAAGACATCCTTCCCGGACGAGGTCTTGTGATCCTGCACCGGGGCGGTGAAAGCAATCCTGTAGTCTATGCCATGTCAACCTCTTATACTATTGTGGCTTTGCTGTTACTGCTGGGAGGGACATTTGTTCTGGTCCGGATTTTTACGAGGACACGCAAGGTGAGGAAACGGCCGGCCTGGAACGGCGGACTGCGGCGACAGCTTCCCGCGATGACCTATACGGCAACGGGGTTCTCCAATCCGGTCCGGGTAATCTTCGAGGCTGTTTTCCATCCTACGGTGGCGGAAGAAACAAAGTCGGCGGTAGCCGAACACTTCCGGCTGGCCATTGAGAAGGAGAGGAGGGAGACGCATGTAGTGGAGCGCCTGATTTTACAGCCCTTAGTCAAAATACTCAGGAGTACGGCCGGCCTGATTGGAAGTATGCATGTCGGCAGTGTGAACATTTATGCTGCCTATGTCCTTATCGGTTTAGTCCTTCTTCTGGTAATAGGACAGATTTTTTAAGGCCTTAGGTTTGCGGCACAGCGGGGGATTACTGATGTAGAAGGCATTATTTCGTGGCGAAGCCGCCGCTTGATAAACAAACACAATGTGGTAAATTTCTAAGAAGTTGAGGGGGAGTCAACGAAGGTATCTGAGAGCAATACTGGTCAAGGTTAATACTGAGCTTTGTCAAACGGGCCTGTTTATCTTCTTAACCGGTATTTTTTGTCTGTTTTATTCTTTTTCTTCACTTTCCTCAGTTAAATCATTAAGTTTTTTCACAATTTCGTTTATCCGCCACTCAATTGAGGAAAGAATCCAGAACTGGAAATGGTTTACCCTTGCTTGGCAGTGAAAATAATAAACCACCTTAAGAGAAATCAGGAATATTCCTACCTCTATCATTATGAGCCGGGGCGTATTTTGCATAAAAATAGAAATGATAAACGTAACTATTACTGCTACCAGCCAAAAGAAGTTCATTGCTTTATTTGCAAAGGTAGCTTTACCTCCGATCCGGCCAATAATATTTCTAATTGTTTCCTTTTCTTTAAGGAACTCCTCTATATCTTTCTCTAATATTTTTTCTTCTTTTTCTTTTCTCTTCTTCATAAGTTTTTCCCTTCTACAACTTTGCCCATCTTAGAAATATCTATCTTGTTCATTACCTCTTATCTACAGCATACTACCTGAGAGGTGTCCTGTCAAACCCGAAGTGTAAAATACTGAAAAATTGGGAATATAATTCACTTTTGTGTTCAATAAAACTATAACATGAGGGAATCCCTTTTTTACTTCTTTTTTTCTCTAAGCCCTTTCTTGTGTGTGCTTAGGCAGTTTACCCCTCAAAACCCGGGTAAACTCCCCTGAATTTTTTCTTTATATTACTCCGGGAATATGATATAAGTTATGAATAAGTTATGAAAGGAAGATAATCAATGCAATTACCTAATCATAAAACAAAAATCGTTTGCACAATTGGGCCGGCTTCCCGGTCAAAAACTATCCTTAAAAGATTGATTAAAGGTGGAATGAATGTGGCCCGGCTCAATTTTTCTCACGGTAGCCTTGAAGATCAGCGCGAAAACATTCACAGAATAAAATCGGTAGCAAATCAACTCAATCAGACAGTGGCTATATTGATCGATCTTCCCGGGCCAAAAATCCGTATTGGCAATCTGCAATGCGAACCTCTTACTTTGAAAAAAGGCCATAATGTTTCCCTGACTACAGAAAATATTCCCGGTACCGAGTCGCTTATCTCCGTCAATTACGAAAAATTGCCCGTAAGCGTGGCAAAAGGCTCCAAAATCCTTCTCAATGACGGTTTCATCCAGTTGAAGGTCCTGGAAATATCCGGCCAGGAAGTAAAATGCAAGGTAATGATTGGCGGACAGCTGCTGTCTCATAAGGGCTTGAACTTGCCAAAGGCAAAGATGTTTCTGAATGTTATAACAGACCGGGATCTGGAATTTGTGGATTTCGGGTTAAGCGAGGGCGTAAATACCTTCAGTGTATCCTTTGTGGAAAAGGCCGCGGATATCCTTAAAGTTAAGCAATTTGCCAGAGAAAGAGGCAAATCAATCTATACTGTTGCCAAGATTGAACGGGCAGAGGCAGTGAAAAATATCGATGAGCTTCTGGAGGTAACGGACGCCGTTATGGTAGCCCGGGGGGACCTTGGAGACCAGATTCCGATTGAGGAAGTACCTATAATCCAAAAAAAGATTATCCATAAGGCCAATCTGTTGGGGCGTCCGGCCGTCACCGCTACGCAAATGCTGGGGTCAATGGTAGAAAATATCCGTCCGACCCGGGCCGAGGCAACTGATGTGGCAAATGCAATTCTGGATGGAACCGATGCGGTAATGTTGTCGGAAGAAACGGCTATCGGGAAATATCCTGTGGAAGCCCTGGAAATGATGACAAAAATTGCCGTCTCTGTGGAGCGGCAGCAAAAAACGGTCGGATTTGCATCCGGGCCGGGAGCCTATTTTAAAATTGCCGCCGGACGCAAAAAAACATCCGTTGAAGATGTCATTTCCATGAATGTTCTTGAAGCAACACATCAATTGGATATTCGCTTTATCCTGGCTCCTACCAATACCGGAAATACACCTCGCCGTATTTCCCGGGTTAGACCGGATTCCTGGATTCTCTCTTTTTGCAGGGATAAAAGCAAGCATGATTTCTTATCGTTCACTTACGGAGTTCATCCGGTTTTAATAGAAAATAAGGTAGATAACTGGCCCGAGTTCCTCCTGAAATTTATCAAGGATTCCGGATTGACCCGGAAGGGCCAAAAGGTAATATTGACCCTGGGAGCAGGACAATCCGGGGGGACGGATTCGCTCCGGGTGATGGTCCTGCCTTGAGGTAACCGTAACTAATTTTTAGCTGGGAGGGATTAAGATAAAATGGATACGACCATCAATTCGATTGTGGCCAGGGAGGTCCTGGATTCCCGGGGGAATCCAACCGTAGAGGTAGATGTGGAATTACGCTGTGGCGTGACCGGACGCGCCGCCGTTCCCTCGGGCGCATCTACCGGAGCCCACGAAGCTGTAGAATTAAGAGATGGAGATGCAAAGAGATATGAGGGTAAAGGCGTATTGAAGGCGGTGAACAATATAAACGATATGGTTGCCAAAGAATTAGTGGGAAAGGATGCTTTAGAGCAACCGCTGCTGGATGAATTAATGATTAAACTGGACGGAACGCCCAATAAATCAAAACTTGGCGCCAATGCCGTTCTGGGCGTTTCCATAGCGGTGGCGCGGGCAGCGGCAGTAGCCTCGGGCCTTCCTTTATATAAATATCTTGGCGGTTCCGATGCTAACCTTCTGCCGGTACCCATGATGAATATCATGAACGGCGGAGTTCATGCCAACTGGCAAAGTGCTGATTTCCAGGAATATATGATTGTTCCTTTCGGGGCCTCCAGTTTTAGAGAAGCGCTCCGATGGGGAAGCGAAACTTACCACACTTTGAAAAAGGTACTGAAAAAAGAAGGACATAGCACCGGCGTAGGTGATGAAGGGGGATTCGCACCCAAGGTATCCTCAAATGAAGAGCCGCTTGAGTTGATTATGCAGGCCATTAAGCAGGCGGGATATGAACCGGGCAAGGATATCGGCATAGCCATTGATCCGGCATCCAGCGGGTTTTACGAAAATGGCAAATATATTCTCCGGACGGAAAACAGGGAATTAACTGCCGGAGAAATGGTGAAAAAATATGAATTGCTTGTGAAACAGTATCCTATCGTCGTGTTAGAAGATGGGTTAGCGGAAGATGATTGGGCGGGATGGAAAATTTTGAACGAAAAGTTAGGAAGCGAAATAGAATTAGTGGGAGATGATTTGTTTGTCACCAGTATCAAACGCATTGAGCGGGGTATAGAAGAAAATGTGGCCAATGCTGTTTTAATAAAATTAAACCAGATTGGGAGTGTTACCGAAACGGCCGCAGCGGTGAAACTGGCTCGGAAAGCCGGTTGGGGAGCGATGGTCTCTCACCGCAGCGGGGAAACGGTTGACTCCTTCATTGCAGATTTTACCGTGGCTATGGAAACGGGCCATTTAAAGTCCGGAGCACCTTGCCGCGGAGAACGGGTGGAGAAGTATAATCAACTGATGCGTATAGAAGAGAGCCTTGGAGATACGGCAGTTTTTGCGGGAAGAGGAGCATTTGTAAGGTAATCTTTTTGCAACCTGCCTTATCACAAATACAGGAAAAGAAGTTTCTTATCATTTAATAAGATTAGGAGTTACCTATGTTAAGTAATAGGGTGAAACGCGTTGGGGTGTTAACCGGGGGTGGAGATTGCCCGGGTTTAAATGCAGTGATCCGCGCGGTGACAAAGTCTCTCACCAACCGTTATGGGATGGAAGTCATCGGAATTGAAGATGGCTTCTTAGGTTTGATAGAAAACCGGACGGTACCGTTAACGTATGATGCTGTGTCCGGCATCTTGCAGCGCGGAGGGACTATCCTGGGAACATCAAACAAAGCCGACCCTTTTCATCAACTGGTGGAAAAAGACGGCAAGATACACTATGAGGACTGTTCTAAGAAAACATTACGGAACATCGAAAATCTTGCTCTCCAGGCCCTTATCTGCATCGGTGGTGACGGGACCATGACTGTTGCAACTGAGCTGGCTGAACGTGGGGTGCCGATTGTTGGGGTGCCGAAAACGATTGATAACGATCTGTATGGCACGGATATTACTTTTGGCCATGATACTGCGGTATCCATAGCTGCCGAGGCCATGGACAGAATTCATACAACCGCCCAGTCCCATCATCGGGTCATGATTGTTGAGATCATGGGCCGATATGCCGGTTGGTTGGCACTTCATTCCGGTCTTGCCAGTGGCGCGGATATTATCCTTATCCCGGAATTGGATTATGAGATTGATATCGTCTGCGAGAAGGTGTGGGAAAGGAGCCGTAAGGGTCGTCGGTTCAGTATTATAGCTGTAGCAGAGGGAGCGAAGCCTAAGGGCGGAGAGCTTGTGGTCAGCAGAATCGTCAAAGATAGTCCCGAGAAGATTCGTCTCGGCGGCGTCGGTATCAAATTGGCTAATGACATCGAAGACCGGACCGGTCTGGAAACGCGTGCTACCGTGCTTGGCCATTTGCAGCGTGGCGGTACCCCAACAGCTTTCGACCGCATACTTGCCACCCGCTATGGCGTTGGAGCCGCGGATTTAATTGCCAACGGTCAGTTTGATCGTATGGTCGCCTTGCAGGGCAGGGATATAGTTTCCGTGCCCGTAACCGAAGTCGGCGGGCGTTCCAGAAAAGTTCCTCTTGATTCACCCCTCCTATCTATAGCAGAAGCCGTTGGATCGAGCTTGGGAGTAAAACTGGGTTAATCTCTTTAACTAAAAGCCGGATCCGGGTTGTCTATAAAGACCTGTGGAAAGGGAACCCTGCAGGAGTCTTTTTATTAGTAGGGCGAGGAGCCGCCATGCCCAAGGAAAAACATACCCCCTATTATACCGTTCTGGAGAGCTTTGAGGAGAAAGGGTGTCCTATCTGTCATCTCCTGGAAAAATCTCTGGAGAGATATCTCGAGGGATTGCTTTATGATAGCGTTAATGACCCTAAGACGAGGGAAGTTGTAAGAAAATCAAAGGGATTCTGTAACCTCCATGCCTGGAGGCTTAAAAGAATCGGCGATGGTCTGGGAACGGCTATCATCTATAAAGATATCCTGGATAAACTGTTTTCTCAGATGAAGACAGTCTTGCCTGAAGAGTTGAGCCACTCCCTGGAAAAAGCTGCCCGGGGGGGGATCCTCAGCTCACTAAAAAAAACTACCGACAGTTGCCCTGCCTGTTTAGCCTTTAGGAGAAATGAGAAAATGTATTTGGAAGTTCTCTCAGAAAATATAGATGATGAGCAATTCCGTTTAGCCTACAAGAGTTCGGACGGTCTTTGTCTCTCTCACTCCCTTGGAGCTGTTAAGATGATCAAAAGTAAAGAGCAGAAAGCCTTTCTTATCCAGGTGCAGTCTGAGAAGATAGAAACCCTTTTGGGCGAACTGAACGAGTTTATCAGAAAGCATGACTATCGTTCCCAGGAAGGTTATGGAGAAGAGGCCGATTCCTGGGTTAGAGCCATTGAGATGATGGTGGGTAAAAAGGGAATGGGATAGGGCGTCTGTTAACGGCGGAGGACTATTCCTCTAAAGTTAGCTGCCCGGCCCGGGGGACATTATGAACAAAAGAATATTACGGGCGTTCGGTTTCCTCTTGCTGTTGTTTCCTCTCGTTTCCCGGGCAGAAGGACCGCTGATCCAACCTCCTCAACAGCCAGCAACCGGTCCGGGCGGAGCAAGGTATAGCCAGGCTGCGGTTATCAAGTCCGTTTATGGAGAGGGTGCTGACCAATACTGGATTTTTGAACCGGCGGACCCTACGCCGGAGTCAGCCCCGGTAATAGTTTTCAACCATGGTTGGGGAGCTACGAATCCAAAGACTTATGGAGCCTGGATTGAGCATATTGTCCGGCGGGGAAACATTGTAATCTATCCTGTCTATCAAGAGCCGGGTAAGTGGCGTTATCCAACACGTCAAATAACCCCTAATGCCATCCGGGCGGTAAAAAATGCCATCGACCGCCTTCAAAGGGAGGGGAAGATAAAACCGGAGTTGGATAAGTTTGCTATTGTCGGCCATTCGGCCGGGGGCCAGATCACTGCCAACATGGCAGCATTAGCCGGTTCTGTCGGTCTTCCCGAACCGGGGGCAATTATGTGTGTTCAACCGGGTAAATCATGGTCCAAAAGTAAAAAAGCAGCAATTCCTCTTGAGGATTTGAGCACGATACCTGAAAGCACTCTGCTTCTTACTGTAGTAGGTGATAGGGATAATATAGCTCGTGACATAGACGCAAAAAGAATTTTTAATGAGACGTCCCAGATTCCTTTTGCTAATAAGGATTTTGTAATTGTAGGGTCTGATGATTATGGTAAGCCGGCATTGATAGCAAATCATTTAGCTCCCGTTGCCCCTGATGAAAATTATGATTCGGGAGAAAAAAGAGAAAGCAGAAAAAGCGATGGGCGTGTGCGGTCCAGGCTTAGAGAGAGATTGAAAGCAAGAATCCGGGAACGCCGGGAGTCGGGCAATAATGATTTCCCGGACCTTAAGAATTCCTCGCGTTCTATCAACGCCTTGGATTATTATGGATTCTGGAAGCTTTTTGATGGGTTATATGAAGCTGCCTTTTATTCCAGGAACCGCGAGTATGCTTTGGGGAATACTCCCCGGCAGCGCTTTATGGGAAAATGGAGTGATGGAACGCCGGTAAAAGTATTGAGAGTTACCGATAATCCATAAGGTTTGTATAAGTTGCTCAAACGGATAGAGGTTCTGCTGTGTTCCACTGGGGTAGCTTGGCTTTAAAGCTAAGCTAATAAGGAGGGACAATCGACATGGATAAGACAACAACAGACAGGGATGCCTTAAAGAAGGCAACCGTGGAAGACCTGTTTAAGAAATTTTCTTCCGGAGAAAAAGGTCTTTCTTCTTCAGAAACTAAAGAACGGATTCAAGAATACGGATATAATGAGATTTCCGAGAAACACCTCAGCCCGCTTATCAAGTTCCTGAGTTATTTTTGGGGACCGATCCCCTGGATGATTGAAATTGCCGCCATCCTTTCGGTAATTATCCATCACTGGGCGGACTTCTGGATCATCTTTATCCTGCTCTTATTAAACGCCGTGGTGGGATTCTGGCAGGAGCATAAGGCGGGCAATGCTATTGAATCGTTAAAAAAGAGACTGGCTCTGAAGGCCCGGGCGCTGCGCGACGGAAAATGGCTGGAAATATCTGCCCGGGAATTGGTTCCCGGAGATGTTGTGCGGGTGCGCCTGGGTGATATTATCCCGGCCGACATTAAACTTGTGGAGGGTGACTATCTGTCCATAGATGAATCCGCCTTGACCGGGGAATCCCTGCCGGTGGAAAAACATGTTGCCGATGTTGCTTACTCCGGCGCTGTTATCCGTCAGGGGGAAATGGATGCGCTGGTGGTGGCTACCGGGATGAACACCTTTTTCGGGAAGACGGCCAAACTGGTGGAAGAATCCAGAACGGTAAGTCATTTCCAAAAAGCAGTTGTTAAAATAGGAAACTATCTGATCGTTATTGCTGCTTTTATGGTAGCTATCATCTTTATTGTAGCCCTTTTCCGTCATGAAAGCTTCACTGAAACACTCCAGTTTGCTCTTGTTCTCACCGTTGCCGCTATCCCGGTGGCCTTGCCGGCCGTTCTGTCGGTCACTATGGCAGTTGGGGCTATGGCTCTGGCAAAAAAGAAAGCCATCGTCAGCAAATTGGTAGCTATTGAAGAAATGGCCGGGATGGATGTGTTGTGTTCAGATAAGACCGGAACCATCACCAAAAATGAGCTGACCCTGGCCGAAGTGAAGCCTTCTGAGGGATTCACAAGCAACGATACCTTGCTGTTTGTTGCTACTCTGGCATCCAGAGAGGAAGATCAGGACCCTATTGATCTGGCAATTATCACCAAAACGAAATCGGTAGAGGCTCTTGGCAAACTGCTTGGCTCCTTCAAGATAAGTAAATTTAAGCCCTTTGACCCGGTCGTAAAGCGCACGGAATCCACCATCTCAGATGCTGACAACAATACCTTCAAAGTAACTAAAGGTGCCCCCCAGATTATTCTATCGCTGGTAGCTAATAAGGAAGCAGTCAGTGGTAAAGTTAATGAACAAATTGATGCTTTTGCCCTGAAAGGATTCCGTGCTCTTGGTGTAGCCAGGACTGATAAACAGGGGAACTGGCAATTTGTCGGCCTTATTCCCCTTCACGACCCTCCCCGGGAAGATTCTGCCCAGACCATCAAGGCGGCCCAATCCATGGGGGTGGAAGTCAAAATGATTACCGGTGACCATGCGGCTATCGGCAAAGAAGTTGCCCGGCAGGTAAACCTGGGCACTAATATTATGCAGGTCTCCTCTTTCTTAGATAAACCGGACAGAGAAGCTCAACGCGTCGTCGAAAAGGCTGATGGCTTTGCCCAGGTTTACCCTGAGCATAAGTATCATATCGTGGAATTGCTTCAGGCCAAAGGACATATTGTGGGTATGACCGGTGATGGAGTTAATGATGCCCCGGCCCTTAAAAAGGCGGATGCGGGGATTGCCGTAGCCGGGGCTACCGACGCAGCGAAATCAGCCGCGGACATTGTGCTTACCAGCCCGGGGCTCTCGGTAATTATTGATGCCATGAAGGAAAGCCGCAAGATATTCCAGCGCATAAACAGCTATTCCATCTATCGGATTGCCGAAACGATTCGGGTACTTTTCTTCATTGTCCTGGCCATACTGGTATTTAACTTTTATCCGGTAACGGCCATCATGATTGTCTTACTTGCCTTGCTTAACGATGCCCCTATCATGGCCATTGCCTATGACAATGTCCATTATTCCCAGAAACCGGAAAAGTGGAATATGCGGATTATTTTAGTTATGGCCTCTTTTTTGGGATTTATCGGGGTTCTCTTTTCTTTCGGAATATTCTACCTCGCTCAGGAAGTTCTCCACCTGCCGAAAGATATGGTTCAATCTTTTATCTTTCTGAATTTAGCTATTGCCGGACACCTGACTATATTCCTGGCCCGAACCCGCGGTTCCTTCTGGTCTATCAGGCCGAGCGGCGCCCTATTCTGGTCGGCTGTTATTACTAAGATATTGGCGACCCTTATAGTAGTATATGGTTGGTTTATCTCGCCGCTTGGGTGGGGGTTAGCCCTTTTTGTCTGGGGATATGCCCTGGTGGCTTTTGTGATAACGGACATTATCAAAGTCCA
This sequence comes from Nitrospirota bacterium, assembly GCA_013151555.1. GTDB lineage: Bacteria > NPL-UPA2 > NPL-UPA2 > NPL-UPA2 > JAADIA01 > JAADIA01. The sequence goes on along the minus strand of JAADIA010000085.1, from coordinate 7,715 downwards.
TTGCTATAAATTCTTTGAGCATCCGGGTCTAAAGTTTCGGAAGTGAAAGATATTTGCAATGTTAGGGAAAAGGAGGCAGAAATGTTGATAGTTGCTTTACACAATAACAGGAATTACCTGGAGCGCATTAAGGAATTGGCAAAGGAACAGGGTATTGCAGATTCTACCATTATAGAGAGGAAAGATATCGGCACATATTTAGTTGGAGAACAGATAGATGTTATTGTTCATAGAGGAAATGCCACCCATCCTTATGATAAAGCATTTATAGCTACAGTTGAAGGGAACGAAAGAGTGAGGCGTTTTCTCGATGCCATAGAAAAGGACAACGAGTTAGACCCGCTTAATGTTGATGATACGGGGTTTATCTGTGCTGTTCCTTTTGACCAAATTAAACACTTGGAGTTAGAATCATCGCATTGACAACGGGAACGAACCGGATAAGACAAAGACAGCCGGGACAACTGGGCCTCAGGGAACTGGTCGCCATGGGTATCGGGGGCATGGTCGGAGGTGGGATCTTCTCTGTCCTGGGCCTGTCGGTTTCCTTGGCCGGCCATGCAGCGCCTGTCGCTTTCACTCTGGGCGGTATCATTGCCTTGTTAACCGGGCTTTCTTATTCAAAGTTAGGGCTGGCTTTTCGTTCTGACGGGGGCAGCTTCACATATCTGGAACACGCTTTCACGAACAGAAACGTTGCCGGTATTGGCGGCTGGCTGCTGCTGGCCGGTTATATTGGAACCCTGGCGTTGTATGCCTATACTTTCGGTGTCTACGGCGCGGCGATGTTGGGGGCAAATGTCCCTGGCCAGTTGATGCACCATGTGCTGGAGAGCCTTATCCTGCTGGTTTTCCTGGGTGTGAATCTGTACGGTGTGAAGATGGCCGGGAGTACCGAAGACGTGATTGTTCTGATTAAAGTACTGATTCTTTCGCTCTTTGCTTTTGCCGGTTTTTTCTATGTGAAAGCCGACCATCTGTTGCCGGTTTTTAATAAGGGCGAAGTCAATGTTCTCATGGGGGCGGCACTGATCTTCGTGGCTTATGAGGGCTTTGAGTTGATTCCAAACGCTATCAACGAGATGAGACATCCCGGCCGGGATTTAGCCAGGGGGATTTTGCTCTCGATTGGTATTACAACGCTAATCTATATTCTGGTATCCCTCGTGGCTGTAGGCAATCTTGTCCCGGCGGAGATCAGTAAGTTTAAGGAGTATGCTCTCGCGGTGGCGGCCCGGCCGTTCTTAGGGCAGGCAGGTTTTATCCTGATTGGATTGGGGGCTTTGTTATCCACCGCCTCAGCCATCAATGCTACCCTGTTTGGAACTGCACGGTTGAGCATGGTCATGGCCCAGGAAAAGGATCTCCCCAAAGCGTTTTCCTATAAGGAGCGAACTAAAGATATTCCCTGGGTTAGCCTGGTCGTCCTTACCGGGGTCACGGTTCTATTTGTGAACACCTCAAACCTGACGGTCATTTCTTCCTTTGCCAGTTCAACTTTTCTCTTGTTGTTTGCAGCTATCAACCTGTCTGCTTTGAAACTTCGCCGGCAGATAGGCATAGGGGTGAGCACCCCGGTAGCGGGGCTTGTGCTGACCCTGGCGTCCTGGGTTACTTTGATTGGTTACCTGTGGCAAACGAATAGGCATAGCTTGTTTATGATCGGCCTGTTTTATCTTGGTGTAATTGTAGCAGAGTTAGCTTTCAGTGAGAGAAAGCTATTCCTGAGGCGGGGTTATCGTTAAAGTAGATATCCGTCAAACCCGAGCGTATATAAAAATATAAAATATGTCAACAATCTTGTTTTACCTGGCGAATTTTTACCTGGCGAATCATTTAAAATATTTAGGCATATTTTTAGGAGCTTTTATAGAAGGCCCGGCGACAGGATTATTAGCCGGATTCTTAAGCAAGACTCATTATTTGAATTTTATCTTAGCTTTTTTAACTCATGTTTTTGGTGATTTTTTGGCAGATAGTGCTTACTATTTCATTGGTTATTCCAATGGCGGGAAGTCCTTGCCTCGCATAGCCCGATTACTTAAATTTTTTAAATTTTCCCTGGCTGAAGTGGAACGCGCCAAACAAAATTTTTTAAACCATCCCCGCAAAATAATTATTGTGGGCAAGCTTACTCATGTTTTAGGGTTGCCGGTGTTAATTGGCGCCGGGTTGGTGCGGTATCCGTGGCCTAAGTTTTTATTGTTCAACTTCTTGGCTACGCTGGTTAAGTCAGCTGTCTTATTGAGTATCGGGTTTTATTTAGCTGACAGATGGCAGAGAGCTGAAAGCATTTTTTCTTATATAAGTTTGGTGGGCATAGCTCTGCTGGTATTGCTGCCTTTTTATCTTTTGGGGAGATATTTCAAAAACAAGGGGGAGTCATGAAACAATTAAGGGTTTTGTTGGCGTCCGAAACCTATCCGCCGGACACTAATGGTGCCGCTATTTTTGTCGGGCGTTTAGCTGATGATTTAGCTCAAGCCGGGCATGAAATAATGGTAGTTGCCCCCAGCACTAAATTTAAAGATGAAATTCAAAAGGAAAATAATGGTTTAACTGTTTTTAGAATAAGGTCAATATCTTTAAAGCCAATCCATCCTTATTTCCGGGCGATTTTCAGAATTAATTTAACAGAGGGAATAAATGCTATTGCAGATGATTTCAAGCCCCATATTATTCATATCCATAACCATTTTTTAATCGGCAGGGCATGTCTGGCCGTAGCTAAAAAGAAAAATATTCCCATAATCGGCACAAACCATTTTATGCCGGATAATTTAACCGAATATTTTCCCAAAGCAACAGAGAAAACAATTTCAGAGTATATGTGGAAAGATTTTTTAAAAGTTTATAATCAGCTTGCTTATGTCACTGCCCCGTCACAGGCAGCTGTTAAAATGATTAGAGATTTAGACTTGACTGTTCCGACGGAAGTCATTTCCAACGGTATTGACTTGAGTAAATTTTTCCCCAAAAAAGTTGATAAAGAAATTTATAAAAAATACAATATTGCATCACACATCCCCGCCTTTCTTTTTGTGGGAAGGCTGGAGAAAGATAAAAACATTGATTTAATCTTAAAGGGATTGGCTATTATTTTAAAAAAGCAAAGAATTCAGGCCATTATAGTGGGTAAAGGAAGAGATGAAAATAGACTTAAAAGATTGGCGGACAAATTAAACTTGCAGGGCAGGGCAATTTTTACCGGCCGGGTGCCGGGTGACGACCTGCAGCAGTTTTACAGTTTGGCGGATGTGTATATCGGCTCAGGCACAGCTGAGTTGCAGGGTCTGGCGGTAATGGAAGCGATGGCCAGTGGCTTGCCGGTTTTAGCGGTTAATGCCGTGGCTTTGCCGGAACTGGTTAAAGACGGAGTTAACGGCTATTTATTTGCAGCGGATGATGAAAACGACTTAGCGGATAAAATGAGCAAGATTTTATCCGATAAGAGCAAGCTGAAATCTATGGCGGCACAAAGTCTCTGCCTTATCCAGGCTCATGATAAGAAAAATACTATCAAGCAATTCATATGCTTATACCGAAAAATCATTTCCTCACATTAAGTTAGCTCTCTTTATTCAGGGAGAATCTAAAACTTTCCTAACCGGGATTATGTGTTCCTGCTCCGATATTATCAATAAAGCCGGTTAGAGGTGTTTACATATGCCGTCAAAAGTTAAGAAGAAAATATTTCATAAATTTACAGTCTGTACAATATTCGTATTGATCGCGGCAATATTTACAATCGGCATTAAAATTCATTCCATATTATCTTTTACCAAGATAAATAATTGGAATTATTGTCAACTTCAAAAGATAGATAAAACAAAAAATGAATTTTCATTTGCCGTTTTTGCTGATAATAAAAATTCCATAACAACATTTAAAAATTTGATAAATAAGCTTAATAAAGAAGATGTAAGCTTCGCTATTGATGTTGGAGACTTGGTCTATGATGGAGAGAAAGAGAAATTCAGGTTTTTTATTAACCAGATAAAAAAATTGAACAAACCCTTGCTGACCGTAGTGGGCAATCATGATATAAGAGAGGATGGCCGAACTAATTATTATGAAATATTCGGAAGATTCTATTATTCTTTCACTGTCGGGAATAGTTATTTTATTGTTCTGGATGATGCCGATGAAAACGACCTCGACCCATGGCAAATGGTTTGGTTGAAAAATGAGCTGAAAAAAAGTCAAGATTATAAATATCGTTTTGTTTTTATGCATGTTCCTTTATATGACCCGAGAAAAGGCGAACACAAAAGAGGTCATAGTTTAAAGAATTTAGCATTTGCAAAGAAGTTGAACGCTCTTTTTGATCAAGATGACGTAACTATGCTATTTGTCTCCCATATCCATGGATATTATCGGGGCATTTGGGGCAAAACTCCTTATATTATTACCGGTGGTGCCGGAGCAGAATTGGTTGGGTCCGATCCGCAACATTATTTTTATCATTATATCAAGGTCCACATAGCGGATAATGGAGTTAGCTATAAAATAGTTAAGTTAAAGAGCCCTGATTTTGAATTGATAGACAGGTTGGTTCATGACGCCTGGATATATATTTATGCATTTTTTGCTATCCACTTTTTGGACTTGATCATAATACTTGCTTTGGTTTATTTGATATTTTATATTATTTTTGTGAAAAAGAAACGGTTGATTTAACTGAGCGAGAATATGAAAAATAAATATCTGAAAGGACCGCGGTCCAATATACTTCTATTAGGCCTGGTCAGTTTTTTTAATGACCTGAGCAGCGAAATGATCATGCCCATTTTGCCGATGTTCATCACGGCGTTAGGTGGTGCCGGTTTAGTTATAGGATTAATCGGCGGGGTGAGGGACAGTCTTTCCAGCATTCTAAAAGTTCTTTGTGGTTATTGGTCTGACAAAACGGGGAAAAGAAAAATATTTGTTTCTTCCGGATATTTAACTTCTTCGGTATTTAAATTATTCCTGGCTTTCTCCAGGACCTGGCAACATGTTTTAATTTTTGCCGGTCTGGAAAGAGTAGGCAAGGGTCTAAGAACGGCCCCGAGGGATGCTATTATCGCGGATTCCATGCCGGAAGAAAAAGGTAAGGGGTTCGGGATTCATAGATCTTTGGATACCTCCGGGGCAATCTTAGGCTCAATAGTGACATTTCTTCTCTTCCGGTTTTGGGGATTTGATTTTAAGTCAATTATCCTCATTGCTGCCATCATTGCCTTTTTTTCTTTAATGCCTCTACATTTTGTAAAAGAGGGGAAAAGAGAGTCTCAGGATATAACTTTAAAAGTAGGCTTAAAAAACCTTCCCCGGCATCTCAGGTTATTTATCCTTATTTCCGGTATATTTTCTTTGGCAAATTTTAGTTATATGTTCTTTATTCTTAGAGCCCGGGAATTTTTTACCGGCAAGCTGTCGGTGGGAGCGCCCATCCTCTTATATATCTTATTCAACGTTTTTTATGCTGCCTTTGCTATTCCTTCCGGCATTCTTTCTGATAAAATAGGAAGGAAGAGAGTTATCGTTTCCGGTTATTTGCTGTTTTCCTTAACCTCTCTGGGTTTCGCTTTTTTCCATTCTCTAACAGCCTTTATAATCTTATTTGCTCTTTATGGTATTGTTTATGCGATAATTGACGGAAACCAACGGGCTTATGTTTCCGATTTGTCTTCCCGGGAGTTAAGGGCTACAGCTTTAGGAACATATCATACCACCATAGGCTTAGCCGCCCTTCCGGCAAGTTTAATAGCTGGATTTCTATGGCAAAAAGTTTCCCCCGAGACAACTTTTTTTTATGGCAGCCTGGTTAGTCTTATTTCAGTCATTTTATTCATCACTTTTAGAAATTATCTTAACCCGGATTATTCGTTTGCCAAAAGATAGGAAAAGAAATGAATTTACCCGAAATGTGGCTGTTGGGCGCAGGATTTCTTCTGGCCATATTCCTAATCTTTTTCATCGTCTTTTATCTTTTCGAATTGCTTCTTGTCAAGAAAGGAAAGCAGTTTTTCGCTTTCCTGGTTTCTGTCTGGCACTCCGTTAAGCAGGCAATCGCAAACAATTCTGATGTGCAAAAATTAGTAAGCAAACACCCTTCATTTTTTCAATTTATTAAAAAACGGCTGGACGGAAGCAACTTTTCCGGTCTTCCCTTAACCCTTCTTGTGCTTGCGTTTGTTTACGTACTTTCTCTTTTCGGAGGAATTGTAGAAGGCATTATCACTTCTGACCCTATTGTTGCTGCGGACACCAGTATTGCCAATCTTCTTACCGTGTTCAGAAGTGCGGATCTGACGAAAGTCTTTCTTTGGATTACCTTGCTTGGCAAATGGCAGATTGTCTTAGGTTTTGCCATATCCGCAATAGGGGTTTTATGGATACGGCGCAAATGCGCATACATCGCTCCGCTTCTCCTTATGATCATTGGCAGTGGAATTTTTACTCAGTTGGGGAAAATTGCCTTTCATCGTCCCCGGCCGAAAGTCGCCCTTTATACTGAATATTCTTTTTCTTTTCCCAGCGGGCACGCTGCTATTGCCGTGGCCTTTTACGGGTTTTTAACATATATTATTTTACGCAACGTAAAACAATGGAAACGAAAGGTAGATATTTTTTTTATCGGTGTTCTTGTTATGCTCCTTATCGGTTTTAGCCGTTTGTATCTCGGCGTTCACTATGTAAGCGATGTGTGGGGCGGATATCTGATCGGGGCGCTCTGGTTGATTATCGGTATCAGTATTTCCGAATGGCTGCGGTTGAGAAAAAGGAAGCAGGCCGCATTTCTCCCCCCAGCGAAAGTACGTCTTATTTCTGCAACCTTAGTTCTTGCTTCAATTCTGTTTTATGCCGGATTTGCCAAAGGTTATAACCCTCCGCTTTCTCACGCGCCGTCTTCCCGGAAAGAGATTGTTGTGGAGAATGTAAAGAATGTTTTTTCAGATAATCAATTGAAATACACCGAAACGCCTGTCGGGGAAAAAGAGGAACCGCTCAGCTTTATTATTATTGCTCGCAACGACCAACAACTTATCAAGGTCTTTCGTCAGTCCGGCTGGCTTTTAGCGGACAAGGTAAGCCCTTATTCGGTAATGAAGGTTGCCAAAGCAGTTCTGCTCAAACAGGCAGACCCTACAGCGCCAATGACCCCGTCATTTTGGAATTCACAGGTGAACGATTTTGGATTTGAAAAAGCTACGGATGCCAATAATGCACGCCAACGCCACCATGCGCGATTTTGGAAGACAAATTATATAACCCAAAGCGGAGAACATGTTTATGTCGGCACTGCAAGCTTTGATAGCGGGATACAATGGGGCCTTATCCATAAAATTAATCCCGACATAGATACCGAGCGAGAATTTTTGTATGAAGATTTGAGCAAAACAAAGCTGATTGTTCAATCACAAAAAGAGCAATTTGTAGATCCTGTTTTGGGTAAAAATTTTTTTGGTGATCCATTTTTTACTGATGGAAAAGTGTATATCATAAAATTATGACAAATATTCTATTTCATAGTGCTCCGTATATTGCCTAAATCTTATTCGACGAGCACTGGCAGCGGTCTACCAGCAGAAGACGCTAAGTACTTGCTTTTACCTTGCGACTCAAGCTTTCAAAAAGAGGAAAACATGAAGAAAATCGTAGAAAAATTTGCCCGAAAACCGCAGGGCTTGCCTCGCAAAAAGGTTATCTTTGCCTTTATCTGGGGGGCT
>JAADIA010000026.1 GCA_013151555.1 Nitrospirota bacterium | reverse complement strand
TATCTGGTAATTGTGCTAAGCATCAAAGGCAACTGACAACAGCTGTCAAAAGGGCCAGACAGCTTGCCCTTTTGCCCTTTACAGCTAAGTAGAAAACACAGAGGACAGAAGACAGAGAGCAGAAGACAGCAAAAAAAGCACGGAACAGAAAGTAAATCCAATCTGACTTCTATTATCTGATTTCTGACAACTGATTTCTGTCCTTTGCTCTGGAGGTAAACGTGAAGATTATATTGAGAGAAGATCAAAAGAGATTAGGAAAACGAGGAGAGGTGGTGGAAGTAGCCTCCGGATATGCCCGCAATTTTCTTCTCCCTCGAGAATTAGCTCTTGAAGCTACGCCTAAGAATATGAGGCTGTTTGAAGAAGAGAAAAAGACTGAAGCCGTTCATAAGAAAAAGGAGAAGGCGGAAGTTGAAGAATTATCCGGGAGGTTGGCAAAAGTATCCTGTACCATCGCTGTGCAGACCGGCGAGGACGAAAAACTTTACGGTTCAGTGACCTCACTGGATATTGCTGAAGCCCTGGCCCGCGAAGGAATTGAGATTGATAAACGGAAAATAATTCTGGAGGAGCCCATAAAAGCCCTGGGTATTTATCATGTTCCCATTAAACTTCATCCGGAGGTTACGGCTGAAGTGAAAGTCTGGGTGGTGAAGAAGTAAAAGCTCGACCTTATCTCCCTTACCCTCGAGGCGGGCAGGCTGGGGTTGCTCGCTGCTGCGCTACCGATCTTCGCTCGAAAACATCTTGTTCCTTATAAGGGGGTATAAGAATAAGAGATAGATTTAATTGATAGTTATGGAAGAGATGATGGCTGGTAAAGATATAAACTTGGAGAAAGTGCCGCCTCAGAATTTGGAGGCGGAGATGTCGGTTCTGGGTTCGATGATCATGGAAGAGGACGCAGTCGCCCAGGCTATCGAATTTCTTGAGGAAGAAGGATTTTATCATAAACCTCATCGGAAAATCTTCTCTGCTATCCTGGATTTATATGATAAAGGGAAAGCTGTTGACCTGGTAATTCTCACTGACCAATTAAGAAAACAAGGAAGTTTGGAGGAAGTAGGAGGTGCAGCTTACCTCACCTCTCTGATAAATAGCGTTCCTACTGCGGCTAATGTGGAATACTATGCTCGCATCGTTCAAGAGAAAGCTGTCCTGCGGAGCCTTATTAATACGGCTACCCAGATTATTACTGAGAGCTATAATGACCGGCAAGAAGTAGACCTCTTCCTGGATAAAGTAGAGAGTTTAATTTTCAATATTTCTCAACGGAGAATCCAGCGGGACTTCATTCCCGTTAAGGAACTAATCCATGATAGCATTGAGCTAGCCGAAACCCTCACCCAAAAGAAGCAATTGGTAACCGGTCTCCCTACCGGTTTTACCGACCTCGATGCTCTTACTTCCGGACTTCAGCCTTCCGACCTTGTTATCATTGCCGGGAGGCCCTCCATGGGCAAATCCGCCCTTGCCGTTAATATAGCTCTTCATGTAGGAGTGAAGAAAAAGATTCCTGTAGCCTTCTTTAGTATGGAGATGTCCAAGGAACAGTTAGTGCAGCGGATGCTTTGCTCGGAAGCTCGCGTCGATGCGCACAAACTGCGAACAGGTTTCCTGAAAAGCGAAGCTTTTAGTGACCTTACCTCTGCGGCGGGACGGTTAAATGAATCTCCTGTCTTCATAGATGATAGTCCGGGTATTTCCTGTCTGGAAGTGCGTGCTAAAGCCAGACGCCTTAAGTCGAAAGAAAATATAGGACTGGTAATCATCGATTATCTTCAGTTAATGCAAGGGAGGTTTAGAGTGGAGAACAGGCAACAGGAAATCTCGGAGATATCCCGTTCTCTGAAGTCCCTCGCCCGGGAACTGAGTATACCGGTGATCGCTCTCTCCCAGCTAAGTCGGGCAGTAGAGAACCGGGATCCTCCCCGTCCCCGGTTGGCTGACCTTAGAGAATCCGGGGCTATCGAACAAGATGCTGACTTAGTAGCTTTTCTGTATCGAGAGGAGTATTATAAAAGAGAGACTGATGAGAACCGGGGAATAGCTGAATTAAATGTTGCTAAACAGCGTAACGGTCCTGTAGGAAATATTAAGTTAGTCTTTGTCAAAGAGTCTACCAGATTTGAGAACTATGCTCGTCGGGCTGAATAAAAGACAGAAGACAGAGAAAAATCTGTCCTCGGACTTCTTCTTTTGTGTTAACCCGTTAACTCAGTCTAATCTACTAATTCGTAGTTTAAATTAAACAATGAATAGAGGTTGAAACTGAATGAAAGGATGGTTTGCTGGTTCAGGGCGGGGTATCCTTTCCGGAGTAGAACACACCGGTCGGGTAGCTATCTTTTTCGGTCAGACTCTGCAATTCGGCTTGACGGCTCGTTGGAAATGGAAAAACATAATAGAACAGATGGTAAATATCGGAGTAGGGTCATTACCGGTAATAATGATTACCGGTGCCTTCATGGGAATGGTTCTGGCTCTTCAATCTTACTACCAGTTGCACAAGCTGGCAGTAGAAACGGGAATAGGAGCTTTAGTAGGGCTGTCAATGGCCCGGGAACTGGGTCCGGTGATGACCGGTATCATGCTTACCGCTCGCGTGGGGGCGGCTATGGCTGCCGAACTGGGGACGATGAAAGTCACCGAACAGATAGATGCTCTCCAGGCTTTAGCCACTAATCCCATACAATATCTTGTTGTTCCCCGATTCCTTTCCTGTTTAATTCTTGCTCCCCTCCTCACCGTATATACTGTTTTCATCGGGGTAACCGGGGGGTATTTGATAGGCGTGAAAATGATGGGAATCAACTCTGCTTTTTACTTAAGTCATACCGTATCTCTGGTCGGTCCCGCAGATATAATGACAGGATTAATTAAAGCTGTTTTCTTTGGGATGATTATTGCCATCGTTAGTTGCTATAAAGGCTTGACGACGACTGGAGGAGCAGAAGGAGTAGGAAAAGCTACTACGGGAGCGGTAGTCACTTCTTCTATATTGATCCTAATAGCGGACTTCTTTCTCACCATTATCTTTAAAATTATCAATATGTAGAAACTTGAATTTCGGTTTTTGGATTTCCCCAAACTTAATGTCTATATACCTGGCGAGCGAAGCGAGTTGACTTTTTATGATCAGCATTCGTGGTTTAAAGAAATTTTTAGGAGGCAAACTGGTATTAGAAGAAGTTAACTTAGAAGTGAAACAAGGAGAGACAATGGTAGTTATTGGCCCCAGCGGCTGTGGAAAGAGCGTGCTCTTGAAGCATATGATGGGCCTCCTGAAGCCTGATGCCGGTCAGATAATTATTTATGGTAAGGATATAACCCGGATGAAAGAACGGGAGCTGAATGAAATGAGGAAGAAATTTGGCATGCTTTTTCAGGAGGCAGCTCTCTTCGATTCGCTCAGCGTGGAAGATAATGTGAGTTTTGGTTTGCGGGAGCATACCAACTTGAACGGGCAAGAAATAAAGAAGATTGTGCAGGAAAAGCTAAGAATGGTAGGTCTCGGAGATATTGCCGGCTTGAAACCATCTGAGTTGAGTGGAGGGATGAGAAAGAGGGTCGGTTTAGCCCGGGCTATTGCCATGGATCCGGAAATTATTTTCTATGATGAACCCACCACGGGAGTGGACCCTATTATGGGCGATGTCATAAATAATCTTATCCTGGAGCTGCAGGATAGGCTGAACATTACTTCAGTAGCTGTGACTCATGATATGAATAGCGCTTATAAAATAGCGGATCGGATAGCCATGTTATATGAGGGAAAGATTGTCGAGACAGGAGATGTCGAGTCCATAAAGACTACCCGGAATCCTATTGTCAAACAATTTATCCAGGGAGTGGCAGAGGGACCGATTAGCGTTTGATAAATAAGGCACAAAGGCACAAAGAATAATTAAAACTCTAAATTCGAAGCCCGAAATACGAAACAATATCGAATGACCAAAATACGAATTACCAAAACCATGTTTAGAATTTCGGGAATTAGGATTTAGAATTTGTTTCGAGTTTCGGATTTAGTATTTCGGATTTTTCTAAACTTTGTGCCTATGTGCCTGTCCTTATATAAGTAAAAGGGAGAAAATTCTATGGCTAAATTCACGGCAGAAATGAAAGTTGGCATTTTCGTTTCCCTGAGCTTGCTCATCCTGGCATCCATGATTGTCTATTTTGGTCAATTTAATCGTTACTTTGCGGAACGGAGCGGATACGAGATTAAGGCCCTTTTTCAATTTACTGGTGGAATAGAAAAGGGAGCTCCCGTGAGGTTCAGGGGAGTTGAGATAGGCCGGGTGAACGGAGTGGAGGTGCATTATGGTCCTCCAACGAGGGTACAACTCAGTTTATGGTTAGGACCTGAGGTCAAACTGACTAAGGGAGCAGAGGCGGTTATCAGCAGCGCTAACATAATGGGTGATAAATATGTGGAAATTCTCCCCGGTTCGGAAGAGGGGCCGGTATTGGGGCCGGGTAGCATAATCGAGGGAAAAGCACCGGTGCGTTTGGAGAGATTGGTCCAATTAGGGGAAGAAATCACCCTGAAGTTGGGAGAGGTAGTAGAATCGGTGCGAAGGATAATCGGAGGGAAGGAGAGCGAAGAAGCCCTGCGGCAGACTATAAAAAGTACTCAGATTATCACCAAAAATCTGGAGGGAGTGACCGGAAATTTAAACGGGATACTCGGGGATAATAAAGAGAATATAGAAGCTATAGTGAAGAATTTTCGGGAACTATCGGAGACCTTAAAAATATTTACTAAAGAGTTGGAAGAGCACCCAACCATTCTTTTAAGAGGGAAAAGAAAAGTTCGCAAGAAAACGAGTGAACGAAAAACAAGATTTCACCAATAGAATGGCTAACCCGGACTATATTTTTGCTGTGAAATGAATAATTCAGTCTTTAACCAGGGGTATGAATAATGGCAGCTAAACTGAAGACTAAGTTTGTTTGTCAGGAGTGTGCTTATGAAACTCCCCGTTGGTTAGGACGTTGCCCGGACTGTCAGGGATGGAATACTTTCATAGAAGAGATAGAGGTTAGAGAGACAAGGAAGTTTATAACTGAAGGTTCCTCTGTTCCACCCCGGTCTATCTCTGAGCCGACCCTTGATGATGAGAAAAGATTATCCACCGGGATTGGAGAGCTGGATAGGATCCTGGGAGGAGGGGTGGTTTCGGGATCGGTTGTTTTGATCGGTGGTGACCCGGGAATTGGAAAGTCAACTTTACTCCTTCAAGCTTGCCACCAACTGAGTCTTAAAAGAGGTCCGGTTCTTTATATATCCGGAGAGGAATCGGTAAGACAGACCAAACTCCGGGCCAGTCGTCTTCAAGCTTCTTCGGCAGAGCTTTATCTGGTCTGTGAGATAGACCTGGAAGCTATAGAGAATCATATTAATAAATTAAAGCCAACGGTGGTAGTGATAGATTCTATCCAAACTGTCTATCGTTCCGACTTACCCTCGGCCCCGGGAAGCGTCAGCCAGGTGCGAGAATCAGCCGGCTCGCTGATTTACTTGGCTAAGAGAGAAGGAATATCCATCTTCTTGATTGGTCATGTAACCAAAGAGGGAACCATCGCCGGTCCCCGGATCCTGGAGCATATGGTAGATACCGTCCTTTACTTCGAAGGTGAGGTTAAAACAGACCTGCGGATTTTGCGAGCAGTGAAGAATCGGTTTGGTTCCACTAATGAGATTGGTATTTTTGAGATGGGAGAAAAAGGCCTGAGAGAAGTTCCCCATCCCTCAGAACTATTTTTAGCGGAGCGTCTCTCCGATATATCCGGTTCGATAGTCGTTCCCTGCCTGGAAGGGACAAGACCTCTCCTGGTAGAACTTCAGGCTTTGGTTTCATCCAGTAGCTTCAGTATGCCCCGGCGTTTGGCAAACGGTGTCGATTACAACCGGGCTTGTCTCCTCTTTGCCATTCTGGAAAAGAAGGGGGGGCTTCATCTCCAGAACCAGGATATTTTTGTCAACTTAGCGGGAGGAATAAGATTGGGTGAACCGGCTCTTGACCTGGGGATGGCTATGGCGGTTGCTTCCAGCTTTTGGGATGTCCCTATTCCTCCCCGAATGGTTGCTTTAGGAGAGATAGGTTTGGGTGGTGAGATAAGAGCAGTCAGTCGAGCCGGGGTTCGGATAAAGGAAGCAGCTCGTTTGGGATTCGAGCAATGTCTTATCAGTAACAGTAATTTAAAGGGATTAAAACCATCCCCGGATATTGAGCTTATCGGAGTAAGCAGGATAGAAGAAGCTTTGAAAATATTAAAGGCTAAGTGATGTTAATTTGCACTTATTACTTAGCTACACTAAGTAATGTGCACACTCACTTGCTTAAACAAGGGGGAGTTCTCTGGGGTAATTTTCAGTATGCTTGGTGCTGTTAATTTGCATTTATTATCCGCCTTGGGTGGACGATGTGCACACTCACTTGCTTAAACAAGGGGAAAATTCTCTGCGATAATTTCCCCTTAAGCGGCGGAGTTAATTCGCACTGATCACTTAGTTTCACTAAGTGATGTGCTCATTAAAAGGAGGTGAAATAATATAATGGCTTTGAATGTAATTCGATTTATCTTCATTTTAGCTGGAGGGGGACTATCTTATCTGTTTTTTCCCACCGCGCGTGTTTATGCTGTGAGTATCGGGTTAGGGGTGACTTTCTTCATCATTGGATTGGAAATAGCTTTGAGGAAAATCTCTTTAAAGAGCATGATAGTAGCATCTTTTGGTTTAATCTTAGGGCTTATTGTAGCGAATTTGATTATTTATTCGTTTCGTTCTATACCTCTTCCCCAGACAGCGGACGTTTTCCTGCCAGTGGGTTTAAGTCTCATTCTCGGATATCTGGGAGCAGCTATCTTTTTAAAGAAAAAAGATGATTTCCATATGACACCCCAGTTCCGATTTGGTCAGTCGGAAGAGGAGGATAAGATATTGGATACAAGCGTTATTATCGATGGCCGTATTGCCGATATCTGTGAGACGGGATTTCTGGAAGGGGATTTAATCGTACCTCGTTTTATTCTTCAAGAACTGCAAAAGATAGCTGATTCGGCCGATTCCCTCCGACGGAATAGAGGTCGAAGAGGGTTGGATATTCTGAACCTTCTGGAAAAGAATGCTCGCGTGAGAGTGAAGATCAATGAAATAGATTTTCCTGAAATCAGGGAAACCGATGCGAAGTTAGTAAAACTGGCTAAAGAGATAAATGCCAAGGTCCTTACCAATGATTTTAACTTGAACAAAGTAGCGGAACTGGAGAAAGTAAAGGTTCTCAATATTAACGAGTTGGCAAGGGCTCTTAGACCGGTTGTTCTTCCCGGAGAAATAATGAACATAAAGGTAATTAAGGAGGGCAAGGAATCCGGTCAAGGGGTGGCTTATCTGGACGATGGAACAATGGTCGTAGTTGACAACGGCCGGAGCCAGGTGGGACGAAACGCGGAGGTAGTGGTAACCACGGTTCTCCAGACAGCAGCAGGAAGGATGATCTTTACTCGTCTGGCAACAGGGGGAAGCAACCGCACAAACAACAACCGGTCGGGAAAGAGAAATTCTCACTAACCATTTCCCGGGAATGGAACTTGCGCGCAGAGATTTCTTTGCGAGAGAGAAGACACGCTAAGTTCAGGATTTCAAGAAGTGGAAAAAAAGAAGAAGGACTTGTTTTTAGAGCAGGGGGAGAAGTTTGTTAAAGGTGTTCTTTATATCGTCAGTACTCCCATCGGTAATCTTGAGGATATTACCCTGAGAGCTCTGAGAACTCTGAAAGAGGTTGAGCTGATTGCCGCGGAAGATACCCGGCGCACCCGTAAACTTCTCAGCCATTACCAGATTCATACTCCTTTGGTCAGTTACTTTGCTCATAATAAAATTCGGAGGGAGAAGTATCTCTTAAAGATGTTGGGGGAAGGGAAGAGGATTGCTCTGGTTTCCGAAGCGGGCACACCGGGAATTTCCGATCCCGGTTATTCTCTTATCCGGGCGGTGCTGGAAGCGGGAATGGATATTATTCCCATTCCCGGTCCTACGGCCTTGATCAGCGCTCTGGGCGTTTCCGGTCTGCCGATTCACGAGTTTGTTTTTATTGGTTTTCTTTCTTCCAAGGGCGGTCGGAGGAAGAGAGAGTTACAAAACTTGGAAGCGGAAACAAAGACGATTGTTATCTATGAATCCCCGCATAGGTTATTAGCTACTCTCCGGGATATTTTAGAAATCTTCGGCGATCGGGATTCTGCCGTTGCCCGGGAGTTGACTAAGAAGTATGAAGAAATATCCCGGGACAAAGTCAGCCTGCAGATAGCTAAATTTACGGCCGTTCCCCCAAGAGGCGAATTCGTTATCGTCGTAGAAGGGAAGCGAACAAGTTAACAAGTGCTCCAGTGCTCCAGTTAACAGGGCGCCTTTTCAATTTATTGAATATGAGAGAGATAAAGATTAATAACTTAAGAAAGACCACGGAAACCCGGAATAACTGCAAACCCGGAATAATGAATTTATAATTAAGAAAGAAATAAGCAAGAAAAATAAATTGAAGTTTCCGATGTTTCTGTGTTTCCGTGGTTAAGGGAAATTCCGGGGTTGATAAAGATGCGAGAGATAAAAGCAGAAACTATTAGTCAAACAATAACTCAGCTTTGCAAAGAGGCTAATTTTAATCTGCCGGAGGATGTTTTATCTGCTCTGGAATCTGCCCTGAAGCGAGAAAAGACCCCTCGGGCCCAAGAGATTATCAAAGATCTCCTGGAAAATGCCGCTATTGCTCATCGAGAAAGGTTGCCTCTCTGTCAGGATACGGGAATGGCCGCGGTATTCTTGGAAATAGGACAGGAAGTAATGATTGTCAAAGGAGATTTAAAGGAAGCTATCAATGCCGGAGTGAGGAGAGGTTACCGAGAGGGCTATTTGCGCAAGTCTGTGGTAAAAGATCCTTTAATACGAGAGAATACGGGAGATAACACGCCTGCTATTCTTCATATCGGAATTGTTCCCGGAGAGAAGCTGAAAATCACTGTCTTTCCTAAAGGGTTTGGGAGCGAGAACGTAAGTGCGCTAACCAATCTTTTGCCTTCTCAGGGTAAAGAAGGGGTGAAGGAATTTATCTTGAAGACAGTAAAAAAGTCCGGAGCTAAAGGCTGTCCTCCTTTAGTCGTGGGAGTAGGGTTGGGGGGCACAATGGAAAAAGCCGCTCTTTTAGCTAAGCAAGCCTTACTGCGGCCTTTGAATAGTCATCATCAAGATAAACATATTGCTCAACTCGAAGAGGAAACCCTTGAGGAAATCAATCAACTGGGGATCGGTCCCCAAGGGTTAGGAGGAGAGACTACTGCTTTAGGGGTGAATATCGAAACCTATCCTACTCATATAGCGGGGTTACCGGTAGCTGTGAATATTTCCTGTCATGCTTTAAGACAGGCAAGGAGAGTGCTGTAATCCGTAACTCGCCTGTGCCCTAAGGGGTATAAGGGTATAACCGGTAACTAAGGACCAATAATCGGTAAGCATGAGGCGTTACCTTGAAAGAGCTTAAAATAAAATCCCCTCTCACCGGAGAGGAGATTAAAAGACTGAAGGCGGGAGATAAAGTTTTTATCAGCGGTATCCTCTATACAGCCAGGGATGCTGCTCATCAGCGGTTAAAGGAAACTATTGACAAAGGAGATGACCTGCCCATAGCTCTTCAAAACCAGGTAATTTACTATACGGGTCCTACCCCGGCACCTCCTGGGCATCCTTTGGGATCTTGTGGACCAACTACCAGCTCTCGTATGGATAGCTTTACCCCGCTCCTTTTAAGAGAAGGATTGAAAGGGATGATCGGCAAGGGGGACAGGTCTTCCGAAGTCATTCAGGCTATACAGAAATATCAGGCCATCTATTTTATCGCTATTGGGGGAGCGGGAGCCCTTCTTGCCGGGGCGGTTCGGCAGGCGGAGGTAATAGCTTATGACGACCTGGGACCTGAAGCAATCTACCGGTTGGAAGTAGTTGACTTTCCCGTCTTTGTAGCTATAGATTGTGAAGGAAGAAATATCTATAATAAAAGTTAAGAGTTAAAGGTTGAAAGTTGAAAGTGAGGAGAATTGAGAATGCGTTCCGATGGAAGGTTGTTGGACCAGATGCGGCCGGTGAAGATAACCGAAAATTATCTCAAACATGCGGAAGGGTCGGTCTTGATTGAAGTAGGAGATACGAAAGTAATCTGCACAGCTTCGGAAGAAGATAAGATTCCTTCTTTCTTGGCGGGGACTGGACAAGGATGGATTACGGCTGAATATGGAATGCTTCCCCGCTCAAGCGGGACCAGGATCGCGAGAGAATCTTCCCGGGGAAAAGTTGCCGGTCGAACCCAGGAGATTCAACGTCTCATCGGACGGTCTTTAAGGGCGGTAGTTGACCTGCCCCGTTTGGGAGAAAGAACTATTTGGATAGACTGTGATGTTATTCAAGCTGATGGAGGAACACGTACGGCTTCCATTACAGGAGGTTTTCTTGCCTTGTCTCTGGCTTTGGGAAGGTTAAGGAAAGAGGGCAAGATCAAGGATGTTCCTCTTAAAGATTTTGTTGCTGCTACCAGCGTGGGGATGTGGAAAGGAAACCCTCTGCTTGATCTCTCTTATGAAGAAGATTCTCGGGCGGAAGTAGATATGAATGTTGTTATGACCGGCAGGGGACGTTTTGTTGAGGTCCAGGGGACAGCGGAAGAAAAACCGTTTTCCCAGGGAGAAATGGATAAACTCCTATTCCTGGCTAAAAAAGGAATTGAAGAACTTATTGCTGTCCAGAAGGAGATAATCAAGCGCTCCGGGATTCCGGTTTCTTCCGTGCTTAAGTTAGGAAAGAGCGCTGTTAACAGAAACACGTGAGTAATCGGGTCCTTAGTTAACTTGTTTTGATGGCTTATTAAAAGGATGAAGGTATGGAACTTCTGTTAGCTACCGAGAATGAAGGGAAGATAAGAGAAATAAAAGAGATGCTGAAGGGGTTGAATATAAATATCCTCCTCCTTAAGGATTTTCCCGGTTTGCCGAAAATCAAGGAGGAAGGAGCGACTTTCCGGGAGAATGCTATCCATAAAGCTAAAGAATTTTCTGAATTAACCGGCAAGATATCCTTGGCTGATGATTCCGGGTTGGAAGTGGAAGCTTTAGGAAATAAGCCCGGAGTATATTCAGCTCGTTTTGCTGGAGAAGAAGCGAGCGATGAGGAAAATAATTGCAAACTTCTCAAACTCCTCGGGGACTTGCCTCTTGCCAGGAGAAAAGCCCGCTTCCGGTGCGTTATGGCTATAGTTGATCCTCAAGGACGTATTGAAGTTACTGAAGGAAAATGTTCAGGACTGATTGGATTTAAACCGCAAGGGGAATTTGGATTTGGTTATGATTCTCTCTTCATTATCCCTGATTATAACCGGACATTCGGGCAACTTTCTCCCTCTATAAAGAATGAGCTAAGTCACCGTTCCCAAGCTTTGAAAAAGATGCGGAAGGTTCTCGAGGAAATGATTGAGGGAGTTGACAAAGACGCTGTGGGAAAGTAGAATCTTTATATCGGGAAGATATCATAAAAACATTGTGCTCTTAAAAAAATCGGGCGACCGCAAGCTGGAACGAGTTTCATAACAGCCTATAGTGCTGATAAAAGAGGAGAAGGGTCTATGAGAAAAAGAATCTTTTTGCAGGTGAGTGTAACTGCCCTGGCTACATTTCTTATCTTTGGATGTGCTAAGAAGAAGGGGGCAACCGGGCAGAATCCTGAAAAACGAACCGTAGAGGTTGTAAAAAGGAAAACGTTGAACAAAGGAGCAGAGACTGCAGGTAAAGCAAGAGGCACCTCCAAACTCTGGCAGATATCCACCGGGTCGGGGTATTACTCTTTTCCTGCCTGGTCACCGGATGGAAAGAAAATTGCCTATACCGATTATCAAGACGGGAAGCAAAATATCCTGGTGGTGGAAGTTGGTAAAGATGGTCGACCCAAAGGAACTCCTGTTAACATTACCAATTCTCACAGTATTGATGAACATCCTTCCTGGTCTCCTGATGGGAAGAAGCTCGTCTTTGATTCGAATAGGGATGGAGGCAAACGGGAACTTTTCGTTATTGATGCCAATGGTGACAATCCGAAGCTTCTTTACCGACATCAGACAAAGAATGGATTGAAAGAGAGCTTCCATCCTTCCTGGTCTCCTGACGGAGAAATTATAGCTTTCGTAGCTGAGAACAATATCTGGGTGATAGGTAAAGAAGGGAAGAACAGTCCAGTCCGGATTACGTCTTTTGGATATAATGATTATCCTTCCTGGTCTCCAGATGGAACCCAGATTGCCTTTTACTCAAACAATGCCATCAAGCTGATTAAAGCTGACGGGAGCGAAAATCCGAAAACATTAACGGGCACCGGAGGTCTGAAGAGCAATTTTCCGGGATGGAGCAGTTTTCCTGCCTGGTCTCCCGATGGAAAAAAGATAGCTTTCGTTTCCAATAGAAAGAAGATGTTGGAGTCGAAAGAAGTAAAATATTATGACCTCTGGATAGTCAATGCTGATGGAACAGGGAAAGCTGAATATCTAACTAATGATAGGCACCGCGAATCTTTTCCCGCCTGGTCTCCTCAGGGAGATAAGCTTGCTTTTCAATCTAACCGGAATAATGGATTTTATATCTGGGGGATATCTCTACCTGCTAACTATTCTGTAGCCAAGTCTAACGTAAAGAACAAAATTAAGAAGTAGTTCAAATTAGACCTTAAATTGTAGCGAGTCGTAGTATAGCTTATTTTAGAGCGCGTTCGCCTGCAGCAGAAGGTTCCGGCAGGAAGATCTTAAGGATTAAATTGTGGCGTAGCGCAGCTTGGCCTTAAAGCGCGTCCGCCTGAGGCGGAAGGTTCCGGTTGAGAGATATTAAGGATTAATATATGGCGGGGCGTAGCGCAGCTTGGTTTAGCGCGCCTGCTTTGGGAGCAGGAGGTCCCGAGTTCGAATCTCGGCGCCCCGACTATTTTCAATTTTCTCTACCATGTTCAAGAAATAGGAAGATTTATGGGCGGTAGAAATCAATGAAGATAAAATTTCTCGGAGCAGCAGAAAATGTTACCGGCTCAAGATTTCTTGTAAAAACCGGCAATTCTCAGATTTTGATAGATTGTGGATTATATCAGGAGAGAGAGTTCCAGGCTAGAAACTGGGAACCTTTTCCTGTCCCACCTGCCGGTATCGATAATGTAATCCTGACCCACGCTCACATTGACCACTGCGGGTACTTACCCAAGCTTGTCCGGGAAGGTTTCCGTGGCAAGGTTTTTTGCACTTCTCCCACTTCCGAAATTGCTCAAATTGCTCTCCTGGATTCTGCAAAACTGCATGAAGAAAATATGGAGTTCAAGAGAAAAAGACATGCTCGAGAGGGGAGAAAAAGCCCCTACCCGGAAGTTCCTTTGTACACTGTAGAAGATGCTAAAAATGTCTTTCCTCATTTTAAAGTTATCTCTTACAATGAAGAAGCCCAAATTTCTCCGCAGATCAGGGCAACCTTCCATGATGCAGGGCATATATTGGGCGCTTCCATGATTGAACTTAAAGTCCAGGAAGACGGGAAGGAAAAAACATGCATTTTTTCCGGAGATATCGGGAGATGGGATAAACCTCTTCTGCGTGACCCGAAACTTTTTGATTATGCAGACTACGTTTTTATGGAATCCACTTATGGAAACAGGTTGCATGAAGGAAAAGAGGATTCCAAGGAAAAACTTCAGCGAGTGATTACAAACACGAAAGAGGCCGGGGGAAATATCATTATTCCCACCTTTGCTATCGAGAGAGCCCAGGAGATACTTTTCTATATCAGCCAACTATTAAGAGAAGATAAGATTCCTCACCTTGTCGCTTTTATGGATAGTCCCATGGCTATAGCCGTTACGGAAGTTTTTAAAAACAATTCTGACTGTTTTGACGAAGAAACGAAAGAGATAATAAAAAGAGGGGATACCCCTTTTGACTTCCCGCTGCTAAAAACAACGAGATCGGTTGCGGAATCAAAAGCAATAAATTATATCAGGGGAACTGCAATTATTATGTCTGGTTCGGGTATGTGTACCGGAGGAAGAGTAAAACATCACCTTGTGAATAATATTTCCCGGTCGGAAAGTACAATCCTATTTGTAGGTTATCAGGCAAGAGGGACTTTAGGAAGAAGAATTCTTGAACGGCCCGAAACCGTGAGAATTCTCGGTCAAATGTACCCGGTGCAGGCCGGAATTGAAAAAATAAATGGATTTTCCGCTCATGCCGATAGGGACGAACTGCTACGCTGGGTTTCAGGCTTCAAGAAAGCACCGAAAAAAATATTTGTTGTCCATGGAGAGAAAGAAGTAGCCGCGGATTTTGCCTCAACTTTAAAAGAAAAATTTACCAGTAACGTAATCGTCCCTGAATACCTTGAGGAATGTTCGCTTTAGTTTTTGTTGCTCTATCAACAAGAAAGTAAGATAAGGAGATAATCATGATTAAAGCTATGGCACGACATATTTTAGTTGATACACAGGAAAAATGCGAAGACATCAAAAAGCAAATTGAAAGCGGAACGGATTTTACTGAATTAGCTAAAGAACACTCTCAATGTCCTTCCGGACAACAGGGAGGAGACTTAGGAGAATTCACTCCCGGCCAGATGGTCAAAGAATTTGATCAGGTCGTGTTTAACCAGGAAATTGGAAGAGTACACGGTCCGATTAAGACCCAGTTTGGATTCCATCTTATTGAAATTACCAGCCGGAGCAAATGAAAGAATAGGAAAACTTAAATTCAGGGGACTAATCATATGGATGACAGCTTAAAAGCAATCCGGGATAGGGAAACTCTATCGCTTTTACTGTGTAAAATGCAAAACCAAAAAGAACATAGCCTGAGGCTAAGAGATAACAATGAAATATAAGGCAAATCTTGATAGTAGAGAAGCTGAATTATTTTGGAGTATGGTAGAAAATTTTTATAGAGCTGAAGCTATTATAGGAGATAAATACGGGAGATTGATGGGAGCCCGAAAGACGTCTCCGGAGGACACCTTAGAAAAGATTACCGTATCTTCACCTGCAATTGGATTCAAGAAGTTAGAAGAACTGAGAAACGAGGTTTTATATGCTTTAAAGGAAGCTTCTCACGAGCTCTTCAGGAATGAATCTACAAACATAACACATCCTTTCGATAAATATGTAAGTGATATTTTTCATGAAGTTTCTATCGTAAAAGAAGAGAATTATCAACTAATCCAAATAGGAGATTATCAGCTAAGAGAACAAGCGGAAAATCCCAGTGAAAAAGTAGAAAAAAAGATAATATCAAAAGCTAAAGAAGATATCACTGATAAAATGAAAAATATTCATACGTTATTCCAAGAAGCGGAAACGGAATTAATAAAATTACTAAAACAACAAAATAGAACAAAGTGTGTAATCAGGTCTTTGTATTTATCTGCACAGGAAGTTTTTGGCGATAAGAAAGGATTGGAAATTTTATATAAAAAAATATATGACTATGGTTCTTTTGAAGGTTACCTGACCGTTGCAGAAAGTTTTTATAAATCCGGACATTATGAAAAAGCAGGAGAAGCTTTTTCCAAAGCAAAAGAAAAGAAAGAGAAATTAGATCCTAAAATAAAATCAGAGGAAAAATTTCAGAAATTAGCTGATAGATACCGGAAATTTATAAAATAGGGACAGACACTATTTAATTTGACAAACAAACCAATTCGTTGTAATGTTTAAGCATGTCACGCACAGCAAGAATAGTTATTCCAAATTTTCCCTACCATATTACCCAAAGAGGAAATTATCGTCAGGATATTTTTCAAGACGATGAAGACCGCTTAAGATATCTTTCCTG
>JAADIA010000025.1 GCA_013151555.1 Nitrospirota bacterium | reverse complement strand
AAATAACGACAGAAACAAAAAAATCCGCAAGGCGAGTGCTTCTTTGCCTTACGGCTCAAGATTTCTACCCACTTATTTACTATTACGGTTAACACTATCACTACAATTATAAATTGTACCACCTGCTGTTTATTTGTCAAGAACTTTTTTTATTCCTGTCCTTTCCCGATTTCCGGACAATAATTGCCGGGGTGATGTTACAACTTCTTCTATCCCTCAGTTAAGTCTTCGGAAAGAAATTGATTGCATCCAAAACAGTGAAACGCTATTATACTTCTAAGACATCTTCCGGGGAAGCATTAGAAAGTCGTCAAATAAAGGAATGTTTACTTAAGCCCTAATCGACTATGATACCAATGAGGAGTTGAATTGGCTGGACAAGAGAAGTTAGTTAGGAGCGCCGGCGGCATCGGCTTAGCTACCCAGGCCAGCCGCATTTTAGGTTATATCAGGGATATGCTTATTGCCTCTCATTTCGGAACGGGAATTTATGCCTCTGCTTTCTTCGCTGCTTTCCGTATCCCCAACCTCTTTCGCCGTCTTCTGGGGGAAGGGGCTCTTTCCGCCAGTTTCATTCCTGTTTTCACCGATTACCTCCATAAGAGAAGCCGGAAGGAAGCCTGGAGTTTGGCCCTGTCTGTCTTTAATTTCCTTTTGTTGATATTGGTGGGCATAACCCTGTTGGGAATCTTCGGAGCTCCTTTTATTGCCAGGGTAATCGTTCCCGGGTTTGCTCCTGACAAGGTAGAGTTAACCACCAAGCTTTTAAGGTTGCTCTTCCCTTATCTCCTCTTCATTGGTATCGCTGCTCTGGCTATGAGCATTCTCCATTCTTTTAAACATTTTACCCTTCCGGCTGTGGCCCCTATAGCCTTGAACTTAGCGATGATTATCTCCCTTATTTTTTTTGTGAAGTCCCAGAGCCCCCGGGGGATCCAGATCCTAGCCCTGAGCGTTCTCATAGGAGGGTTCTGTCAATTGCTTATTCAGGTGCCTATCCTGCGGAAGAAAGGGATGCCGATCAGAATTAGGCCGTCCTTCCGGCATCCGGGGGTAAAGAAAATTGTCCTTCTCATGGGACCGGCGGCCCTGGGGTTGGCTGTCTATCAGATAAACATTGTTGTGGATACTATCTTCGGTTCTTATGAATCTATCGTCGGGAAAGGAGCTATTGCGGCCTTATATTATGGTAATCGGTTGATGCAGCTTCCTTTGGCTATCTTCGGGATAGCTATGGCTACGGCTATTTTTCCTACTATGGCCGGGCTGGTATCCCGGGGGAAGATAGATGAACTTAAAGAAACCCTGGTGTTTGCTTTGGGGATGGCCTTCTTCCTCATTATTCCCTCTTCCGTGGGCCTTATGGTTCTGGGGAAACCGATAGTCTCCCTTCTCTTTGAGCGGAATGCCTTTGGCGGGGGGTCAGCTCAGGCTACGGTTACGGCCTTGTCCTATTATTCTCTGGGACTCTTCGCTTACGCCGGGGTCCAGATAATCAGTCGGGCTTTCTACTCCCTCCAGGATACAAAAACACCGGTTAAAGTAGCCTGTTTAACTATGCTTATCAATATAGTTCTCAACCTGATTCTCATGCGGCCTCTGCGGTTAGGGGGATTAGCGCTGGCTACTTCCTTATCCGCGGGGTTCAACTTTTTCTTCTTGCTCTATCTCCTGGATAGAAAAATAGGGGGAATTAAAAGCAAAAAGATTCTCTCTTCTCTGGGGCGCATTATCTTAACTTCTCTTTTCATGGGATTTGTGTCCTACTTAGCGGTCAAGGCTCTGGGGAGGGAAGCTGAGACAGTTAGTTTAGTTATGAAATTCCTGCAGGTTTTTGTCCCTATCCTGGCAGGAGTAGTAACCTTGATTATAGTCTCCTTTTTCTTTAAGTTCGAGGAAGCGAAGCTATTGCGAGGTCTTATCTTTCGGAAGAGAGGTAAAGAATGAAAGCCCTAATCTTAGCAGGAGGGAAGAACAAAAGGATGGGACAGAACAAAGCTTTGCTCAAACTGAACGGGGAAACGATAATTGAGAATCAAATAAGGTTACTCCGGGGAATTTTTGAGGAGACGCTTATCATTACCAACTCTCCGCGGGAATATCAACACCTAAAGGTAAGAATGATTGAAGATGTGATTCCTCAGAAAGGTCCCTTAGGGGGTATCTATTCCGGCCTTTTTTATTCGGAAAGCTTTTACAACTTCTTTCTTGCCTGTGATATCCCTTTCCCCAATGTAAACTTGATAGCCTATATGAGAAATTGTGTCGGTAACGAGGACGTAATAATTCCTCGTGGGACTGGATTTGAACCCCTCTTCGCTTTTTATTCTAAGGACTGCTTGCTTCCTATGAAAAAGCAGATAGATTCAGAAAGCCTTAGGATTACAGACTTCCTTTCCCGGGTAAAGGTTAGAGTTCTTGAAACTCAAGAGCTAAACAAATTTGATCCCGGCGGGGTCTCCTTCTTCAACATCAATACTCGGGAGGACCTGAAAAAGGCCCGGAATATGGCCCGCCTTAATACCTCTACCCGGATGAACACATAGCCGACACTTATAAAATATCGGCGTAAGCGATTCTTTTTACAGCGGTGTAGATGCTTTTTATAGAAGCTTGCATAAAACAACGCACACTACTGGGTAGTATGCGTTGCTCAGGGGAACATATCAAGTGTTACAAGAACTGCATGAATAAACCGGTTAGCTCTTCATTAAATTAGCTCCCCGGGGGAGAAGGCTTGAGCGTATTTGGGTCACTATTACCAAGCGGACAGACTATCTTGGGAGGACCCGTTAATTTCGTCCACTTGCCGCCAGGGTACTTGATAAGCGGACCTCCTTTTGAAGGTTTCGTTTCATAGGCCTCAAACCGGTGCTTATGGACGCTACAGTAGTAGTAAATGGTCAGGACTGCATCGCCTCCATCCTTCGGGCACTTTATCGGTCCTTCTGCTGCCGGCGCTACGAACTTGTACCCATCCTTTTCGCAGGTCCAATCGGCCATGATCTGAGGGGGTAGTTTGTGCTTGGCCGAGCGGACGATGAGAAGAATAGCAATGGCAATAACCGCAAGCAAGATGAACATCCCTAAGGGATTTTGTTTTTTACCAGCCATAATGCTTTATCACCTCCTTCTTCATTCCTAAAGACACGCTGAGTTTATCATAGCAATTTCTACCTGTCAAACACTTTTTTGGGGCTGGATGAATTCACCATTAGTGATTTCCCGGGAGAGAACATTTCGGTTCTCATCAAACTCTACCCGGATGAATATCTTGGTGAAACACTTATCATCCATAGCTTCTTTTCTCAGAACATAAGCCGGTCCGGATTCTCCTCTTTCCTTATACAGATTCTCTAAGTCGGTATTCTTGTTGACACATAGCTTCAGGGTCTTTCCACATTTGCTACATTGAATATGGAGCCAGAGAATATCCTTGCTTTCCTGCCCCGATGCCCCTTTTCCTTTTTTAGGAAACAACCTCTTTAAAAAACCCATCTTTGAGAACCTCCTTTGGTTCAGGTTAACACAAAGCCCTGGGAAAAGCAAATTTCCTGGAAGGCGGATCTGAAAAAAATTTTATTCTTTATTATAAAGGATCGGGGGAGGGAGGAAAAGGGAAAACTAATCCCTCTCCTTTGATGGAGAAGGTGACTCTATTTAGAAAAATATCTCGCAAGAAGAAATAAATGGTCGCAGCTGTCCCTATTTTTGCAGGAAGTCTTTAAGGCCCTGGAAGATGGCTTCGGCAACTTTTTCCTGGAAATCTTTTTGAGCAAGGAGGGCTTCGTCTTCGGGGTGGGAGAGGAAAGCTGCTTCTACCAGGATAGCTAACATTTTCGGGGAACGGAGGACGGCGAGGTTGGCGTAGTGGTAGCCGCCGGGAGAAAGCCCTGTAGTTAAAAGGTGGGAATAAACGGTTCTGGCCAGGGGCAGCGAGGGGAGAAAAGTGTAGTAAACACCTGTTCCTCTCCTCAAAATAGGATTGGTATCCTCGGCGGCGGAGTTGTTATGAATACTGATTAAGATATGAGCCGCCTGGGAAATAGCCATCTTTCTCCTTTCCGCAAGGGGAACGTTGATATCCTTTCGGCGAGTTAAAATTACCTTAGCCCCGGCCTTCTTCAGTTTCCGGGCTAAGGCCAGGGAGATCCTCAAATTCACTTCTTTTTCTTCTAAGCCTGTAGGCCCTACCGCTCCCGGGAATTTTCCCCCGTGGCCGGGATCAATAACTATAACCAGTCCCGTTAGCGGTAGCTTGGAGTTCCAGTTAAGGGAGGGCATTTTTACCGGTTTCCCCTTCTTTGCCAAGGGAGGGGTCTGCTTCTTCTTACGGGGTGGTGGTAGGGTTGGTGGCAACCGCCGCTGGAGGACGATAGTCTGTCGGGTTTCTCCGGTGGCATCTTCAGCTACTACTTCGATTATATTCTTTCCTGTTTTTTTTAGGTTCAGTAAAGTAGCGAAAGCTCCTGTAGGGTAAACCCTTATGGGAATATTATTGATTCTGATGGTGGCCGAAGGAAGGGTCGCTCCAGCCAGGCGCATCTGCTTTAAATTTACTTCTTTCCTCTCTAAAGGCGGCCAGGTTATAAGGAGTCCGGGACCTTTACTCTTCGTTCCTATCTGAGTGTAACCAATCTTGTTTATGTAGGTCTTCCGCAAGTTTTTCCCGGCCAGGGAGAAGCCAACCCGAGTTGCTTCTGTTCTTGCCTGGCCAGTGGCAATTATTACCAATCCGAGAAGCAAAAGAGAGGTGACAGGTGACAAAAAAGGGAAGAGAGTTTTCCTCTGTTTTCTGTCCTCTGTTCTCTGTTTTCTGTCGTCTGTGTTAATCATAGAGAAGATATTTGCCGGCGCAGGGTGAGGAATTTTTTTAAGTCGTTCTGCCAGCTTGCGATAATGGCTTCCGGGGATTTCCCTGCTTGCAAAGATAAACGGACCTTTGCCGTCCCCAGGGTTTTATCGAACGAACCCAAGGCCCCGGAAAATTTTATCTTTCCCGGATAAAGTTTCTTTATAGCGCTGATGATGTGGATGCCTGTTGCCACAGGCTTGAATTTTTGCTCATCAAGGATATGAATCTGGACTCCGTTGCATTCCTTGCGAGCGTAGAGGCCGTAGAAGGGCTGGTAATGTACCGGGCGAAAATAAACTCCCGGGAGTCGACTGCGGTTCAGTTCTTTAGCTAATTTGTCCGCCTCGATCCAGGGAGCTCCAATGTATTCAAAGGGGCGGGTGGTCCCTATTCCGTTGGAAACCACCTTCAGCTCGCCGATAAATCCTGTAGCCGGATAAAGGCGAGCCGTCAAGGGGGTGGGAATGTGAGGGGAGGGATTAATCCAGGCCAGTCCCGTCTCCTCGAAAAACATCTCTCTTTTCCAGCCTTCCATCTTCACTATCGTTAATTTGGCTCCGATGCCGAATTCGTTATTGAACAACTCCGCTAACTCTCCGGCGGTCATTCCGGGCACTATAGGAATGGGGTACATCCCGATAAAGGATTTGAACTTCTTCTCCAGGACCGGGCCTTCGACATTGGTCCCGCCGATAGGATTAGGGCGGTCAAGGACAATAAATTCGATGCCTTTTTCCTTGGCGGCCTCCATACTCAAGGCCATAGTATAAATATAAGTATAATAACGGGTTCCTATATCCTGAATATCGAAGACCAGAACGTCTATCCCTTTCAGCATCTCCGGGGTGGGCTTCCGGGTCTTCCCATAAAGGCTGAAGACCGGCAGACCGGTCTTTTTATCAAGATAGGATTTCGTATATTGTCCGGCAGGGATGTCTCCCCGGATGCCATGTTCCGGGCCGAAGAGGGCGACCAGCTTCACTTGCGGGTTCTCCCAGAGGAGATCGACCGTGGTTTTGAGGTTCCTGTCCACGCCGGTAGGGTTGGTAATCAGCCCGACCCTTTTTCCCTTGAGAAGGTCGAGGCGCTTTTCCAGAAGCACTTCCACGCCCAGCTTTATCCTGACCCGGGAGGAGAGATTTTCTGCGGAGGTTGCTGCCCGGGAAGAGGGAATTATCCCCAGGACTAAACCTATCAGCCAGATTATGCTCATTCTTCGAAACATTTTGCTCTTTGCCTCCCTTTAGTAACGTATCATGTGGGAAGGGTGTCGTCAAACAAAATCCTTGCTTGCAGAGGAGAGATTAAGTTATAATTAAAGAAAAGAGGGACGCAAGAAGATGTTGAAAAAAAAGAGAGTTGTTGTAGCGATGAGCGGCGGGGTGGATAGTAGTGTCACCGCCGCTTTGCTATTGGAAGAGGGTTATGAGGTCATTGGCATTACCATGAGGCTGATGGGGTTTGATGAGCAGGGGAACCGGGAGCGAAGCTGCTGTGGCCTCCAGGAGGTAGAGGAAGCCAGGCGGGTGGCAGGGAGGTTGAAGATTCCTCATTATGTGCTGGATTTTGAGGAGGAGTTTAGAGAGGGGGTGGTTGAATATTTCTGCCAGGAATATGCCCGGGGACGGACGCCTAATCCCTGTATCCCCTGTAATCAGAAACTTAAGTTCGGAAAATTGCTTGAGAAAGCTAAGGGGTTGGGAATACAGTGGGTAGCCAGCGGGCACTATGCCCGGGTGAGCTATGATGACGAGAGGGGTCGTTATCTCCTGAAGCGGGGGATAGACAGGACGAAGGACCAATCTTATGTTCTCTTTAATCTAACCCAGGAGCAATTAAAACATCTTCTTTTTCCCCTGGGGAGGTTGGAGAAGAAGAAGGTGAGAGAGATAGCCAAAGGATTGGGCTTGAGAGTCCATAACCTCCCGGATAGTCAGGAGATCTGTTTCGTCCCTGACGGTGATTACGGCAATTTTCTCCGGAAGAAGATGCCGGAGATAATGAAACCGGGACCGATTGTCGATAAGGGAGGGAAAGTCCTGGGGCAGCATAAAGGTATCCATCTTTTTACCATCGGTCAGCGCCGGGGTTTAGGGGTTGCGGCGAGTAGGCCTCTCTATGTAATAAGTATTGACCGGGAAAAAAGAACCGTTGTTGTCGGTGGCGATGAGGATGTTTATCGAAGCGAGCTTGTTGCCACTGATGTTAACTGGATAGCGGTAGATAGGTTAACTGAGCCGATGCCGGTCAAAGCTCAAATCCGGTATCGCCACTTGCCGGCGGAGGCCCTTCTTATGTCTTTGCCGGAAGGGGGGGACATTAAGGTTGAATTCAAGAAGCCTCAGAAAGCGATTACTCCCGGACAGGCGGTAGTTTTCTACCGGGGAGAGGAGGTCGTGGGGGGCGGCTGGATAAGGGATTGACAGGTAGGAAGCGGCCGTGTTAGCATACTTAAACGACCCGCCTAAGGCGGGTCGAATTGAAGATTGAAAATTTTAAAATGTAAGGTATGAGATTTCGGTATTTTTGTTTTAATAAATTTACAATTTACACTTTACAATTTTCAATGATGTTTAGCCGTTACTTCTAACGGCTAAACAGTTACGGGAGGGCAATCATGACGACGACTATGAAGACGGAATTGTTCTGTTTGCACTGTAATCGGGAATGTCTTCATACCATAACCTATCTGGGGACTTATCTCAAGGAGGTGCGTTGCCAGGAATGTGGAACTCATATCGAGATGGACCGCAAGAGAATCCTGGAGACTTATACTGCTGAAGTTATTGAACGGATTCTGACCAAGCCCCATCGGCTGACCGAGGAAGTGAGAAGAAATTTGAGCGATTTCATCAAATCTTTTCCCATCCGTATCGTTACCAAGCCTCTTCGGGTGGCCAAAGAGATTATGGAGGTTATTAAAGAGGATAAGAGTCAGTGAAAGCCGCCGTTTACTATGATCCGGACGATATAAGATGTGAGGAATTGCTCCGGCCCCGGATTGGCAAAGGAGAGATCTTAGTCCGGGTGCGGTCGTGTGGCCTGTGTGGTACGGATGTAAGTAAGATGGTAGAGAAAACGGTGGCGGTTCCTATTGTCCTCGGACACGAGGTGGCCGGCGATGTGGTTGAGGTAGGAGAAGGGGTGAAGAATTTTCGCTCCGGCGACCGGGTCTGTGTAGCCCACCATGTTCCCTGTTTCACCTGTCATTATTGCCGGCATGGAAACCATAGCCTCTGTGAACAGTTCCGTTCCACCAACATAGACCCGGGGGGGTTTGCTGAATATATCCGGGTTCCTGCCCTTAACGTAAAGAACACGACGTTTCTTCTCCCTGAAAATTTATCCTATGAGGAAGCTTCCCTCATCGAATCCACAGCCTGTTGCCTGAGAGCGATAAAGAGATACCCTCTTCAGCCGGGAGATACGGTAGTAGTAGTTGGAGCCGGGCCCATGGGACTCTTGAATCTTCAGTTAGCGCTTCTCCTGGGCGCGGACAAAGTCGTTGCCCTCGATTTAATGGAGCAAAGATTGAAAGTAGCCGAAAAATTGGGAGCAACGCAGAGCCTGAATCCCGGGCAAGAAGATCCTCTCGAGGCTGTAAAGCAATTAACCGGGGGCAGGGGAGCGGACCTGGCCATTGTCGCGGTGGGGAAGATAACTGCTATTGCTCAAGCTATCAAGCTGGTTCGGGGAGGGGGGACGGTCCTCCTCTTTGCGGAAAGTCCGCCTCATTCTTTGCTTAGTTTGGACCCGAATGTCATTTACCATTCCGAGGTCAGTCTTATCGGGAGCTATTCCTCTACACCGCAAGAACAAAGGATGGCTCTGGAGTTGATGAAGACAGGAAAACTTAAAGTCAAAGAGCTTATCACTCATCGTTTCCCTCTGGAAAAGCTGAGTGAGGCGGTAGTCCTGGCCAGAGGGGCCCGGGAGTCCCTAAAAATCATGATAACCCCGTAAGCATTTATCTTGACAACAATTATCAGATGGCGGTACAATTAAGGTAAGGTGGATAAGATAGCCAGATCAACAGTTAACCCTAGGTGGTCACGAAACCCAATCAATCCTATGATTATACGGGCTTTAAAGCAGAGGCGTTTAGTCAATGCAATCAAGGGGAGGGTGTTTTTGTGATATCCTAAAAAACTGTTAAAAGGAGGAAGACAATATGGAATCTTCTCCCGGTCGTCGCAGGCACAAGCTGGTTATCCACTATGCAGATGGTCATGTTATTAAAGGTAATACCTATAAGTTGGATCCCAAGGCGCGGGGATTTTATCTTATTCCTGTTGACCCCTTGCCGGGAGAACCGGAAGTATATATTCATTTTTCCGACTTGAAAAGCGTATTTTATGTGAAAGATTTTGAGGGTGGGCAGAAGGAACCGGAGGTTCTGGAAGAATATGTTCCGGAAGGACATGAGATAACCGTCGAGTTCGCTGATGGAGAAACGATCCAGGGGTTCGCTTTCGATTATGAGGAGGATAACCCTCGGTTTATTGTGGGTATTCCCGATGCCAAGGATAATAACTACGCCGTTCTGGTGGAGAGAGCCAATGCGAAGAAGATTATGCTTGGCCGGGTATTCAGAGTAAAAAAACTCCGCCACCTGATAGATACTCCGGTGAAAATGCGTCTCCTCAAGTACTATTGGAACAATATGGGGGCGGTTATTACAGTAAAGGAACTTGCTGAGAAAATTGAACGAACGGAGAAGATCGTCCGCCGGGATATACAAGTTTTGATTGACGAAAGACTTATGGAGTGGGTGGGAAAACCCGAGGAAGAGAAGGTAAGGTTCCTTCCGGTGCCGGATGAGGAAACGAAAGAATTCATCATAGATAAACTTAAAGTCTTGAGATAGACCTTTTTTCCCGGTATCCTCTTCCAAAACTATTGTTTTTTCCTTCCCTGGCAAGCAATCCTCCCGAAGGGCCGCGCAATTCAAACGCTTAGCGTTTGAATGAAAGTTTACACTTGCCCTCTTAAGTGCCGGACCTTTGAACTCCCTTTTCACAAAGGAGAAGAAGCTAATATGGATGAGAGAAAGGTGTTGCTCCGGATGGTGCAGACTTTATCCACGGATTTGCAGAATATCCAGCAGAGAGGAGCCGGCTATTATAGCGTCAGCCCCTTCGTCGAAAGATATAACCTGCTTCTGGAGAAAGCCAAGCAGATATTCAAGGAGGAGACTATCCTCCTGAGCACTTTTTCTCCCGTTGGAGATATCTCTTCCGTGGACCCTTCCGACAAAATGAAAGTTACTCAAAAAGTGCTGATTGAAATTGGGCAGTTGATTGCCTACATCGAGTCCTGTCTCGAAGGATAAAAGCTGATGCCTGAAGAATATCAAGATGACCGTTTCTATATAGATAAGATCAATCGTTTGCGGAAAGAGAAAAAAGCTATTATTTTAGCCCACAATTATCAACGGGGCGAAGTGCAGGATATTGCTGACTTTAACGGCGATTCCCTGGAATTAAGCCGGAAAGCAGCGAAGACGGAGGCCGAAGTAATCGTCTTTTGTGGGGTAAAATTTATGGCTGAGAGTGCGGCTATTCTCTCTCCGGACAAGGTGGTCTTGATTCCGGTTCCGGAAGCCGGCTGCCCCCTGGCGGATATGATTACCGTAGAAGCTTTGAGAGCTAAGAAGAAAGAATATCCGGAAGCTGCCGTTATCTGTTATGTTAACTCTTCCGCTGAGGTGAAGGCGGAGAGCGATATCTGTTGTACCTCTACAAATGCCCTCCAGGTGGTAAATTCCCTTAAGGAGGAGAGGATCATCTTCGTTCCCGATGAGAATTTAGGACGCTATGTGGTTACCCAGACAGACAAAGAGCTCATCTTCTGGAAGGGTTTCTGCCCTACTCATTATCGGGTTTTACCTGAGGATATTATAAAAGCTAAGGAGCGGCATCCCCGGGCTAAAGTGGTGGTGCATCCCGAATGTCGTCTGGATGTAATTATGTTAGCCGATGAGGTATTGAGTACGGGAGGTATCGTCAAGTATGCTCAGGATGTGGGAGTGAAGGAATTTATTGTGGGAACGGAGATGGGTTTGGTCTATCGACTTCAAAAGGAGAACCCGCGTAAGAGATTTTATTTAGCTACAGAAAAGTTAATCTGCCCGAACATGAAACTGACTACCCTGGAAAAGGTAGCCAATGCCCTGGAGAAAACGGAACATCGAGTTATTGTTCCTGAAGAGATAAGGCTCAGGGCCAAGCAGTCTCTGGATAGAATGTTACAGGTGAAGATGTAAGAAAGCTATAGAGTAAAGGCTATCTCATTATTTTCACCGGACGGCTATCGGAGTTCCTCAAATAGTTTGCAGAGTTATTGATTCTTCGCTGCTAAACGTTTACTCTTCAGGCGACGTTTCAGGCGTTGTCTGATCTGGTGTCTTCGGCGGGCTTGTCCGCTCTTGCTTCTGGCCATTTATCTCCACGCTCCTTTTTTATGTTTTATTGTAAGATGTTTAGAATTTCCATGGCTTCCCCTACCGTATAGAAGGAACCGGTTATACAGAGCAAGTCGTCAGGCTGACTTCCTGCCCGTCCCTCCTCGATAGCGGTCCTGATGTCAGGCGCCGTAACTGCTTTCTCGGAAAATCCATTTAGTTTCTCCCGGAGAAGATGCGGATCGGCTGCCCGGGGATGAGCTGCCCGGGTGAGGATAACCCGTTGAGCCAGGGGACAGAGCTCGGCTGCGATACCCCGGATATCCTTATCGGCTGCAATACCCAGGATTAGATGAATTCTCTGGTGAGGGAAAAGATTTCTCAACGCTTCCTTCAAGCGCTTCGCTGCCGGGACATTGTGCGCACTATCCAGAAGGATATTCGGTCTCGTCCGAATGAGCTCCAAACGTCCCGACCATTTTACTTCTGATAATCCTTGCCTGATCTGCTCGGGAGAAACAGGAGTGTTTAAAGAACGCAGAAGTTCGATGGCTCCTATGGCTGTAGCGGCATTAATTACTTGATGCCGTCCTCGCAAGGGTAGGTGAAGATTTTCATAATCTTCCCGGAGTCCGCTGATATCAAAGGTTGACCCGTTAACGGAACAAGCGATGTTCTGAACGGTAATAGAAGTCTGACTATCTTTCCGGTCAAGTTCTCCGCTTTCTTCCTTTTCCTCTACCTGGAGAAGGAAAGCTTTTTTAAGTTCACACTCCCTTTTTATTGTTTCTAACGCTTCCCGGCCCTGGGGAGCAGTGACAACGAGAGTCTCCGGCTTAATTATTTTTGTCTTCTCCTCAGCAATCTCCGTTAGGGTATTCCCCAATTTATCGGTATGGTCCAATCCTATCGGAGTAAGAGCGCAAACCAGGGGTTTGTTAATGACGTTGGTTGCATCGAGTCTTCCCCCTAAACCCACTTCCAGAATCACAAAATCCGTTTTCTTCCCGGCAAAGAAAAGGAAAGCTAAGGCAGTCGCTGCTTCAAAGAAAGTGGGCGACTCAAAGTTAGAACTCGTTTTCCTCTCGGGCCGGGCTGCTTTTAACCTGGTTACTAAATCACAGAAGTCGGACTCGGAGATAATTTCATCTCCCCACCTTATTCTTTCCCGAAAACTGACCAGATGCGGGGAAGAGTAGAGCCCAACCCGGAATCCGGCTTTTCCCAGGATGGAAGCAATCATTGCTGCCGTAGAGCCCTTCCCATTAGTGCCGGCAACATGGATGATGCGAAGTCCTTGATGTGGGTTCCCGAGCATTTGCAGGAGATGCTGCATCCTTTCTAAATTAAGAAGCCGCTGATTGTAAAGGTAGTCGGCTGTTTTCTCGTAATCTATGAAGGAATTGAGATACTCTAAAGCATCATTATAGCTAAGGCTATCCATAAACCGGATTCTCCTCTCTGTCTCAAACAATATAGCACTTCCCCGGAGAAAATGTCAATCGGAAAATCCTTATTCATCTCATAGCAAGGTTATTTTAGAACAATATATTATAAGAAGCGAGATAGGTGGATTTGGGAAGGACGAAGCCGATTGCCCGGATTTTCGTGCAGCAAGCCCATTTTTTAGGTTGTTATTAGCAATGAGAAGCTGATTTGACGGGTGACGTTCCTGTGTTCAGGGAAGAAAATATCCTCCAACTATATGTAAGGCAAGGAGTAAGGAAGTTAACTGACCGGAATCAAGGGAAAGTCCTTTTTGCTTGCTTATCCGGCACGTTATTTGCTAATATACTAATATCCAGGCAAGGTGTGATGAGGAAGTTATCTGCTTTTCTCTTCCCGGGGGACTTTGCCCGGGTTTGAGTTGGATAGTGCCGGGCAAGTTAAAGAGGGGGCTCTTATGAAAACATTCGACTTAGTGGTTGTGGGAGGGGGGGCGGCCGGTCTGGTCGTAGCCGGGGGAGCGGCCCGGCTGGAAGTTGAGGTGGGATTGGTAGAGCATAAAAAGCTGGGAGGTAATTGCCTTCATTATGGTTGTGTTCCCAGCAAAGCACTTCTTCATGCTGCTAAGGTAATTGGCTATCTCCGGGAGGGCCGGACCTTTGGTTTGGATGTTCCCGAAGATCTCCCCGATTTTGGTAAAATAATGGATTATGGGCGTCGGGTTCAGGCGGTTTTGGGGGAACACGATACTCCAGAGCGTTTTGAGGAAAAGGGAGTAAGGGTTATCTTTGGAAAACCCCGGTTTGTGAGTCCTACCGAGATGGAAGTAGATGGCCGGAAGCTGGGCAGTAAACGATTCGTCCTTGCCACGGGTTCCCGGGCGCGAGTCCTCCCTATTCCCGGCCTTGAGGAAGTAGGATATATTACTAATGTTGAGGTTTTTGGACTCCGGGAATTGCCGGAGTCTCTAATAATTCTGGGGGGCGGTCCCGTTGCTATTGAGTTATCGCAGGCCTTTTCCCGGCTGGGAAGTCGGGTAACCGTGCTGGAGAAGATGTCTCAGATCTTGCCTCGGGAGGAGCCGGAAGCGGCGCAGGCTTTACAGAAAATCCTGGAAGGGGAAGGAATCACTTTCCATACGGGAATCGAGATCAAGCGTCTGGAAAAGCAGGAAGGAGAAAAGGTGGTCTTCCTGGAAAAGGCAGGTAAAGAGATGCGGGTGCAGGGAAAAGAAGTGCTGGTGGCTCTGGGAAGAAGTCCCGAGCTCGAGGGGTTGAACCTCGAAGAGGCCGGCGTTCAATTTACGGAGAAGGGAATAACTGTCAATGCCGCCTTGCGGACGACAGCAAAAAATATCTGGGCCTGTGGCGATTGTATCGGGGGACACCTTTTTACCCATGTGGCTGAGTACGAGGCCGGAATCGTTGTCCGGAACGCTTTCTCTCCTTTGCGGAAGAAGGCGGACTACGGGATTGTTCCCCGGGCTACTTTTACCGATCCGCGGAACTGGCGCATGTCGGGCTTACGGAAGCGAAAGCGAAGAAAAGAGGCATCTCCTATGTAACCTACAGTCTTCCCTTTAAAGAGGTGGACCGGGCTCATACCGATGGGGAAACGGAGGGAACAGCTAAAGTCATCTGTGACCGGAAGGGGAGGGTTCTGGGAGCTACTATCCTGGGGTCTCGGGCAGGGGAGATGATTCATGAGTGGGTTCTGGCGATGAAAGCTAAAGTGCCCATAGGGCAGGTCTCCGGCACGATTCATATATATCCTACTTTATCCAGGATAAACCGAAAAGTAGCCGGCCGATATTATGAGAATGTTTTCCAGGGGACTACCGGCAAGGTTTTAAAATGGCTGGCAAAGCGATGAGGACAAGGGGGTAACTCCTGTTTGTTAGTGGGTGAGGGATCTCGAGAAACTGGGAC
>JAADIA010000076.1 GCA_013151555.1 Nitrospirota bacterium | reverse complement strand
TCGTCTAAGCAAGTGAGTAAACACATCGTCCGCCTCAGGCGGATAATAAGTGCGAATCAATATCACCGCTTCTCAAGGCAAAACTTAATATACTGCTTCGCCTTATAGACCAGGTCCTCAAGATTAGAAAATTCCTTCCCTATCTTTTTAAAAGCCTTCTCCGCCTGCTTGTATTTCTTCGCATAATAGAGTTTAATCGCCAGATCAAACTGAGCTATAGCCCGGGAACGAGATGTATCCACTTTCTTCTCAACGGTGAGGGGTTGATATTTCTCTCGCAAAAAATCCCCTATTTTTTTTCTTCTTTCCTCTTCAGATAACCGGGAACTTTTACTCTTCCTTTTCAAACCCATTCGCCAGAGTTTCTTTTCCACAGCCTTAGAAGTAGTCTTAAATTTTTTAGCTAATTGGGCATTCGTTTCCTTTAAATAGTATTTCCGAAGATAAAGTTCTTCTTTCTTTGTCCATTTCCTGAATGCTGGGCGAGCAACTTCTTTCTCTTTCTTTCGACGAGGATGTTCCCGAACAAGCCCCAACCTTTTCTCTTTCTTTCGAATGGATTCCGGGGAAACGCTAAATTTTTCGGCCAATTCTCCATTACTCATCTTGCGGTAATGCTTTTTTAGAAAAGCTTCCTCTTTCTTCGTCCACATCTTGGCCATAGTCTCGTTCCTTCCCTACCGCCGCTCTTATTGCTTTGTTACTTTCTCTACCCAGTCGAAATATTCAGGATTACCCTCCTTTATCTCTAAAGATATAATTTCGGGAACTTGATAGGGATGAACTTCCTTAATTTTTTTCTCAGCTAACGGAACCAATTCATCCCTGGTTTTCATAAATAACATACATTCGTTCTCAGTCTCTATCTTCCCTTCCCACCAATACTTACTCTTCACCGGTCCCACAATATTTACACAGGCTACCAACCGTTCCTTCAACAAATGCCCGGCTATTTCCTCTGCCTGATCCTCTGTACAGGTAGTTATAAGCAACCGCACTACAACCTCCTCAACTTTAGCAGAAAGGAAAAGCTAAGTCAACATATGATTTACAGTTTATTGGCAATTTATTAGTTTGTTTTACCTTGTCTATCCCGTTAATCCTGTCAAACTTTTTTCATGTCTTGTAAAGCAGCAACAATCATTTTCCCGAACTCCGTAGCCGCCTCCGGACCATTGCCGGTAATGATGCTCCCGTCTCTCTCTACGGGATTGCCGGTATAATCTGCCCCCTGAGCTTTCAGGTCCTTCTCCACCGAAGGGAAAGCCGTCGCTCTCTTCCCCCTGAGAATCCCCGCGTTGGCCAGGGTAGCGGGAGCAATGCAGATAGCCGCGATTACCTTGCCTGCAGCAAAGGTCTCCTTAACCAGAGATAAAGCCTGAGGATTATGGAAATACTCCTCCGAACCGGGTCCACCCACAAAGACGACCGCCTCGTAAT
The DNA here is from genome assembly GCA_013151555.1 of Nitrospirota bacterium. Lineage (GTDB taxonomy): Bacteria > NPL-UPA2 > NPL-UPA2 > NPL-UPA2 > JAADIA01 > JAADIA01. Next base: position 8,503 of record JAADIA010000076.1, on the reverse strand, counting down.
CCTCTGCCTTAACCTTATCAAGAAGAATATCCACCGGGGCCTTGCCACCCAACTTCCCCTGCGCCTCTCCCAACGCAGAAGAAGCTACCGTTACCTCAACCCCTTCCTCCTCAAAAACCTTCCGCGGCTCTTCATATTCCTCATCCCGATACCGGTCATGAGCCAATACCATCAAAATTTTCATGAGCACACCTCGGCCTTCAACATCTTTCCCCCCTTCTCTCAAGTAGCAAGGCTTTTTGAACAAGCATGAGGAGCGCAGCGTCCCACTTATCACAACTCCCTGGGTCGCCGGCAAGAGGGTCTTGCGAGCGCAGAGCGGTTATGCCGCAGTCCGCCAAGTAGTGTGGCGGACGAGGAATAAGAAAGCCAAGCAAGTGAGACCCCGTCAGCAGGCGACCAACTACTTCACCTTCTTCTTCAACTCATACAACTTCTCCAACGCCTCCCGGGGAGAAAGGTCATCAATATCCAATTCCTTAATTTCCTCTATCAAGGGATGGGCCGGAGTTTCAAAAAGACTCAGTTGCGCCGGCTTCTCCTCCGGCTTCCCGGGAGAAACCGCCAACCTCGGCTGCCCGTTCTCCGTGAAAGCTTCCTTCTCCAGGTTGGCAAGAATATCCTTGGCCCGTTCGATAACCTCCCGGGGAAGCCCCGCCAAGCGGGCCACATGAATACCATAACTCCTGTCGCTTCCCCCCTCCACTACCTTCCTGAGGAAAATAACCTCCTCATTCCATTCCCGGACAGCAATATTATAATTCTTCACCCGGGGCAAAGTCAAGGCCAACTCCGTCAGTTCATGATAATGGGTAGCAAAAAGAGTTTTAGCACCCAGGCCCGGATGATTATGAATATACTCAGCTACCGCCCAGGCAATACTTATCCCATCAAAAGTGCTTGTCCCCCGCCCGATCTCATCCAGGATAATAAGACTCCGGGAAGTAGCATTATTAAGGATGTTGGCCGTCTCATTCATCTCCATCATAAAAGTGCTCATCCCCCGGGAAAGCTCATCCGCAGCCCCCACCCGGGTGAAGATTCTATCCACCGTTCCCAGAACCGCTTCCCGGGCCGGGACAAAACTTCCCATCTGCGCCATTAAAACAATAAGCGCAACCTGGCGGATATAAGTAGACTTCCCGGCCATATTCGGCCCGGTGATAATGATAAGTTGATTCTCGCGGCTATCCAGAAGCGTATCATTAGGAACAAAAGGCTCCTCCAGCACTCTCTCCAACACCGGATGCCGCCCGTCTTTAATAGAGACAACCTTGCTCTCCTGCACTTCCGGCCGGACATAATTATTTCTCATCGCCACTTCCGCCAGGCAGGTGAGGACATCCAGGGTAGCAAGAATATCCGCCGCTTTCAGTACCCTTCCCGCTTCCCCGGCTACCTTTTCCCGGAGCTCCAGAAAGATTTTATACTCCAGCTCCTTGATTCTTTCCTCCGCCCCAAGCACCTGCGCTTCGTATTCCTTAAGCGCGGGAGTGATAAACCTCTCGGCATTAACCAGTGTCTGTTTGCGAATATAATCAGGAGGGACAAGCTTCAGATTAGGTTTAGTTACTTCAATATAATAGCCGAATACCCGGGTGAACCCGACCTTTAGGGAGCTGATTTTAGTCCTTTCCTTCTCCCGGGTCTGAAGCTGAGCAATCCATTCCTTCCCACCCCGGCGCACCTTCCGTAACTCGTCCAATTCTTCCGCATATCCGTCCCGGATTAGTCCCCCCTCCCGCAGAGAGAAAGGAGGCTCAGAGACAAGAGCCCGAGAGATGCCATCGGCCAGTTCATGTAGATTCTCTAAATTAGCATTTAACTCTTTGACCAATCGGGACTTGCCTGAAGATATTTCCTCCTTTACTTGCGGGATAATCCGGAGAGCCCGGCTCAAGGCAACCAGGTCCTGAGCATGAGCCAATCCGCAACTGGCCCGGCTGGAAAGACGTTCCAGGTCAGGCAGGTCCTTAAGTAGCCGGCGCAACTCCCGCCGCTGGGAAAGCTGCTGGAAAAATTCTTCCACCGCTTCCTGCCGTTCCCTTATCTTCTCCGTCTTTAGAAGCGGTTGCTGCATCCAGTTCCGCAGTTTCCTCCCTCCCATAGAAGTAACCGTATCATCCAGCACCGATAATAAACTGCCCCCCTTTGTCCCTGCCAGGGTATGAATCAACTCTAAATTGCGTTGGGTAACCCGGTCCAGAACCATAAATTCCGAAGTCGAATAAGCCGTCAGTTTCACAATATGGGAAAGAGCCGTCTTTTGCGTTTCCTGAAGGTAGTCAAGGATAGCCCCCGCCGCCCCCAGAGCCAGCGGCAAGCTTTCACACCCGAACCCTTCCAGGGAATGGGTGTGAAAATGTCTGGTAAGAGTGCGGTAAGCCGTCTCCGCATCAAAAGTGAAATCCTCCCGCTCGGTAATAAGCATTTCACCTTCTTTATTTATCCTCTTCAGAAACTCCTCTTCTTTCTTTAACCCTTCCGGAAGAAGACATTCGCTGGGATTAAGACGGGTAAGCTCATTGGACAACTCCTCCCCGTCCTTTAACTGGGTAACCTTAAACTCTCCCGTGGAGAGGTCAATCAAAGAAAGTCCTACTATCTCCTTCTCTTTGTTAAGAGCCACGAGAAAATTATTCTTCCGCTCCTCCAACAAATTATCGCTGAGAGCTGTTCCCGGAGTAATCAGGCGCACCGTCTCCCTCTTCACAATGCCCTTGGCCAGAGCCGCATCCTCTACCTGTTCACAGATAGCCACCCGGTGCCCCGCCTTTACCAAACGGGAGATATAATTATCCACCGCATGGTAAGGCACCCCGCACATAGGAATTTTCCGGCCCTTTCCCCCGCCCCGGGAAGTAAGGGTAATCTGGAGAATCTTAGAAGCCACCTTGGCATCCTCAAAAAACATCTCATAGAAATCCCCCAGACGATAAAGAAGAATAGCATCCTCATGCTTCTTCTTTATCCCCAAATACTGCCGGATCATAGGAGTAAGTTCAGGCACGTCTTACCTCATCCTCCCGGGAAAAAGCTTAACCACAAGATTTCACAGATTTTCACAAGATTTTTCTTCTAATTTCTAAGCTCTCAGTGCCAAAATCTAACAATAGCCCAATTCTCAGTTTGGTGCCTTTTAGATAGTTCAAAAGTTGAGCTTCATCATTGTTTGTCAACCCACTCGTAACATAATGCTTCTTCATACACATATTCTAAAAAACCTGCCCCTAAAACCCTATGAACTTCCATTGCTGCCCCAATAATCTTCTCTGTCAGCTCTTTATAAAGCCATTTATTATCTTTTTCTCGTGTTAATCTCGTGTAATCTCGTGGTTTCATCTTTTTCAGTTCTCTTTCTTACCCTTCGTATTCTCTGTAGTAAATATTTTTAAATCCTTTAAATCTGCATTTCCCTGCGTTCTCTGCGTCCTCGGCGGTTAAAATGTAATTGTTTTGTTATTTATTGTTTTCTCGTGTTAATCTCGTGTAATCTCGTGGTTTCATCTCTTTAAGTTCTCTTTCTTACCCTTCGTGTTCTTCATATCCTCGTGGTTTACAACAGTTCCCCATACAGGGTCCAGGCACTAACCTCAATAATTTTAACCGAAACTAACTTCCCTATCAGCTCCTTTTTCCCTTCCGCGATCACAATCCTATTATCCCGGGTCCGTCCGGAAAGTTTGTGAGCTTCCTTCTTACTTGGTCCTTCTATAAGCACCTCAACCCTCTTCCCAATCAATTCCTGATTTCGATTAAGACATATCTGCTTCTGCAATACTTCCACCCGCCGGAGCCTTGCTTTCTTAACCTCCTCAGGTATTTCCCCCTCCATATTCATTGCTGCCGTTCCCGGACGAGGTGAATACTTATAAATAAACGACCCCGAAAATTGAACATCCCTGATCATCTTCAAAGTCTCCTCAAAGTCCGCATCGGTCTCGCCGGGAAATCCCACAATCAAATCCGTACTAATCGCTACACCAGGAATGATCTCTCTGGCTTTTTGCGCCAGCTTCCGGTAGTACTCCTGGGTATAACCCCGATTCATCATCTTCAAAATCCGGTCCGACCCCGCCTGAAGAGGAAGATGTAAATGTTCGCAGATTTTTTCCGAATCAGAAACCACCCGCAATATCTCCTCCGTCATATCCCGCGGATGAGAAGTAACAAATCTTGCCCGCTCCAATCCCTCCACCGTATTCACCATCCTCAACAAATCAACAAAACCCACCGCCGGCATTCCCTCGTCTATAGTCTGAGATCTGTGTTCTGTGTTCTGTGTTCTGTATGCTTCCGTCTTCCGTTCTCTGTCTTCTGTATTTTGTATTCTGTAGTTTATATCCTGTAATCTATAGTCTATAGTCTGAGATCTGTGTTCTGTCTTCTGTTCTCTGTGTTTTGCAGTCTGTCCTCTGTCTTCTGTAATCTGAGGTCTGTACCTGTAAGAATTAACATTCTGTCCCAGCAAAGTAACTTCCTTAATCCCGGTTTTCACTAATCCTTCTATTTCCTTAACAATATCCTCTGCCGGACGGCTCTTCTCCCGACCCCGCAGGTAAGGAACCACACAATAGGCACAGAAATTATTACATCCTCTCATGATGGATACCCAGGCATTGATTCTGCCGTTCCCACCAGGAACAGTAACCTCGCCGGAAGGAAAAACCTCCTCACTTTCACCAACATCAACTACGGCCTTTCCATTCCTTTTTGCCCGGTCAATTAACTCCACAATCCTTCCAAAATTATGAGGACCACAGACAACATCAACAAAAGGAGCCCTCCTGACAATTTCCTTTCCCTCCCGCTGGGCCATACATCCACAAACACCTAAAATAAGCGCACCTTTCTCCTCCTTCAAAATTCCCAACCGCCCCAACTCACTCCATACCTTCTCCTCAGCATGCTTACGTACACTGCAAGTATTCAGCAAAACCACATCCGCTGACTGGACATCCCTGGCCACTTCATATCCATCCTTCGCCAACAACGCAGCCATCAACTCCGAGTCCGAGCGATTCATCTGGCAACCAAAAGTTTTAATAAAAACTTTTGGGTGCCATCCCGAAGCACCCCGGGTTAAAAGCTGAGTATCAGCATTTAACCCGGGATCCCCGTGCGAGGGACTACCACTTTTTTCTATCTGAAAAATTTCCCCCTTCATAACTTCCTCTAATGAGCACATCGTCCGCCTTAGGCGGATGATCAGTGCGAATTATCCCGCTGAGTATGCCGAAAATTATCGAGAGAATTTTTGCATATCTCGCGAAGCGGGGTGCCACTTTTAACCAGCTCTTCCTTCTGCTTCCTTGTCAATTTCTTTATCCTAATCTCTTCCAAAATTGCTTTTTTAAAGTATTTATACTCCTTTTTCCAAACCAACCTAACCGGCCGCTTACCCCGGGTATACCTTGCCCCCCGCTTACTCCCATTATGCTCTCCCAGCCGCTTCTCCAAATCATTAGTATACCCCGTATAATAAGTCCCATCCTGACATTCCACAATATAGGTATAGAACACACCCTTACAATTAAATTTCTTCATCAGTCAGCTTTTTTAAAAATCCTCGAGGCTAACACAAGCCTTTTGGTCTCTTTTACAATCACACCAATAATTGCCTAATTCTTTCATAGGCATCCTTTCGTACATCGCTTACAAAACTATCAGGGGCATTTTCTTGTTCTATAAGGTCAGGCAAAACTTTCTCCTTCTTCTTTCAAAATTTTTAATAAATACTGTGCATGCTCTCTTCCTCGTTGAGGGAAATTATATAAGTCTAAATATAACTGGAGATATGACACAATATTATATCCTTTCAGCTTTTTTCTATCTAAAAAGATGGATTTCTTATAATACGGCCTGACAATAAAAACATTACCCCCTATCTTTAATTCCTTTAAGTCCAGGGCTTGCCTTAAATCTAATAATAGCTCTTCAAAATTTTCGCTATTAAGGTAACAATATACCGATTGCGTGTTTACATAATTAGTAATGAAATTTGCACCAGTATGGAGAGTTAAGGCATATTTATCAACCAGATTTCTTCTTTCAAAATACTTCTTTAACTTTGGCAATATGTTCCCATCCGACGAATAATAAAGATATGTTCTATTAAGGTCAAAACTATAAAATTTGCACCATTCCTCAATCAATGCCTTTCTATTTATGAGCACACTGTAAGCCAACCTTCCGGAAGAAATCCCTCCCACAAAACCCTTTCTACGCAAGATAGAAACAACAGCAGCAGCTCTACTCCGGCCTATATGAAATTCGTTTTCAAAATCCCTAACCACCCATTTCCTGTCAGGTTGAGATAACATAGCTCTAATAATTCCAGTAGCTTTATCGCTAAAAACAGACTTCATGGATATCCCCTTTTAAAACAATGTCCACTATCAATAAATGTCCACTATTTTGCGGACATTACTGTCTAATGGACATTTTAGCATATAAAATCTACAAATCAAGAACTATTTCACAGGTTTTCTTTTTAAAAAAAGTAGCCTGTCCCCTTTAATATTCGTAAGCGCCGATATCAGGCTTGCTGCCTTCATATGGTAAACTTACGCCCTGGCCGTTATTCCAGGTTAAAGCTTTATCGACAGTAATAGTATTCGTTGCATAATTAACTTTCGTTATCCTTGCCGTTCCAGTCCGATTTTCTAATTGTATTATATCTCCTTTGATAATTCCCCAACCGTCCATGAAGTAATTCGCATCCTTTACCGTGAATGATTTCCCGGAACCGGACAGACTTGTAACGGTGGTCAGCCACCCGCCCTTATCTATGCACGGACTCCCTGCCTGTAGATGGAAATCGGGAAGGTTCGGGTTACGCGGGTCGACCGGACTCTTGTCATCTACGAAAAGCGGGTCACCCGCTCCTCTCCAGTTGTCGACTACTACCTGATCATCCAGACTCACATTGCCGCCGACAGCGAACCCTCGATCTTTATGCCAACCATCAGAAGAGGTGAAATTCTTATAAAAAATGTTGTTCTTGATCACATTGTTCCGGGGAGTTATACCGTTGTAATTCTGAATGGATATCCCGCCCTTGTGGAAGTTCTGTATGGCTTTGTTCACGCCGTTGCGATAGAAGGTGTTGAAATAGATATAATTGTTGCTCGCTTCTCCAAACCATTTCGAATGGAGACCTATTCCCGCTGTTCCATTATAATAGAAAGCATTCTTGCGGTATATGTTGAAACTGCTCGACCGTTCAAGGCCATAGGCTCCATCATCATCTGGAGGCTGTCCGGCAAAAGCGATGCGATTGTTTTCAAACAGATTCCGCCCTGAATTCTTTCCTCCACCGGCTATACAGCGGTTGCCATATTTTTTGTTCGGGTCCCGGGGGGAAGGCATCCACGCCTCATTGTGGAAATAATTATTCCGGATGACGTTGTGACTGGTAGCGATTAGCATGGTATCGTGTCCGCCGTAGGCTATCGTATTATCCTCAATAAGATTGTAACTGCTGTCGTCTCCCGGTTTAACGTCATTACCGATGTTTATGAGGCCGCCCTTGTCGTTCAGGCCTGTTTTTGATTTTTCAATTTTGACATAGCCCGAGTGGCCTATCCAGCAACGCTGGATCCGGTTGTGATGAGAATTGTTTAAGAACCGTATCCCTTTAGGCCCCCCGCGCTTTAACGTGGCCTGATCGAAAACGCCGTCCATGATCCAAATATCATGGCTGTTGTCCAGGTATACATATCGCCCCGTTTTTATGCAATCAATGCCTTTAATGGTCACATAAGAACGACCTTTCATCCTTATGCCAAAGGCCACGCCTGTCAGGGTTACCTTCTCGCTCGGAAAGGCTCGAAACATGATGCGCCGGGTTTCCGTCCCGCTGGCCCGGGGCGAGATGGTTTCACGATACGTCCCCTTACGGATATTTACCGTATCCCCTGCCTTTACAGATACATTCGCCTTGGCTATGGTCTGCCACGGCGCCGTTAGTGTACCGGGATTCGTATTCGATGCCGAACCACCCAGAGAATCCTTATCAACATAGTATTCCGCCCCGGACGCCGTTGGTAACCCCCACAAGGATATAACCAATACCCCGGCCATCCACAATACACGAATAATAGGGACAGACACTATTTATCTCCTCTTTTCGCTAACACAAGTCCCATAAAACAAATAGCGCGGCAAAAAGCTACAGAAGCCTTTGTTCTCAACCAATGTTTCCTCTTTAGGGTTAATCCATTTTTTCTTCATTGTATTATCCTGAGGTTGGTATGTATAAATGAGTAATGATTCTGTATCTTTCACCCGTTGTTCTGTCACTACGCTCCCAACCACTTCCATAATTCCTATCGAAACGAGCACATTCTTATATCCGTGCTCTCTTATCCGATCGTTCGTATATTGACGATGCGTCATACCTAAATAAAGTATCCGCTTCTTATTCTTATGAATCACCATATACAAGCTTGCCTCTTCATCACGTGGGTCTTTCAGATAATTAGCAATTCTTCTTGGTCGG
>JAADIA010000064.1 GCA_013151555.1 Nitrospirota bacterium | reverse complement strand
GTAGTCTTTGTGGTAACGAGGTAACGGTGACTAAGGCCGGTGGCGGAACGCTGGTATGCTGTGGTCAGGATATGGAATTGGTGGAGTAGTTGAAGATACAAGTTACGGAACGGAGTGAAGGTAAATTGTGATTCTTACGGTAAGGAAGTTAGCATGGAAGTAGAAAGAGGGAAGTAGTTAAGGGGTAGGTCCCGCTTCGTGAGATATGCGAAAATTCTCTTGATAATTTTCAGCATACTCAGCGGGATAATTCGCACTGATCATCCACCTGAGGCGGATGATGTGCATACTCACTTGCTTAAACAAGGGGAAATTCTCTACGACAATTTCCCCTTAAGCGGCGGAGTTAATTCGTCCGCCTGAGGCGGACTCATTAAGGAGACAGATATGTCATTAAAGGAAAAGGTGGAAGCGGCTTTGGAGAAGGTGCGCCCTTCGTTGCCAGGCGGATGGAGGGAATGTAGAGTTGGTTGAGGTAAACGATGAGGGGGTAGTTAAGGTAAGGTTAACGGGGGCTTGTGGCGGATGTCCGATGTCCCAGATGACTTTAAAGATGGGTATTGAACGGGTGGTTAAAGAAGAAGTCCCGGAGGTGAAGGAGATAATTGCGGAATAATACCTGACCGGGATTGTTCCCGCGGTTCTTTCTTGCCCCCCATATCTTCGTTTTGCGTAGCAAAACGGTCGAGGTTGACCCGGGAAGGAGGCACAAGTGAAAATAGGTTTTGTAGGGTTAGGAAAAATGGGCGCGAACATGATTGAGCGTTTGCTGCAAGACGGTCATGAAATTGTGGTATATGACCTGAGTGAAGAGGCAAGAAAACTGGCAAAGGATAAAGGGGCGGAAGCTGCCGGTTCCCTGGACGATTTAGTAAGCAGGTTAAGTCCCCCCCGGGCGGTCTGGGTTATGGTCCCGGCAGGAAAAGCTACCGAAGAAACGATTGTCTCGTTAGCTTCCCTTTTAGGGGAAGGAGATGTGCTTGTGGATGGGGGTAATTCCTATTATAAGGATTCGATAAGAAGGGCACAAAGTCTTCAAGAAAAAGGAATTTCTTTCCTGGATGCGGGCACAAGTGGTGGTGTTTGGGGGTTGAAAATCGGCTATTGCCTGATGGTAGGGGGAGAAGAAAAAGCCTTTAAGAGATTGGAGCCGATATTTAGAACTCTTGCTCCTGAAGACGGCTATGCCTATATGGGCAAAAACGGAGCCGGGCATTTTGTAAAAATGGTGCATAACGGGATTGAGTATGCTCTCTTGCAGGCTTATGCTGAGGGTTTTGAAATCATGCAGGCAAAGAAAGATTTTCACCTTGAGACTGCGAAGATAGCTCATCTCTGGAACCAGGGTAGTGTGATCCGTTCCTGGCTGTTGGAACTTGCCGAAGATGCTTTTAACAAAGACCCTAATCTCGATGCCATTAAAGGGTATGTGGAAGATTCGGGAGAGGGGCGTTGGACGGTGGCTGAGGCGATTAATGAAAGTGTCCCGGCTCCGGTGATTACCTTATCTTTGTTGGAACGTTTTCGTTCCCGGCAGAAAGAATCTTTCAGCGCTAAAGTTATTGCTGCTCTGCGTAATGAGTTTGGAGGGCATATAGTTAAGAAAAAATAAGCGGGAAGGAGATAGAAGATAAATGGCTAAAACGGTTATTGAAGAATTAGGGGAATTCGGGCAGAGTGTATGGCTGGATAATATCAGCCGTTCTCTGATTGAGAGCGGAAAGCTCAAAGAGATGATCGGGTTGGGGATAAGAGGGATGACTTCTAACCCTACTATCTTTGATAAAGCCATTAGCTTAAGCGATGACTACGATGAAACAATACGGGAACTGTATAAATCCGGCAAGTCTACTTTTGAAATATATGATGACTTGACTATCAAAGATGTTCAGGAAGCTGCTGATATATTTAGGCCGGTATATGACAGAACGAATGGTCGGGACGGATATGTGAGTTTAGAAATTAATCCCAAGTTGGCTTCAAAGACAAGAGAGACTATAGAAGAAGGGAAACGATTACATGAAAAGGTAAATCGGCCTAACGTGCTGTTCAAAGTGCCTTCGACGGAGGCTGGGTTTGAAGCTATTGAAGAATTGTTGTCCCAGGGGATAAATGTTAACGTTACCTTGATATTTTCCCTGGAACAATATAAAAAAACTGCAGAGGCATTTTTAAAAGGGATAGATAGATTGTCGCAAAATCAGGGAGATTTGAGCAATATTCATTCCGTAGCCAGTATCTTTGTAAGTCGTATTGAGACCGTTGCAGATGGGATGATAGATGAGCGCATGAAAAAAGAAATGGATGCGGAGAGAAGAAATAAACTAAAAGCTTTGAAAGGTAAAGCCGCTGTGGCTAATGCAAAGATAATATTTGCCGAATATTTAGATATCTTTTCCGGGTCCGCATTCCGGCAGTTAGAAGATAAAGGAGCCTCTGTTCAAAGGGTCCTCTGGGCATCTACCGGGACTAAGAATCCGGACTATAGCGATATCAAATATGTATCTGAATTAATTGCCGGAAACACGGTCAATACCGTGCCGGATAAGACAATCGAGGCTTTTTTAGACCACGGCGAAGTTAAGGAAGCCGTAACCGGAGATGCCCGGGCAGCCCAGGGCATTGTTGAGGACTTGAAAGGTTTTGGTATTGACATAGATAATATTTGCGCAAAATTGCTTGAAGATGGAGTGGTCGCTTTTGAAAAATCATTTGAGGCTCTTTTACATGCGATAGAGACAAAGATTGAAAATTTATGCCCAGAGTCTTAATTCAAAAACAGGCAGGATTAACAGGATGTACAGGTTCTTTCGTGTCCTTTGTATCTCTGTGGTAAATATTTTTGAAAAGGATTCCCAAAAATCCAGCTAATCTTGTGAATCCTGTCTAATTTAAAAAGTCCCGATAAGGGAGGAGCCCATGGAGCAAAAAAACCACGACCATTCCGTAGTAGATAGCAAATTCTTAAAAGCCTGTGATGCTCCTCTGGATGACTTTAATATAGAACCTTTTACTATGGTCATCTTTGGCGGCAGGGGGGATTTAAGCAGAAGAAAAATTCTGCCTACCTTATATCATCTTTGTCAGGACGGAAAGCTCCCGGAGGAATTTTCGATATTGGGGTTCGGTTTGCCGGAAACGACGGATGAAGGATACCGCGAATTTTCCCGGGAAGCAATCGAAGAGTTTTCTCCCCGCTCCTTTAATGAAAATGACTGGGATAAATTCAGCCGGCACCTGTTCTATCTCTCGGCAGATTTAACTCGGGGGTCTGAGTGTGAGAGACTTTGCCATCGGCTTGATGAGCTTGCGGTTGGGTCGGAGCCGGAGAGAAGAGCGATAATCTTTTACCTGGCGGTTCCTCCTAAGTTGGCGCCGGTTATTGTCGAAAATATTACTCAGTATAATCTCTGTAAGGGCGAGTTTAGGACCAAGGTGATTGTGGAAAAACCCTTCGGCAGGGATAGGCCCTCAGCCATAAAATTAAACCAATTGATTTTAAAGGGTTTTGATGAAGAACAAATATATCGTATAGACCATTACTTAGGTAAGGAGACGGTTCAGAATATTATCTTTTTCCGTTTTGCTAACAGCATTTTTGAGCCTCTCTGGAACCGGCGGTATATCGATCATGTGCAGATTACCGTAGCTGAAGATTTAGGGGTGGAACATCGAGGGGCTTTTTATGAACAGGCCGGGGTGGTCAGGGATATTGTGCAGAATCACATGATGCAACTCGTAGCCCTGGTAGCGATGGAGCCGCCGGTAGGGTTTGAGGCAGACTTGATCCGTGATGAAAAGGTAAAGGTCTTTCGGACCATTCGTCCTCTCGATGAAACGCATATTGATAAATTCACGGTGCGGGGGCAATATGGTCCGGGCAGAATGCAAGATAAAGAGGTTCCGGGTTACCGGGAGGAGAAAAACGTGGCGGTTGATTCTAAGACACCAACTTTTATTGCCGCCAAGTTGTATGTAGATAACTGGCGTTGGGCCGGGGTGCCTTTTTACGTGCGTGCGGGGAAACGTTTACCTAAACGGATTACGGAAATTTGTGTGCAGTTTAAACAACCGCCGCTGAAACTCTTTGGCCGACCTTGTGATGTATTGGAACCCAACCTTCTTGCTTTCGGGGTTCAGCCTCAGGAAGAGATATACTTGCGGTTAACGGTGAAGCATCCCGGCATGGGGAATCAACCTTATATGGTAAATATGGATTTTAATTATGATAAAACGTTTGATATAAAGAAGAGCTATCTGGCTTATTATCGGTTACTCATAGACTGTATGAAGGGGGACTTGACTCTTTTTGCCCGCCAGGATGGAGTCGAGGCGATGTGGTCGGTAATTGATCCTATTACGGAGCGATGGGAGAATACAGACCCGCCCGATTTTCCTAATTATGCCGCCGGCACCTGGGGCCCGAAAGCGGCAGATGATTTGATGGCGGGAGACAACTATCAATGGCGCACCTGGTGATTTTGAGCTTTTTCTTGAAGTATAAAGCATAAACCACAAGATTCCACGAGATTAACACGAGAAAGTAATAAAGAATAAAAAAAGAAAAATCTTGTGATAATCTGTGTAATCTGTGGTTATAGGTTTTTGGTTTTGTTCATATGGCCAATAAGAGAGAGATTTTAATCTTTGAGAACAGGGATAAGCTTGCGGATTCTGTCCTGGGAAAGTGGCGGGAGATTTCCGGGAGGGCGATAAAGGATAGGGACTGTTTTACTGTTGCCGTTTCGGGAGGAAAGGCGCCGGTAGGTTTCTATCGAAAACTTGCTGCCTGTAAAAGTGATTTACCCTGGGATAAGACCCATATTTTTTTAGTAGATGAACGCTTTGTCCCTTTTGATGATGCGGAAAGCAACTATGGCATGATAAGAGATGAGTTTTTGCACCAGGTCGAAATTCCCGCAGCAAATGTTCATCCTATCCCGACCGGGAAAGAGACACCCCGGGCGGCGGCGGAGCAATATGAGAAAGAGTTGAAAACGTTCTTTCAACTGAGAGAGGGAGAGTTCCCGGTATTTGACCTGGTAATGCTGGGGATAGGAGAAGACGGTCATACGGCGTCTTTGTTTCCCGGGACTCCTGCCCTGGTTGAAAACAAACGTCTGGCGATAGAGACGGAGCTGGGCACGTTAAAGCATAGACGGATAAGCCTTACTTTGCCGGTAATCAATAAGGCAGGAAAGATTATCTTTTTGGTTGCCGGCGGAAATGCGGCCGGAGTTTTTAAGAAGGTGATAGAAGAAAAGAATAGCCGCTTGCCGGCAGCTATGGTTGTGCCGGAAAAGGGAGAGTTGTTGTTCATGGTAGATGAGGAAGCGAGTTCACTTTTATTGGGCGAGGAAGTTCTCCGGCGAGAGCCGGAGGGTTAGCTTTACCGGAGAGGCTTTAAATAATCCCGTGGGTTGCAAATTTTACTTATTCCAGGAGAGAAGAGGAGCAGGATATGTCCCCCCTAAAGTTTGATTTTAATAATATGCTTGATTTCAATGTGGGCGAAAAAGATGGGGTTACGGAAAAAGAGTTGGAGGAGATGGCTCCCGCGGTACGGGAAGCCCATCGGCACCTCGGGCAGTTGCTGGATAGTCCCGGGGACCGGGTAAATCTTGGCCTTGAATGGACACAGCTTCCTTTTCAGGATAGCGATACGGTGGAGAGAATTCAGGCCCTCGGGGAGGAGATAGCCCGGGAATATGAAAATGTTATCTCCCTGGGAATCGGCGGCTCGTACTTAGGTCTGAAAGCAGCTCAGGAAGCGCTTGCCCCGCCCTATTATAATGAATTCGCTCCCTTGAGAGAAGGACGACCGAGAATTTACTTTGAGGGGAATAACCTGGACCCGGGAACCTTGACGGCCTTGTTTAAGAATTTAGAGCCGGAGAAGACTTTTGTAATCGTGATATCCAAGTCCGGAGAGACTACGGAAACAAGAGCTTCTTTTGAGTTGGTCAAGCAGTGGTTGAAGAGGGGAGTGGGAGAAGAATACGGCCGGCAGATATTTGCCGTAACCGATCCGGAGTCGGGGACTCTGCGCAAGATTGTAGATGAGGAAAGAAAGAAGGACGAAGCAAGGTTTCGCGACCTGCCTCTTCTCAGGGGGGTAGGGGGCAGATATTCTGAACTGAATATGGGGCTGCTGCATTTAGCAATCATCGGGGTGAAGATAGCAGAAGTGCTCGAGGGCGCAAAGGCTATGGCAGAACGGTGCCGGGAGGAATCCTTGAGCAGAAACCCCGCTTATTTGTATGCGGTGTTGCAGACGATACTTTATAGAAAGAAAGGTAAATCTATTGCGGTTATGATGCCTTTCTCCGAAACCCTAAAATCGACCGCTGACTGGTATTCTCAGCTTCTGGCGGAAAGCCTGGGCAAGAAATATGCAAGGAAGATAACCGTCTCTGCCGAGGGGTTGGAAAACTGGGAGATGGACAAAAAGCGGATTGTCAACATTGGCAGAACGCCGGTGGCTTGTAGAGGGACGAACGATCTTCATTCCATACATCAAAATAATGCCGAAGGGGAAAACAATAAGACGATTACCTTTATCCGCGTGGAGAACTTTAAAGAGGATCTAAGTATCCCCCCTTTTGCCGGATTTTTATCGGACAAGAAATACTCGGAATTGCTCAAGTTGGCTCAGGAAGCAACCGAATGGGCCCTGGGGAGAGAGAAGAGGCCGAATTGTACCATAGTCATGCCGGAAATTACGCCCTTCAGCTGGGGTGAACTTCTCTTTTTCTTTGAAATGGCAACCGCCTTTGAGGGTGAATTGTTGAAGGTTAATGCTTTTGACCAGCCCGGGGTAGAAGGATATAAAAATTATATGTATTATAAGTTGCATAAGCCGGGTGTCTCTGAAGCGATAGAAAAAGAGATTATAAATCATCCTTTGCAGAAGAAGGAACGGTTTATCCTGTAAGGATAAAATCTCTTGTTGAAAGAGAGCCGATGGGTTATCATAATAGCAACGGGGTGGGAAGGCTTTCTTACTATCAAGATAGCGGTGGATGAGATTGGGAGTCTTGGATATGGAAGCAAAAAATAAGTTGAACTGGAAAATAGGGGGAGAAGCGGGTTACGGAATAATGGTTACCGGGCAGGTCTTTTCCCGCATTTTCTCCCGGTCGGGGTTTTATGTCTTTGATTATGTGGAATATCCTTCGCTGATCAGGGGAGGACATAACAGCTATCATGTAACCGTAAGCGGTAAGGAGCTCTTCTCCCTGGAGAAATCCCTTGACCTTCTGGTGGCTCTTAATAAGGATACTATCGAGAGGCATAAAGATACGCTCACTCCCGGAGCAGCGATCCTTTATGACGAAGAAGAGATAGAGTTATCCCCGGAGGAGTTTTCTTCTCAAGAGATTAAACTTTATCCCCTGGCCTTAGCTAAGTTGGCCCGGGAAGCCGGGGGAGAGAAGTTGATGCGGAACACTGTTACCCTGGGCGCTTCTTTAGCTATTGTGGGTTATGACCTGGATACCCTGGCGGAAATTCTCGAGGATACCTTCAAGAAAAAAGGCGAAGAAGTTATCAAAATAAATATAGCTGTGGCCCGGGCAGGTTTTAATTACGTGCGCCGGAATTTCCCTGATGATTTCAAGCATAAATTAAAAAAAATCTCTTCTTCGAAAAGATTGCTTTTGAACGGCAGCGAAGCTGTGAGTTTAGGAGCCATAAAGGCAGGCTGTAAATTCTGTGCCGCCTATCCTATGACTCCGGCCTCGGGTGTCCTCCATTATTTAGCTTCTCAGGAGGAGAAATTTAATTTAGTGGTCAAGCATGCTGAAGATGAAATTGCCGTCATCAATATGGCTGCCGGAGCTTCTTTTGCAGGAGTGCGGGCCATAGTAGCTACCTCGGGGGGAGGTTTTTCTCTCATGGTGGAAGGTTTGGGGCTGGCTGCCTGCGTGGAGACGCCTCTGGTTATCGTGGAAGCTCAACGGCCTGGTCCCTCCACGGGTTTGCCTACCTGGACGGGACAGGGAGATTTGAAATTTCTCCTCAGTGCTTCCCAGGGGGACTTCCCTCACATAGTAATTGCTCCCGGGGATGTGGAAGAATGTTTCTATCTCACTATGGAAGCTTTCAACATTGCCGATAAGTATCAGACGCCGGTTATGCTCCTGATTGATAAATACCTGACGGAGGGTCATACCGCCGTGGAAAAATTGGATGCCTCCCGGGTCAAAGTGGACCGGGGTTTGTTGCTCAGCCGGGAGGAACTGCTCAAGAAGAAAGATTTTAAAAGGTATGAAATTACTCCTTCCGGGGTATCGGCAAGGAGTTTTCCTTCCCGGGAAGGGGGAATCTTCAATGCCAACAGCGATGAGCATACCGAATACGGTTTTTCTTCGGATGATGCCGGGGTGAGAACGGCGATGATGGACAAGAGGATGCGGAAGTTGGAGAGCCTGGCAAAAGAATTGCCTCCTCCGAAGTTGCATGGTCCAAAGGAGGCGCAAGATACCGTTGTCGGTTGGGGTTCGACCAAGGGCCCGATCCTCTCGGCCCTGAGACGCTTATCGGAGGAGGGGGTAGAGGCCAAATTCCTTCAACTAACCTATCTCTCTCCTTTCCCCTCTGAGTTTGTAGAGGATATATTAGAGAAATCCCGGAAGGTTATCGTGGTGGAGAACAACCAGACGGGTCAGTTGGCCGGTTTAATCAGGGAAAAGACCGGCATAGAGATAAAACTAAAAGTACTCAAATACGACGGCCGCCCGTTTTTCCCGGAAGAGCTCGGGGATGTCTTGAAGGGAAAAATTGCGTCTGACAAAAAGTAAGAAATATAGTGCGTTTAGGTAAAAACAAAAATGAAACAGCAGGTTGAGGTGGTAATATGAGGATATATATTGAAGAGATAAAGAAAAAAGTCCTTCCGATTTTACAGCATTATGGAGTTAAAAAGGTCGGGTTATTTGGTTCATGTATTCGAGAAGAGATGAGAGAGAATAGCGACGTTGATATATTGGTGGAGATTGGGAAGGATATTAGTTTGCTTGATTTCGTAGGGATTAAACTGGAAATTGAGGAAGTGTTGGGAAATAAAGTGGATTTGGTGGAGTACAATATGCTCAAGCCTCTTCTTAGAGAAAGAATCCTGAAAGAGCAGGTGAGAATCCTGTGAAAAGAGATATGAGGGTGTATGTCGAGGATATGTTGGAATGCATTACTAAGATAGAAGAATACACAAAAGATATTACTTGGAATGATTTTTTTAAGAATACTCAGGTCCAGGATGCCGTTTTAAGACGCTTGGAAATTATAGGTGAGGCTGTAAAGAATATTCCTCAGGAGTTTAGGAATAAATATCCGGAAATGCCCTGGAAAAAGATTGCCGGAATGAGAGATATTCTTATCCATGAATACTTCGGAGTAAACTTAGAACGAGCTTGGAAGGTTGTTAAGGATGACCTTTTTGAATTAAGAAGCAAGGTGTTAAAAGTCAGGGAAGATTTGGAGGGGGACAATAGTTGACCTGGAGGTGAAAAATGGCTAAACCGGAAGAGTTTAATACTCCTTATTCTCCTACCTGGTGTCCGGGATGCGGGAACTTTAGTATTTGGAATAGCTTGAAGAAGGCTTTGAGTGAGTTGGAATTGGCTCCCAAAGATATTGCTATGGTCTATGGCATCGGCTGTTCCGGGAATATGAATAATTTCGTTAACACTTATGCTTTCCATGCTATCCATGGGCGGACGTTGCCGGTAGCTACGGGGATAAAGTTAGCTAATCATAAACTGCAGGTAATTGCCGTGTCCGGGGATGGGGACGGTTATGGTATCGGGATTGCTCATCTTATCCATGCCGTGCGTCGCAACCTCAACTTAACTTATATTGTCCATAACAACATGGTTTATGGATTGACTACCGGCCAGACATCACCTACTTCGGGGAAAGGTTTTGTTACCAAATCTACTCCGGGGGGAGCAATCGAGGAGGCTATTAATCCTCTTGCTTTGACTCTTTCTGCGGGAGCTACCTTTATTGCCCGGGGATTTGCGGGAGATATGCCGGGCCTGACGGAGTTGCTTAAAGAGGCTATCCGGCACCAGGGGTTTTCTCTGGTGGATGTCTTGCAACCCTGTGTTACTTTCAATCGTGTGAATACCTATCAGTGGTATAAAAAAAGAGTGTATAAATTGGAAGAGGAAGGATATAAACCCGATGAGAGGGAGCGCGCTTTTGCCAGGTCGCAGGAATGGGGGGAGAGGATTCCCATAGGAATATTTTATCGGGAGTCCCGGAAAACTTATGAAGACGAACTCCCGGCCCTGGCTCAATCTTCTCTCGTAGAGCAGGATATTGGGGATATAGACATAACTCAGGCGATGGAAGAATTTGCTTAACCCGGATTATTCACGCGGTTCTTTTGACGCCTGGCTGCGT
>JAADIA010000097.1 GCA_013151555.1 Nitrospirota bacterium | reverse complement strand
TTTACGCTCGGGCTATCAGCACTTTGCCGACCTATCGTTCTGGCTTTCATTCCTTTCCTCCTGGTGGGGATGTTGCTGGCTCCCACCGGCAGGATGAAAAACAAGATTGTCTGCCTGGGCATAATTGCTACCGTTTTCCTGGCGACTATGTCTCCCTGGATAATTAGAAATTGGCAAGTGCAGGGTAAGTTCATCTTTACAGCTACCAACGGAGGATATACGCTTTTGATGGGTAACAACGCTTCTTTTTATCGGGATGTGGTTATAAGAGAACAATCCGGAGGGTTATGGCCGGAAAAAGAATTCAATGATTGGAAAGCAAAGGTGTTTAAGGAAACGGAGAATTTATCTGAGATAGAACGGGATAGATATTTCTATTCCAAAGCCACCGGCTTTATAAAAGCCGATTACGGAAGATTTCTGCGACTCTTCCTCTTTAAGTTAGCACGGTTTTGGAGGCTCTTTCCCCATGTGGGTCCACCGGCATATAAGATGGTTAGCTTATTGTCTTATGGACCGATTTTGGTATTTGCCTTCATAGGGATTGTGGGTTCACCGGGGTTATGGAGAAGGACTTTTTTTCTTTATTCGATTATCGTTATCTTTTCTCTTGCCTATGCTCTCTTCTGGTCTCAGATCAGGTACCGTTTGCCTATTATGCCTTTTGTGATTATCTTTGCCGCCCGGGGAATCATGTTTCTCTATGATGGTATTGGTAAGAGGAGACGATGTCTTGAGCAGGATTAAAATACTCCACCTAACTACTGATTCCCGGATAGGAGGAACGGAGAAGAATATTATTTCCCTGGTTACCCGTTTGAATAGGGATAGATATGAGAATATAGTAGTGGCATTGCTGTCTGGGGGAGAGCTTGTAGAAAGATTAAGAGGTTCTGGGATTGAGGTTGAGTGTCTGGGAATGAGGAATAAGTTCGACCTCCCGGCTGTGTTTAAATTATTCAGGATTCTCAGGGAGAAGAAGGTTGATATTCTCCACACTTATTTATTTCATGCTAATATATTAGGGAGAATTGTGGGAAGGTTAGCTAAAGTGCCGATAATTATTTCGTCTCTCCGGGTTATGGAGAGAAGGCGGTACCATCTCTGGCTGGACAGGTGGACCAACGGGATGGTGGATATGGAGACCTGTGTCTGTGAGGCGGTGAGGAAATATACGCTGGAGAAGGCGAAGATAAGGCCGGATAAGTTAGTTACCATACGAAATGGAATTGATAGAGAAGAATACCCGCTCAGCATAGCTCTTGATGATAAAAGAAAGGAGCTTGACATAGCACCTGATTCTCTTATCCTGGGCACGGTGGGAAGACTGCATGAACAGAAAGGATATGTTTATCTTCTTAAGGCTATGCCGGCGGTGCTGAGAAAATATCCGCAGGCGGTTCTCTTGATAGTGGGGGATGGACATTTAAAGGGTAAGCTGAATAACCTATGCTTTAAGTTGCAAATAAATAAGGCAGTTAAGTTCCTTGGATTCAGAAAGGACATTAAGGAGCTAATGGCCTTGATGGAGGTGTTTATTCTCCCTTCTTTATGGGAAGGGATGCCTAATGTGCTTCTGGAAGCCATGGCTTTGGGGAAGCCCATTGTGGCTACCCGGGTAGGGGGAGCAGAGGAATTAATTGAGGATGGAGTGACGGGATTGCTGGTGTCGCCGTTTGATGAAGGGGCTTTGGCCGAGGCGATCATCAACATTTTAACCAGAGGTGATAAACGCAGGGAATTGGGTGAGATGGCTAAGGAAGAGGCAAGAAGGAGATTCCCGCTGGAACTTATGGTGGAAGAGACAGAGAAACTTTATATGAGACTGCTGGATTAGTTATGAGTTATAAGTTATAAGTTACGAGTTGCCAGTTACCAGTTAACCAATTAATGGATTGATTGAAATGTGCGGAATATACGGGATATTAAATTTCCGGGGAGAGCCGGTTAGTAAAGAAGTCTTGCGCCGGATGGGTGCTGTTTTAAGGCATCGGGGTCCGGATGATGAGGGGATATATCTGTCGAAATCGGAAATCGGAAATCCGAAAATTGCTGTCGGGTTGGGACACCGGCGATTGAGTATTATTGACCTGGATACGGGGCATCAGCCGATGTCTAACGAGGATGAGACCGTCTGGATTGTCTTTAACGGGGAGATATATAATTTTCGGGATTTGAGACGGGATTTAGAGGGAAAAGGTCATAAGTTTTCTACCCGGTCGGATACGGAAGTGATTATCCATCTTTATGAGGAGTATGGCAGCGATTGTCTCAAATTTTTGCGGGGGATGTTCGCCTTGGCTATCTGGGATGAGAAAAAGGAGAGGCTGTTTTTAGCCCGGGACAGAGTAGGACAAAAGCCTTTATGTTATACGGAATATAAGGGGCAGTTTATTTTTGCTTCGGAGCTCAAGGCTATTCTTCAGGTTCCTGGTATTCCCCGGGAAATGAATCCGGAGGCTCTGCATCATTATTTAACCTATCAGTATGTTCCTGTTCCCCTGACCATGTTTAAGGGTATTAAAAAACTTCCTCCGGCCCATTTCCTGGTCTGGGAGAAGGGCCAGGTGCGGATAGAGAGATATTGGAAGTTAAGCTTTCGGAATCAGGTTAAGATGTCCGAGGAGGAATACAGTGAACAAATTCGAGCTTTGCTGGAAGAATCCGTAAAGCTGCGTCTGGTTAGCGATGTGCCCTTGGGTGCTTTCCTGAGCGGGGGGGTGGACTCCACGGCCGTAGTAGGGATGATGGCTCAGCTATCTGACCGGGTGGTGAAGACCTTCTCTATTGGTTTTGAGGAGAAGGCTTACAATGAATTGAAATATGCTCGAATGGCTGCTGAACGTTTTGGGACCGAGCACCATGAATTTATCGTTAATCCCGAGGCTCTGAATATCTTACCCAAACTTATCTGGCATTATAACGAACCTTTTGCCGATTCCTCGGCTATCCCTACTTATTATGTAGCCGAGAGGACCCGGGAATATGTAACTGTAGCCCTCAACGGTGATGGAGGAGATGAATCCTTTGCCGGTTATCCTCGTTACCAGGCAGCGAAATTAGCTGAGTATTACCAGAGAGTTCCGGTCTGGCTGAGGGAAAAGTTGATCGGGCGATTGGCGGATAAGCTTCCCTCATCTGTGGAAGCTAAGACGTTCCGGCGCCGCTTGAAACGTTTCTTAGAAGCTATCTCTTTATCTCCGGAGAGAAGGTATGCTTGTTGGGTTTCCTTTTTTGATAAACGGATGAAGGAAGAGCTTTATTCTTGCGATATGAAGGAAGCTACCGGAGGAATAGACTCCTTTACCTATCTTGAGGATGTTTACCGGCAGGCGGATGGCTCGACTTTTCTGGATAAGACTCTCTATGTGGATATTATGACCTATTTGCCGGACGACCTCCTGGTTAAGATAGATATTGCCACCATGGCTAATTCCCTGGAGGCCCGGTCTCCTTTCCTGGATCACAAATTAATGGAATTTGCGGCCGCTATTCCTTCTCGTCTGAAACTGAAAGGATTGACCGGCAAGTATATCCTGAAAAAATCTTTAGGGGATTTGTTGCCGCCCCCGATTAGGCGGCGGAGCAAAATGGGCTTTGGTGTTCCCATAAGCAACTGGTTTCGAAATGAACTAAAAAGTTATCTCTCTGAAATTCTTCTAAGTGAGGTCAGCCTGCAGAGGGGTTATTTCCGGGAGGATTATATTCGCCAGTTGCTTGATGAGCATTGCCGGAGACACTCTGACCATGGCAATCGTCTCTGGGCTCTTCTTAACCTGGAACTCTGGCAGCGGATGTTTATTGATGGGGGGAGAGCAAGCGAGGGCTAAAAATGAGGTTGATAGCCCGATAGAGTCCCATGGCGCTGAAAATCAGGATAAAAGGTGTTATGGGAATGCGGTAGCGAGGGATGGCGAAGAGGATGACGTGTATCAGGGTGAAATAGAGTATTATTAGAAGCGGGGTTAAGATAGCAAAGGTCCTTTTCCTCAGAGAAAACCATAAGCCGAGAGCAAAGAAGAAGAGCAGGAGAAAGTGAATGGTATAAAGGAAATCTTTGCTTAAAGTCTTCCCTTTCAAAACTTCTTTCCCGCCGGGAATTTTAAACCAGAACCTCGCAAATTTTCTTGGGAATAGCCTCAGGTATCCCAAGGGATTCTCTTTAATATTTTTCAGGGCTTCCTCTTTTAATCTTTGGTCTGCTTCAATGGGAGAGAGTCCTGCTTCTATCTCTTTCTTGTCGGAGAGGTCTTTATAGTTATAGTCTCCTTGCCAAGGCTGATAACTTCCTATCCACAAGTTTCCTCCCAAGCCAATAGAGACGGGGAGGAAACGGTCGAAGACAAGAAAATTTCTTATGGTCCAGGGCGCAATTGTCAAGAGCATAGCTATAGTTAAGATGGTTATTAATGACAGGTTCCTCTTTCGGTTAGAAAAGAAGAGAAACGAGAGGAATAAGAAGGGAGGAATTAATAAAGCTACGGCCCGGCACAGGATGGTAATTCCAAAAAAGATGCCTGAGATAACCGCCAAAACTTTTGATTCTTTAAACTTTGCCCGGAGCAGGAGAAGTGTTGAGACGGAGAGAAGGAAAGTGAAAAGGGTCTCTGTTAAGACGAAGGCGGAAGAGGCAATTAACTCCGGGTATATGGCTGCCATGGCTGAAGCTAATATAGCTATGCTCTTCCTTTGATTCATCTGGAGAGCTATAAGGTAAATAATGAGGCAGGTAAATGAATCTATTATGGCCTGTATAAGACGCACAGCTGTAAGGGAATGGCCAAAGATAGAAAAGATGGCGGCAAGAAAAAGGGGATATATTGGTCCATCGCTGATAGCCGGATCTCCTTGAGCGGTGGAAAAATCTCCTCTTGAGAGAAGGCTCAGGGCTATATCATCATATCGCTTAGTATCGGGAGCTTCCTGGGGCATAAGGAGAACGAAGAGGATCCGGATTATGAGAGCAGATATGAATATTATCAATAAGGGTTTTTTATGTGAATTCATTGGCTTTTTGTTTTCTGAATATCCAGAACCTTAGGACTCCTAAAAACATACCTATGCCTCTAAATAAAGCGCGGACGAACCCTAAGGGGATATAAAATAGATGTTCAAGATGATTGCTTCTCCGATTTGTAGATAGAACCATAGGTAACTGGAATAAGATGCCGAGGAAGAAGATTACGAATAGGGCGATTCTCACGGGAGAGAAAAAATAAAATGGCGATAAGAAGATCCCTGAAAGCAGAAGAGGAGGTTGAGCGAAGTCCCACCAGGTACTATATTCATCGCCTTTCATCATCTTCGGATGGTCACGATAGAGTTTCATTCGCCAGTATCCATGCCAAAACTGGACTTTTAAATAGGGAAAGATTCTGGTGGGAAAACGGTGCTTGATGACTATGTTTTGGTCAAAGAGAGGCCGGTATCCGGCCGAGAGGAGCCGATAAGCTAAATCATTATCCTCACCACTGGCCATGGTATATTCTTCGCAATAGCCTCCTATCTTCTCCAGGAAGGAACGTCGGAATGAGTAGCCATGAGAGCCAATATATTTGGGGAATTTCGGCATCTTTGAATATCTTACCAGAAATTCAGTATAGATACATCTGGCCAGGAGGTTCTCCTCATTGACAATCCCATATCTTCCCCCTACACAGACGATCTCTTCTCGGGTATAATGGGTGATCATCTTGGCTATCCATTTTCTCTCTGGGATGCAATCAGCATCGAGAAAGCAAACGATCTCAGCTTGAGAATTTTTCCAGCCGGTGTTTCTGGCTTTGGCCGGTCCGGCATTTGGCTGATAAATATATTTAATGGGGTATTTAGCTGCAACGCTCCCGGTGTTATCAGTAGAGCCATCGTCTACGACGATAATTTCAATTTTATCGTTTGGATACTCTTGCTCCAAACAAGCCTCAATTGTCCGGCCAATGTTTTTTTCACAGTTATAAGCGGGGATTACAATGGAGACCGAAGGTTTCATCTTTCTATTTTCTTTATTTTTCAAGTGGTTTAATCGTTAACGAAATCAATTTTTTTAAACTGCTCCAGAGCACCCGTGGTTGGGTAAACAATTTTTTGCCTCCTATCCAGATGTACTTGGGGCGGAAGTAATACTCTCGATAAGCCCGGCGTAGCCAGGAGAGAATCTGGCGAGTGTTAAGGTTGGGGTATTGATAGATGGGGCGGATGGGCATAAAATTATCCCAGTTTTTAGTGATGAACAATCCTTCTCTTTCCAAATATTCATAAAATTCGGTTCCCGGATAAGGTACGGCCGTACTGAACTGAGTTGTGGTGGGGTTTAGCTCTTTAGCAAAATCTATTGTCTGGCGGATAGTTGAGTTGTTCTCTCCCGGCATGCCGAATATAAAAGTGGCGTGGATATGGAAACCTTTTTTCTTCATTAAGGTGATGCCTTGTCGTATATCCTCGATCTTACAGTTCTTTTTCATACCGTCTAATATAGCTTGGTTTCCACTCTCAATGCCCACTTTCAAAAGATAGCATCCGGCGGTTTGCATTAGCTCTAAAAGTTCTTCATCTTTTTCGTTCGGTCTTATATAGCATCCCCATTTAATCTTAATATCTCGCCTCTTTATTTCCTGGCAGAGACGACGTAAATTCTCTTTGTTTGCCATAAGAGTATCGTCGTTAAAAAGGAAACTTTTAAATTTATAGTCTTTTAATATTTGTTCTATTTCATCAATGATATTAGTTGCAGATCTAAATCTGTATCTGTGACCGGTAAGAGTTTGAGGCCAATTGCAGAAGGTGCATCTGTGAGGACATCCCCGGCCGGCCAAAATAAATGTGAAAGGATTTTTTAGTATCGGATCGAAGTATTTATGGTTTGGTAAAAGGTCTCTGGCTGGAAAGGGGAGGGCATCCAAATTCTCGATATATTCTCTAGGGGGGTTAATAATAATCTCTCCGTTATCGGTTTTGTAACAAACCCCTTTGGTGTTTAAAGGTCCTTGTTCGATATATTCAGCTAAGGAGATTTCGTATTCTCCTCTGATTACGGCATCTATAGCGGATTGTTCTAAGGAATCTTTTGGTCTGGCTGAGACGTGTGTACCTAAGAAGACGATTTTGGTATCTATTCTTTTGGCAATCTCCCGGGCAACCAAAGAGTCGTTATTGAAAGAGGGTGTAGATGTTTCAAAGACCAGAAATTCGGGCGAAATTTTTTCTACCTGAGATGTAAAGTGCGAGACGCTCATTGAGAGAGCTGAGGCATCTATCAGGTCAACCTGATGCCCCCGGGATCTGAGATAAGAAGCAGCATAGGCAAGATAAAGAGGAGGATGCATAACCGGGGTGGCATAGTTATATGTAGGAAACCTTACCGGTCTATTGAAACTGCCTTTTTGAGAGAACGTTGGTGGGTTAGCAAGGAGAACTTTCATCTTTACCCTCCCGATGGGCTATCATTATTTATGCTGTGGGTAACCAGCCGGAATTTTGTGAAGTACCGGGGTAACTGCCTGACGCAGCCGGGGTCAAAATCCGGCCTTAGCAAACGTATCATATCATAATCCTATGACTGGAACAAGACTTTTTCTCTTTCTTGACATGGAATCGTCTGGAATGTTATAGTGGCATTAAAATTAGGTGCGAAATGAAACTTTCCGTAATAATGCCAATTTATAATGAAGCGTCAACTGTCAGAGAAATAATAAATAGAGTCAGGAAGGTAAATCTTAAGAAGGAAATCATTATAGTGGACGATGGATCCACAGATGGGACGAGAGAGATATTAAAGAGCATTGAAAGTTTAAAGTTTAAAGTTGAAAGCAAAAAGCCTGAAACGGATATAAAAATAATATATCATTTGCGGAATGAGGGAAAGGGAGCATCTATTCGTACAGCTCTTAAATATATAACCGGTGATATAGTCATTATCCAGGATGGTGATTTAGAATATTGCCCGGAAGATTATTTTCGGTTGGTGAAGCCCATAATGAGGGGTGAGGCCGAGGTGGTTTATGGCTCTCGCATTTTACGGAAAAGGGAGAGAACTTCCTATTGGCGTTATTACTGGGGGGGAAAGTTTTTGACTTTGGTTGCTAATCTGCTTTACAGAGCGAATATAACAGATGAGCCTACTTGTTATAAGGTTTTCCCGACTAGGTTGCTGAAAAGTCTGGACTTGAAATGCCGAAGATTTGAGTTCTGCCCGGAAGTTACCGCTAAGGTCTGTAAGAGAGGGTACAAAATTTATGAAGTGCCTATAAACTGTAATTCCCGGACTGTTGAGGAAGGTAAAAAGATAAAATGGACAGATGGGATTGTTGCCTTATGGATCTTGATTAAATATAAGTTTAAGGATTAAGGACGTTTGTCTGGGGGTGTTTTCTTCTTGGCGAATAAAGATGAATAAGAAAAGTTCAGGGTTCTTTCTGGCTTTCATTTTGCTGTTGTCTCTTGCCTTAAATATCTGGGGGGTTAAATGGGGTTTGCCGTCAAAGGAAAGAGTCGAGCTCCTGCCGGACCTGACTACTCTTAAAACATTGCCTGAAGATAGCAATCTTATAAGCGATAAGACCAAACCTTTGGTTGGGCATGTATCTTCCTCGGAAACTTATCCAAGGATTGTAAGGAGGTTCTTGTTATATACTAATCATCCGGACGAGCAGTTGACTATTATGGCTATCGCCCGCATGAGCCCTCACAAACTTGATTTTAATCCCCACTTCTTTCAGTATGGGGCAACTTTTCTCTATCCCGTTGCCGGATTGTTTAAGATTACTTCTCTCATCGGTTATACCAAGTTATCCAGTAGCTTAGATTACTTCTTAACCCATCCGGATGCGATATCTCGCTTTTATGTTGTGGGGAGAATTGCCGTGGCGCTCTCTGCATTATTTGTTGTTATCGCTATATATTTAGTTTCATCTTTTATTAGGAATACAGCCTCCGGATTATTAGCAGGAGCATTATGGGTTGTTCTTCCCTCGACTATAATCTGGGCACATACCTTAAAACCCCATATGTATGGAGTTTTTCTTGCCTTAATCAGTCTCTACTATGCCGTCAGAATACTTAAAGAAGGAGGGATAAAAAACCACTGTTTAGCAGGTATTTTTGCCGGGCTGGCAACAGGAGCGGCAATAAATTATACGCTGATAGTAATTCCTTATTTTTTAGCTTCTCTTCTTTATTCTTTAGAGAATAAAGAGAAACCTTTCAAAGGTGGCCTGGTTTACTGTTTCTTTTTTCTTGCTGCTTTCTTTATTCCAAACTATTATTATCTCCTTTCGTTTCGAGAAACCTTATCCGAATTCAGGGTGCTTTCCGGAATGTGGGGTTTCGTCCCTGATTTAAGGTCATGGGGTGATTATCTTCATACCATCAAGGAAGTTTTAGGATTGCCGATAGCCTTGGTTATGATAGGCGGGTTCTTTTATTCTGTCTTTAGGGCGGTTTCAGGTAAGGATAAAATCCATATTCTTTTGTCTGTAACAGCAGGCATATATTTTTTCTTCATAGGTTCCGTTGCCGGTTCACACCCTGGCGATTTTGGTGTGTTGAGGCTCAGCTTGTTGCTTATCGCTATTCTGGTTATTATGGCATCTGACTTTGTCATGTACATGTTACAAATGACTCAAGATATGAGGGTGAAACCTTTCCTTATTATCCTTGTGTTTGCTATGGCTCTCTATACGTTGGGAAAGGCGGTAGTATATGATCTGAATTTCTCCAACGATGCTACTCCTTACTCTACCAGGATAGTAGCCGGGGCCTGGATTAATAAGCATATTCCGGCGGGAAGTTCTATTCGGCTTTGGGCCTCTCCCGCTCCTTTTAATTCCCCGCCGTTTAAATTCAGTAAATATAATCTTATCCTTGATTCCTCGCAGAAGGCAGATTACCTGATTA
This sequence comes from Nitrospirota bacterium, assembly GCA_013151555.1. Taxonomy (GTDB): domain Bacteria; phylum NPL-UPA2; class NPL-UPA2; order NPL-UPA2; family JAADIA01; genus JAADIA01. Next base: position 32,269 of record JAADIA010000097.1, on the reverse strand, counting down.
CATCTTATGAACCGGTCTGGAGCAAAGACAGACAAGATTATGTATTACTGAAAATCTTTGAACCGATAAGCCGTTTATTTGGAGTTAAGATTATCCGCCCCTTTTACTTTTCAAATCATCGAGTTTTAGTTTTCGTTCGCAAGGATTTGTATTCACGCGGAAAGGTTGCAACTGATTAAATGTCCTCTTTAGGCGGGCGGGTAGGGATGAAGCTGGTTATCTGAAGGGATGGGGTTGCAGAGGACAGCTACAATGGGCTTTTTGAGTGTGGTTTAATTAAGTTGAACAGAGGTATTTAAAAAGGGTGAGAAGAGAATGAAGAGAAGAAAGGTATTGCATATAATCACCCGCCTGATTTTAGGAGGTGCGCAGGAGAATACCATCCTGACGGTAGAGGGGTTGGAGAAGAGGCGAGGATATGAGGTTGCTTTGGCTACCGGACCGCCCCTGGGTCCGGAAGGGAGTTTGGTAGAAGAAGCCGGGAAGAAGGGAATTCATCTGATTATGGTTCCCGAGATGAGACGGGAGGTCAATCCCTGGCGAGACGTCCTGACTTTCATCAGGTTATACCGGTTGATTAAGCAAGGTAACTATGATATAGTGCATACGCATAGCTCGAAGGCAGGAATCCTGGGCCGGCTGGCAGCCCGGCTGGCGGGAACAAAAATTATCGTTCATACCATCCACGGTCTGCCCTTTCATGAATATCAGAGCCGCTGGGTAAATTGTTTTTATATCTTCTGCGAGAGGTTTTCTTCCCTTTTCACGGATAAAATAATTACCGTAGCAGCAGTGATGACCGGGAAAGCTCTGACGGCTAAACTTGCCCCCCGGAAAAAGTTTGCAACTATCTACAGTGGCATGGACCTGGATAGATTTTTGAATCCCGGGGTTAGGGTGGCTGATAAAAGAAAGCAAATAGGAATAGCACCCGATCTTCCCGTAGTGGGTAAGATAGCCAGGCTTTTTCCTTTGAAAGGACATAAATATCTGCTGGAAGCAGCAGCGGAAGTAGCTAAGGTTTATCCTCAAGTGAAGTTTCTTTTAGTGGGAGATGGTATCCTCCGGGAGAACCTGGAGAAACAGGCGGAGGCTCTGGGAATAAAGGAGAGGATTATCTTTACCGGACTGGTTTCCCAGGATGAGATTCCCGGGTTATTAGCCGTTATGGATATTGTTGTTCATACTTCTCTCCGGGAAGGGTTGGCGCGAGTATTACCTCAAGCCTTGGCTTGTGGTAAGCCTGTTGTTTCCTTCGACATTGATGGGGCTGCGGAAGTGGTGAAGGAGGGGAAGACAGGACATTTGGTTCCTCCTGAGGACTCGAAGAAGTTGGCGGATGCGATAATAGACCTTTTGAAAGATAAAGAAAAAGCAAGGAAAATGGGAGCGACCGGGAAGAGATTGGTTGACCCTGCTTTTCGGGTTGAAATGATGGTGGATAGGATTGCTGAATTGTATGAAGAACTTTTCCTGAAACACAAAAAAGTATAAACCCCGGGTGATCACAGATGGATACAGAAAATCAAAACCTTTACCAAATTACCGCCGAGGTCGCCGAGAAGAAAATGAAAATCATCTTTAAAATTAAATAACCTCTGCGTTCTCTGCGAACTCTGCGGTGAAAAATAAATGGATATTGTTTGCCTGTGATTAGGAAATGGATGGTAGGATGAAAAAGCTGTTGGGGATTCTTTTAGTCTTGGTAGTCCTGGCTTTTATTTTTGCAGATAGTCTCTTTTACCTGGCGGGACGGTGGCAGGAGAAAACGGGGAGGATAAAGAGAGCTGTACGGACTTACAGCCGGTTGATAAAAAGGTATCCCCGGAGCCGGTGGGCGGCCGGAGCAAAAAAGGCTATTGAACGGATGGAAAAATCCCGGAGCAGGCGGAAGAGAGGAAAGGCGGAGATGGGAGGGCATGCTACTACTTCTTATATCGGGGTTCTGGGGAGGACGAAGGAGAGGGTGAAAGGTATAGAAGAAGAGCGGAAGAAAGAATATAAAAACTGGCTGGAGGAAACAGGAGAATAAGATGAGAGCTTTGATTACCGGAGGAGCCGGGTTTATCGGCTCGCATCTGGCCGAGGAACTTTTGAAGGAAGGTAATAAAGTTACCGTAGTGGACGACCTCTCTACGGGACGGAGGGAAAACATTTCTCATCTCCGGGAAAATTCCCGTTTTTGCTTCGTTCAGGATACTATTATGAATAAGGAGAAGATGAGAGAACTTATAGATGACTGTGAGGTAATCTATCATTTGGCAGCGGCAGTGGGAGTAAAGTTTATCATAGATTATCCTTTAAAATCTATGGAGATAAACGTGCGGGGGACAGAGATAGTCTTGGAGTTGGCCGGCAGAGAGAAGAAGAAAGTGTTGCTTACCTCTACTTCTGAGATCTATGGCAAGAAAGAAGACGGGCTTTTCAAAGAAGATGATGATAGAGTTTTGGGAGCAACAACGATAAGCCGCTGGAGTTATTCCTGTACTAAAGCCCTGGATGAGTTTTTAGCTTTGGCTTATCACCGGAAAAGAGGATTGCCGGTGGCTATCGTTCGCCTCTTCAACACCTGCGGTCCTCGTCAAACGGGAAGATATGGGATGGTCATCCCCCGCTTAGTCAAACAGGCCCTTTCCGGAAAACCTCTCACCGTCTATGGGGATGGTAAGCAGACACGCAGTTTTACCTATGTCACAGATGTGATCAAAGCAATCGTTTCTCTAACCAATCATCCGAAAGCGGTAGGGGAGATCTTTAATTTAGGAAGCGAAGAGGGAATTAGTATTTATGGTCTGGCTGAAAAGATAAAAGAATTAACTCATAGCCAATCGGAAATAGTCTTCGTTCCCTATGAAAAGGCTTATGAGAATAATTTTGAGGATATGAGACATCGGGTACCGGATATCAGCAAGATCCGCAATCTAATTGGATATTCACCTCGGGTGAGGTTGGACGAGATGCTTAAAAGAATTATTGAAAGTAAAAAAGAGGCACAAAGGCACAAAGGCACAGAGGCACAAAGTTAAAAAACTTAGGGTGTTATCATGTGGAATTTTGTTTACCTTTATATATTCTTTGTTTCTTTTGTCCTCTCCCTCCTTCTTACTTCTCTGTTTCGAAAGTTAGCCTTGAAATGGTCTTTTTTGGATAATCCCGAAGAGAGAAAACTTCATCTGGAAGCCAAACCTCTTTTAGGCGGAGCCGCAATCTATCTGGCATTTGTTTTGAACATCATCATTAATCTGGCAATAGTAGCTCTTTTACATCGGAGCCCGCAGTTAATGAACTTATTGCCTGAGGATATTGCCGGAAGGTTGATGGGAGTAATGGCTACGAAAAGCAGGCTATTAGCTATTCTTTCCGGAGGGACTATTATCTTCCTTCTCGGACTATGGGATGACCGTAGAGGAGGAATTTCCCCTTATGTGAAATTAGGGGGACAGCTTCTGGCTGCTCTGCTTTTAGTTTTATTCGGAATCAAAATAACTATGTTTCTGCCTTCCTGGCTGGCGATTATCATTACTATCATCTGGGTAGTAGGGATGACCAATGCCTTCAATCTTCTGGATAATATGGATGGATTAGCTGCAGGAGTAGCTTTGATTGCCGCCCTTATCTTTTTCTTGGTAGCCTTACAGCAGGGGCAGCTCTTTGTCAGTGTTATCCTTCTGATATTTGCCGGGAGCCTGACCGGTTTTCTTCCTTATAATTTCCGACCGGCTACTATCTTCATGGGAGATGCCGGAAGCATGTTCATTGGCTTTATTCTGGCCACCCTCACAGTTCTTAATACCTTCTATACCCAAGATAGTCCGACTTTCCTCCCGGTGGTCATGCCTCTCCTTATCTTGGGTGTTCCTATCTTTGACACGCTCTCCGTTATCTTCCTTAGGAGAAAAAAGGGCGCTTCCATCTTTGTAGCTGATAAGAGACATTTTTCTCATCGCCTGATTGGTTTAGGAATGAGTCATAAACAAGCGGTAATCTTCATTTATTTAGTCGCCTTCTCTGTAGGTATTAATGCCACTCTCCTTCGGGGAGCCAAACTGATGGGGGCTATCGTGATCCTGGTTCAAGCTTTAGTTATTTTTAGCCTCATTGTTTTTCTGGAAGTAATTGCCGGGAGGGGGAATAAAGTTAAAATAGAAGGCACAAAGATACAAAGGCATAAAGGCACAGAGACACAAAGTGACAAGATGAGAAGCACGAAATTCGAAACAAATTCGAAATTCTAATTCTCAAAATTTTAAACATGGTTTTGGTCCTTCGTATTTTGGTTATTTAAATTTGTTTCGAATTTCGAATTTCGTGCTTCGAATTTATTTAAGCTTTATGCCTTTATACCTGTTTGTATCTAAAGAAAGTCAACTTTATGAAAGCAATGGATAAAAACGATTGCTGGGTAGAAAAATCTGCTTCGCTCATCATCTTATGGGGGTTGCTGGTTATCATTTTCTTTCGACCGCTCGTCTCGGGAATTACCTGGAGCTGGTCGAATACTTATTCTCAGATTCTCATTCTTTTCCTTCTGGCTGTCTGGTTTCTGAGGATGATTGTGAAAGGTGAATTTGTCTTTCGTCGGACTCCGCTTGATATCCCTATTTTTCTCTTTCTTCTTTCTTTGACCATTTCTCTATTTAATTCCGTTAACAAGGCGGTTAGTTTCAATCAGCTTTATCAATTCTTCAGTTACCCGGCACTTTATTTTCTGATAATTAATAATCTGCCGGAAAGGTTGACGCGTCGCCAGGCAACGGTCCTGATTTTCTCCTTGAGTTTGACTGTAGCTCTGGCCGGGGCCGTCTGGTTGAACAACACCGGAATGCCCTTACCCTTAGCTTTATTTCCTGCTCTGGTCGTCATAATAGTGAGTATTCCTCTTCTCCGAAGCTCCCGGATAGCCGGGGGTGAAGATATAAATATTTATTCGCTCCTCCTTCCTTTACTGCTGATAGTTGCTGTCCTGGTCAGCCTCTATGGTATCTATCAACATTATTGGGGTCTGGAGCAAACGCGACAGATGCTCCGGATGCATGATATCGGCCGGTTACCTCCCAATTTCCTGGCGCGGCTGGAAACAAACAAAGTCTTCTCTACTTTTGTCTTTCCTCCTGCGCTGGCAGGGTATCTCATTATCATTCTTCCTTTAGCGCTTGTCCTTTTTTTCTATGTCAAGTCGGTATGGGGAAGGATATTGTTAGGATTGACTCTGGGTATTGGATGGCTCTGCCTGTACTTTACTTATTCCAAGGGAGGATGGGTTAGTTTTATTTTTTCCCTGGCCTTTCTTTTCTTTATCCTGGGGCGAAAACATCGTCGCTTATTCTTTGTATCGTTCCTTATCGTTATCGGGTTATTCCTGCTTTTGCTCTTCTCCGGTATCCTTCCTTATGTTAACTCCCAAGGATTTATGGACTCCTTTCGAGTTCGGGTTGAATACTGGAAGGGTGGTCTGGCGATGCTCAAGGATTATTTTCTTTTTGGTTCCGGCCTGGGTACTTTTGGTAGTCTCTATGCTAAATATAAGCTTGTCGGAGCGGAGGAGACTCAATTGGCCCATAACAATTATCTTCAGATTTGGATAGAAACCGGTATCTTAGGGATAATCTCCTTCCTCTGGCTTTGGGGAGCCTTTCTGAAGGCCGGCTGGAGAACTGTGAAAGATAAATTAATAAGTGTTCCGGGGTTCCAACGCTCCAGTCAAGAAGAAGAAATTCTTGCCCCTTTGAGTTCTACTCCTATACCCTTGCGGGCACGGGTGGACACAGGCAATTTACAGAAAAGTATGGTCGTGGGGCTTTATATAGGAGTGGTAGCTTTTCTCATTCATAGCTTGGTTGACTTTGACCTTTATGTTCAGGGTATTGCTACCTATATCTGGTTATTCATGGGGATGGTAATATTTGAAGAAAGTAGAGGTAAGTTATACCCTGGCGGGTACAGGCAAGTTAAAAGTTATAAGTTGACAAATACTTTTGCCCGAATAGTGATAGCGGTGGTCATAGTTTCTACAATTGCCTTTTTAATGGTTACTGTGAAAAAACCTCTGGTGGCGGAAAGATATTTCCAGCAAAGTTTTATTTATCTGAAACAGGGCTCGGTGAATATGGCCCTTGAGCAGGTGAATGCGGCTATCAGAATGAATCCCGGAAAGGGAGCTTACTACTACCGCTTGGGATCGATTTATCAGAGCAAAGGGTTGCTGGATGATGCCATAAGTCAGTACCGGAAAGCCATCAAACGCAACCCTTTTATGCCTCACTATCACAGTACGCTGGGAAAGGTTCTCTGGGACAAAGCCGGGGGTAAGGATGCAGAACTTATGGAGGAAGCGGTTCAGGAATTTGAAAAGGCCCGGGACCTTTACCCTACCAAAGCCACCTATCGGATGTTATTGGGTCGGATATACGAGCTGAGGGGAAGGAAGAAAGAAGCTATCCAACAGTATAATAAAGCCTTGGAGTTAGATCCATCCCTGGAAGGAGTAAAGGATAAACTCAAGGTTTTGAAAGGCCGGATATTTTGACAGATTATAATAATTGAGGTATAATTACCGAAGGTGAAAAGTGATGTAACCAAGAAAGAGGGGGGGAATGAAAAAACTGAGTTTTCAATGGTCTTTGAATTCACAAAAGTTACGTTTCCGGCTGTTATCCGCCTTTGCCCTTATGTCTGTTCTGCCTTTGCTTATCTTCGCTCAGCAGCTCTTCTCTTTAAATCTTCCTGATACTACTCCCAGTCTCTTGCTTCTTGTAGCGGTAATCCTCTCTCTCCTGGGTTTATATCTGATGGTTGGCATTCTTAAGCCGATATCTAAAGTCGTGGCGGGAGCCAAAGCCTTAGCCCGGGGAGTTTTTATTCCTAACTTTGAGCTTAAAAGAAAGGATGAGATCGGGGAATTAGAAGATGCTTTGAACAAAACGGGAAAGGGGCTTCGTAAAAGCCTCAATGAGCTTAAGATTCACGAGCAGAGAACAGAAAGTCTTAACCGGGAGATAAGGGAACTTTTAACGAAGATAGAGTCTCTGTCAATTACCGATGACCTTACCGGGCTGTACAACAAAAAGTATTTAAAGGAAAGTTTGAGCAAGGAGATACAGAGAGCGATTGCTGATCAGCGTCCCTGTTCCTTAGCCGTGTTTTATATTAACGATTTCAAGAATTATAATGATACCTGTGGTGAGTCGGGAGGTGATTCTGTCTTGAAGGAAGTCGCTCGATTAATTCTAAATGCTACCCGGGATGTGGATAAGGCCGCTCGTCTCGGAGGGGGGCGTTTTGTGGTTATCCTGCCGGATAAGAATAAGCAAGAAGCGCTGGAATTTTCCGGGAGAGTGAAGGAAAGGGTAGAGAAACATCATTTCCCTCATCAGGAGAGTCTGCCGGGAGGGAATTTAACGGTGAGTGCAGGAGTAGCTTCTACTCCCATCGATGGAATCACCGGTGAGAAATTATTAAAGAAGGCCGTTGCGGTTCTTAACTAACCCGGGTTATTCACTTTTTAAGATATGAATAAAGCGGGCGAAGAGGGAGTGGAAATAAAGCAAGAACTTAGAGGGAGACAGTGATGATTAAGTTAGAGGATTTGTTGCGATTGGTAGTGAAGGAAGAAGCCTCAGATTTACATTTAACGGTGGGCACTCCTCCCCAGTTGCGTATCGATGAGAAATTAGTCCCTGCCAAGTTAGCCTCTCTTGCTCCGGAGGATACCCAACGGATTACTTACAGTATACTTTCTGAAGAGCAGAAGCAAGAGTTTGAAAGTAATCTCGAACTTGATCTCTCCTTTGGCATAAAGGATGTGGGAAGGTTCCGGGCGAATATTTTCAGACAGAGGGGTTCAATAGGAGCAGCTTTTCGTTTAATTCCTTCCCGGATTCCTTCCTTTACGGGATTAGGTCTGCCAAAGGTGGTGGAGAAGTTAGCTTCCTTGCCTAAGGGCCTGGTTCTGGTAACCGGGCCTACGGGATGTGGCAAGTCAACCACTTTAGCGGCCCTCGTGGAGAAAATAAATAACGAGAGGCACTGTCACATTATCACCGTGGAGGATCCTATTGAGTATATCCATAAGCATAAAAAAAGTATCGTCAACCAGCGAGAGGTGGGAAGCGATACTCACTCCTTTGCCCGGGCCCTGAAGTATATTCTGCGAGAAGACCCTGACATTATCCTTATTGGAGAGATGCGGGATGTGGAGACCGTCCGGATGGCCCTGGAGAGTGCGGAGACCGGGCATTTGGTGTTTGCTACGCTTCATACCAGTGATGCTGCTCAGACGATGAATCGCATTATCGATATCTTCCCGTCTAATCAGCAGAATCAAGTCCGTACCCAACTTTCCTTTGTCATTCAGGCCGTGATTTGCCAACAACTTATTCCCAAACGAGAGGGAAAGGGAAGGGTTCTGTCCACGGAGGTGATGATTGCTACTCCGGCTGTCCGGGCCTTGATTCGGGAAGAGAAAGTGCATCAGATTTATTCCGTGATTCAAACCGGCAACAGCGTGGGAATGCATACGATGAATCAGAGCTTCTATAAGCTTTACCGGAAGGGACTGATAAGTTATGGAGAAGCTTTGAGCCGGACGACAGATGTGGACGATCTGGAAAGGTTGTTCAGGCAATCCTTGTGAGAAGAACAGGAGATTATAAACGTATCTCATCATGGATAGGCGGGGCTTTCCAACCCTGCCAGAGGTTACGGGACGGCATAAGCTGGTGAGGAACCTCCATGGTTAAATTGGTGAAGAGGCAGTTGAGCGAAATTATTATCGAGGGAAAGTTGCTGACCGAGGAACAACTGGAGCAAGCCCTCGAGGTTCAGGGGAAGGAAGGAGGACGCCTGAGCCAGATCCTCATCAGGTTAGGGTATGTGGATGAGAGAAAACTGACCGCTTGCCTGGGAGAACAGTTGGGCCTTCCTCTCATAAATCTGGAGAGGTTCCGGATGGACCCTGAGATAGTGAGTATCATTCCCGAGCAGGTAGCCCGCCATTATCAACTTATCTCTCTATCTCGCCTGAACAAGACCCTCACTGTGGCTATGGCTGATCCTCTTAATGTCCTGGCTATGGATGATATAAAACTTCTTACCGGTTATAACCTGACGCCGATTATCAGCACGGAGAAAGAGATAGAGAAAGCTATTAACCAGTATTATTCCGGCAATAACCTGGAAGTTCTTCTTCAGGGGGTCGGGGAAGAAAAAGTGGAGTTGGTAGAGAAAGTAGAAGAGGATATCAGGGAAGCCGATGTCCTCAGAGCGGTGGAAGATACCCCTATAGTAAGAGCAGTAAACCTGATTCTAGCTGAAGCCGTTAAGCAAAAAGCCAGCGATATTTTGGTTGAACCCGGGGAAGAGACGATGAGAATCCGTTATCGGGTGGATGGGATCTTATATGAGGTTCCTTCTCCCCCGAAATCGATGCATATGGCCCTTGTCTCCCGCGTTAAAGTGGTATCTGAGTTGGACATTGCCGAGCGCCGACTACCTCAGGATGGACGGTTCAGGATAAGTCTGGAAGGGAGAGAGATAGATTTCCGTGTTTCTGTGATACCCTCTACCTTTGGAGAGAAGGTAGCCATTCGAGTGCTGGATAAGAGCGCTCTTAAGCTTGATATAGATGAGTTGGGATTTGAAGAGGAGCCTCTTCAGGAACTGAAGAAATGTTCCCGGCGTCCGCACGGAATGATTCTCGTTTGTGGTCCTACGGGTTGTGGAAAAACGACTACTCTCTATTCGATTTTGAAATATGTGAACGACCCGGGACTGAATCTGGTTACCGTTGAGGATCCCGTAGAATATGAGCTGGCAGGGATAAACCAGGTTACGGTGAAGAACCAGATGGGGTTGACTTTCTCTAATGTTCTTCGTTCTATCCTGAGACAGGACCCGGATGTCATCATGGTAGGAGAGATGAGAGATTATGAGACTCTTGACGTGGGAATAAAGGCTGCACTTACCGGTCACCTGATGTTAAGCAGTCTCCATACTACCACGGCTCCCGGGGCTATTGTCCGTTTAATTGACATGGGAGCCGAACCCTTTCTTATTGCTTCCTCGGTTATTATGGTAACTGCTCAGCGATTGATGCGGAAGGTTTGTCCGGAGTGTAAAGAATCATATACTGCCTCTCCGGAGATAATTAGAAAACTGGACTTGTCTCTTCCTGAGGGCCGGAAAGAAGTGGTCTTCTCCCGGGGAAAGGGATGTAAGCAATGTAATAATACCGGCTACCGGGGCCGCATCGGGATTATTGAAGTCCTGCCGCTAAGACCGGAAATGAAGGAGCTGATTATGACCCGGGTCTCTACCAACCAGGTTAAAAATTTGGCCCGGAAGTTAGGGATGAGAACATTGAGGGAGAACGGTCTGGAAAAAGTACTGGCCGGTCAGACGACGGTAGAAGAAGTATTAAGAGTAACAGGGGAATATGAGGGCTGAAAGATGGCCATACTTAAATCTCCGAAAAAAAGACTGAATGATATTCTCGTTGAAGGAAAGCTTCTGACTAAAGAGGAGTTAGGGCAGGCTCTTGCTATCCAGCGTCAAGAGGGCCATCGCCTGAGTCATATTCTGGTCGAAAAAGGTTATGTCCGGGAAGATGATCTCATAGCCTGTTTGGGAAAGGAATTAGGGATTCCTCCTATAAACCTGACCAGGTATCAGGTGGATCCTAAGGTAGTTAATATCGTTCCCGAATCGATGGCCCGGTATTATCACCTGTTTCCTGTTTCTTGCCTGGGCCGGTTTCTCACTGCAGCCATGGCAGACCCTCTTAATGTTTTTGCTATAGATGATATTAAAATGATCACGGGTTATAAAATAGAACCGGTGATCAGCACAGAGAGGGATATCAAGGATGCCCTTGACCGGTATTATGGCTCTAAGACCAGCATGGACAAAATTTTTGAGGAGGTTGAAGATCCGGACCTTCAGGTGATGAGGAGAGAGAAAGAGGCCGGTTTTTTAGAGCTTTTAACAGAGACAGAAGAAGTCCCCGTCATCAAGGTGGTAAATTTGATCTTGATGGAGGCTCTGAAGAGAAGGGCCAGTGATATTCATGTTGAACCTTACCGGAATTCTTTAAGGGTGCGTTGTCGGGTAGATGGGGTTTTGCAGGAGATTGTTTCTCCTCCCAAGCAGATGCAGGGAGCCATCATTGCCCGCCTGAAAATTATGGCCGGTCTGGATATTGCCGAACACCGGGTGCCTCAGGACGGGCGATTCAAGGTCAGATTGCAGGGTAAAGAAATTGACTATCGGGTTTCTTTACTTCCTATTGGGTTCGGAGAGAAAATAGTGCTCCGCGCTCTGGATAAGGATAATCTCAACATTGGACTGGATAAGTTGGGTTTTGAGCCGGATACCACAAGAAAGTTTCAAGAGTCCATGGCCAGACCTTACGGGATGATTCTGGTCACCGGTCCTACGGGAAGCGGAAAATCGACTACGCTTTACTCTGTATTAAATCAACTTAATACGCCGGATAGAAATATTATAACCATCGAGGACCCTGTCGAATATCAGGTGGAAGGATTAACTCAGGTTCAGGTTAAACCGGAGATTGGTTTAACCTTTGCCAACGGTCTGCGCTCGCTTCTCCGTCAGAGCCCGGATGTCATTATGATTGGAGAGATAAGGGATAAGGAAACGGCCGATATTGCTATCAAGGCAGCTTTAACGGGACAGATTATCTTCAGTACTCTGCACACTAACGATGCTCCGGGAGCAATGACCCGGCTGATGGATATGGGTATGGAACCCTTTCTCATTTCCTCTTCGATTATCATGGTAGCTGCTCAAAGGTTGGTCCGGAAGATATGTCCCCGGTGCAAAGAGGTCCATGAGGTTCCGGCCGAAGTCCGGGAAAGAATGGGACTGAAGAACTCCCTCATTTTTCGGGGGAAAGGTTGCCGGAATTGCAGCAAGACCGGTTATTTTGGTCGGGTGGCTATCCTGGAGGTTTTGGAGATGAACGAAGAGATAAGTAATTTGGTGATTGAGGGAGCATCGGCCGATAGAATCAAAGAAGCTGCCCGGAAAGCGGGAATGAAGACTTTGCAGGAGAATGGGATAGAAAAAATAAAGTCCGGGATAACCTCCCTTGAGGAGGTCTTGAGAGTTACTTCAGATTAGCAAAGGAAATAAATCACAATATACAAACCACAAATTACAAACAATATACAATATCAAAATTACAATGACCCAAACATCCATTTGTAATTTCGGTCATTTGTAATTGGAATTTGTTTGTGATTTGTCTATTGTAATTTGTAATCTGTAATTATGGTTTGTATTATGATTTCTGAAAGTTTAATACGGGAATAGAACCTGATTTCGCAAGAGAGAATGAGGACTAACGCATGCCTTTATATGAGTACCGGGCCAAGGATGCTGATGGACGCACGCTTCAGGGATGTTTAGAGATAGATAGCGAGAAGGATTTAGTTAATAAACTGCGCCAGGATGGGCTGATAGTTATTTCCGTAGAGAAAAAAAAAGTCCGGGGACCTCTTTTTAGAGGGAGAAAAGGAGGCGGGAAAGTAAAGGGCGAGGATTTGGTTATCTTCAGCCGGCAGTTAGCTACCATGGTCGAAGCCGGGCTACCCCTGATTCAGAGTCTCAATGTGTTAGGGGAACAGATAGAGAAAGGTGGACTGGGAAACATAGTCAAGGAAGTAGAAAAGGATGTGGAGGGAGGGGGTAACTTATCCGAGGCTTTGGCCAAGCATCCCCGGGCATTTTCCGGCTTATTTGTAAATTTAGTGAAAGCCGGAGAAGCCGGCGGTATGCTGGATGAGATTTTAGACCGTATATCCAGTTACTTAGAGGCCAGCATTTCCCTGAAGAGAAAGGTAAAGTCTGCTCTGGTATATCCAGCGGTCATAGTGTCTGTGGCTTTCTTGATTGTCTTATTCATGATGATAGTAGTCGTTCCTTCCTTCGAATCTATCTTTGCCGACTTTGGAGGCCAGCTCCCTGCGCCTACCCAGATTTTAATCAATGTAAGCAAATGGATGAAACAATACTTTCTGTATGGACTGGGGGCATTCGGGGTAGGGATATATATCCTTCGCCGTTATATTAAAACGGATAAGGGGAGGGTGAGATTTGATAGACTTACTCTGAAGCTTCCCATATTTGGAAGTCTCCTTCAAAAAGTAGCCATCTCCAAGTTTTCCCGGACTCTTTCCACCTTACTTAAAAGTGGGGTGCCTATTCTGAGTTCTTTGGAGATTGTGGCTGTTACCTCGGGAAACAAAGTGGTGGAAGAGGCTATCGATAAGGTGCGGTCGAGCATTCGTGAAGGAGAAAGCATTACGGCCCCCTTGAAGGAGAGCGGCATTTTCCCTGCTATGGTCGTCCGGATGATCGGGGTGGGAGAGCAAACCGGGAAGTTGGAAGAGATGCTCAGCAAGATATCGGATTTCTACGATGACCAGGTGAATACAGCCGTCTCGGGGTTGACCTCTATGATCGAGCCCTTTATTATCGTATTCCTGGGAGTAGTTATTGGAAGTATCGTTTTAGCTATTTTCCTGCCTATATTCAAAATGGGCGAACTGGTTCAGATGTAGGAAGTTTTCCTGTTCCTTGACTTCTTTTTCTAATGGAGGTATACTTAAATACGGAAAGGAGACGCTAAGGGTTCAAGTCTTAAATTCTTAGTTATCCATAATTGATATGAAACTTACGGATAGAAAACCATTGAAGAGGAAACTGAAGGTTAGGGAAGGGGGTGATGGGAATTGAATAAAAAAGGTTTTACCTTGATTGAGATTATGATTGTTGTGGCTATCATTGCTCTTCTGGCCGCTATTGCTATCCCCAACTTTGTCAAGTATAGAAATCGCGCCAGAATAGGTGCTTGTGGAGCCAACCTGATCCAGATAGCCAGAGCCTATGAAAGTTATATGATGGAGAATGATGTTGAGGTAACCTCAGATACGGGAGTGACGGCCACTCAGCTAAGTAGCCGGTTGGTAGGTCCCACCAACTATCTTAAGAAATGGCCAAACTGTGCTACAGGGGGAACTTACAGTTTGACTATCAATGGAACCACTCAGGTGCCTACCTCTTACTGTAGCACCTCAGGGCATCCCAGCGCCACGGCAGCAGGCACTCAGTAGAGTAGCCTACTTGCAAGACAGAATATGGACGGGAGAGATATTAATTCCCGTCCCTTTTTTTGTATAGGAAAGTATCGAACTTTACTAATTACTGAAGCTTCCTTCTTTTTCTTTATTTCTTCAGATTCTCTTGGGCGGAGATACTCTTGGGATCGAGTTCCAGAGCCTTACGCCATTCTTGTCTGGCTTCCTCAAACATCTTCATCTGAGCATAGGCCACTCCCAGATTGTTATGAGCCTGGCTCTGGTTGGGATTGAGACGGAGGGCAGTCTTGTATTGTTTGATGGCCTTTGGATAACGGCCGGTCATATTATAGAGGTTGGCTAAATTATAATGGGCGAGGTAAATAGGATGATGGGGACAGTTGGGAGGATGAGCCCCGATAGCGGCTAAGTATTCGCTTTCCGCTTCCCGATACTTTCCTTCCCGGGTATAAAGTAATCCTAAGTTATTCCGGGCATCAAAATGGTTAGGGTTTAACTCAACGGTCTTTCGATAATTCTCCAGAGCCTTATCTGTTTGCCCTTTCTCCGCGTAATAGATTCCCAGGTAGTAGTAGGCTCCGGCCTCATAAGGATTCACCTGAAGAGCTTTCTTGAAAGCTCTCAAGGCCTTATCCTCTTCTCCTTTCTTCCGGTAAACTAGTCCTAAGTTATAATAGGCGGTGGAAAAAGAGGGTTCTATGTCAAGGGCTTTCTTGTATTCTTTTATAGCCTGGGTATACTTCTCCTTTTCATAATAGAGAAGGCCGAGGTTGTTATAAGCCTTAACTTGTCGTTTATCCAGTCCTATAGCCTGCCGATATTCTTTTTCCGCCCGGGCAATGTTACCTTTCCGGTAGTAAGCCAGGCCCAGGTTAGTATGAACCCGGGGATTAAGGGGTGATTGCCTGACGGTATAGGACCAGAGGGTGAAGTTGTTCTTCCAGACGGAATTTCGCCGGATGGTATTCAGGGAGTAGAAAGCAAGAAGGAGGATAATAAGAGGGATGGCGAGCTTCTTGAAAGGAAGGAGCCTGACTAAAGCAGCGGCCAAAAGGAGAGAGAAACCCACGGAGGGTAGGTAGAGATATCTCTCCGCCATGATGTTGCCAAGAGGGATAAGATTAGAGACGGGAAGGATGGTGATCAGGAGCCAGAATACGGCTAAGGAAGGGATGCCTCCCGAAGGGATAATTTTCCTGAAGATTATTACAAAGAGGAAGATGAGCAGAAGCAAGGAGAGGATAACCGACCCTTCCCCTAAGGATAAAGAGGGAGAGATGAGATGGTCGGCATTGAGATTAAGGGGGAAGATAAGAAGTTTGAGATAGCCCACCATCACCCGGGACATAGTCAGGATGTTGGTATAGAAACTTCCTCCCGGATAGGCAACTAACTTTTCCTGAACGTTATGAAGAAGTTGGAACCTTATCCAGAGGTAGAAAGCAGTGACCAGAAGGTATCCCAGGTAGGGCTTCCTTTTACTCTTGAAGGCCTTAATTAGTCTGGGATAGAACCGTTCTCCGGTCTCTTTCGGGGAAGAGTGGATGTCGTAGAGCAAGAGGATAATCGGCAAAGTTATCGCCATTTCCTTGGAAAAGAGAGCTAAGAGATAAGCAAAGAGAGAGCTTAGATAAAAAATGCCGGAACGGTTTTCTTTTCTGTCTGCCTGGATAAAGAAGATAAAAGATAAAAGAAAGAAGAAGAGCGTCAAAAGGTCTTCCCGGAAGGAGATAACATTAACGGCCTCGGTATTGATAGGGTGAATGAGAAAGATTATTGCGGTGAGGAGAGACAATGCTCTTCCCGCCTTTAGTTTTATAGAGACCTCGTTCATGAGACGAAGGAGGAGATAGATGAGGATTCCGTTCAAAGTATGGAGGAGAAGATTGGTTAGGTGGAAGCCGAAGGGCTTAAGTTTCCAGATGGCATAATCCATAAAGTAAGATAAAGTAACCAGGGGACGATAAGTCATTTCTCCTGAGACATAGAAATAATCCGGGGAGAATATAAGAGCTATATTATTTCCTTGTCTAACGAAGGCATTTTCGGCTACTACAGCCTGGTCGTCCCAGACGAAGGAATTGGAGAGAGAATTAGCATAGACCAGGAAAGAGATAACAATGAGGAGAAGAATATCTCCTTGTTTCTTCAAAAGTCTCATTTTTATAAACATCTGCCAGAATCTCCCCTTTTTAAGGCGGGGATGAATGGCATCCTTATTAGATGTCCGCCCTTCAGGGCGGGGAGATTCACTACCTGCGTTTTATTTCTACCTTTCTTAAAGCCTGTTTTCCCGGCAAGAGTAAAAATTCAGGAAAGCGAATGTTTTAACGCAGGCTTTGAAAGGTAATCCGGCATATTTTAAGGACAGGAAGGTATTTATCATAAATATCCGATGGAGCTGTGTATACTATCTCGTAGAGCTTACTGTTCCTGATAAAGAAGATACTTTCGGCCTTGAACTTATACCCTCTTTCGTTAAACCGTCCCCTCAAGGCATATCCTTTTTCTCCATCAACGATACATTCTGTTTCTGAGACAATCCGGTAATCTGTCCACCTTTTGCCCAGGCTCTCTTGCAATTCCTCTCTTTTCTCCTTGGTGATCCGGGAGAAGTCTACTGCCCGGCTGGCAAGGCTTATTTTGGCTTTGCTTCCCCCGGGAGCGCTAAAAAGAAGATTTAAGCCCCGGCCGGGGTTGGTATTCACTTCCCAGCCAGGGGGAGGAACGAGGCGAAAAGCCTGGTTTTTGTCATAATAAGTATATATTGTATGGGCCCCGCCATCACCGGTTATCGTTTCTTCTTTAACGGTCATTGCCCTTAACCCGTTATAAAAAATATTTAAGAGGAATAAGGTCAACAATCCTATCCCCAAAGAAAATCTTTTTTTAACTGTCATCATAAATGTCCTCCGCAATTATTGACTCATTGCTGACTCCACCGGATCCTTTGGACAGCCTGGACTGAAGGAGTCCCGGGGGGCATATTTGTAGGGTCGCTGAACATGGTATCGTAACCCCAGTTGCGAACAGGGGCCTTGTAGAAATTACCTCCATAGAACCACCGTCCGGTAGCCTGTTCGCTATTCCAGAGATCTACTATCGCTCCGCTATAGGTAAAGGTAGTGCCTCCCGACCAATCTTCCAGAAATCGAGGCAGGTTTTCTAAACCTCCGTTGTAAGAACTAGCTACGGTATCGGTATTTCCGGTCATTACAGCTGTATTGATGGTAGTGGCGGTAGCCCGCCGGCTGGATAAAGATTTGGCACTGTTGGCATCATCCCAATTATTGGAGAGAACATCAAATGCATCCCCGGCTATGCTGGCCGGTTGCTTATTCACGGTGTTATAATCTCCCTGGATATAGATGGAGTTATCAGAGGCTACGGTTAACCCATTAGGGGGAAGCTGGGAACCATTAACCAATCGAACAGCTTGGTTCGAGCCGGATTGAGAGACATAAAGAATCCCATTTGCCGGATATTGACCACTTGTCCTTAAGGTCTCGATATCTATCGAGGTAATGTTAATCCAGTCTCCTTCCCGGTAATTGTAAAGGAGATCGTTGGTTACTATCCCCGGAGCTAAGGTGACCGGATTGCCGTTTCCATCTGTAGCTATCCCGTCAACAACTTTTAGGCCGGCTTTATTCTCATACTTGGCCGCGGCTATCTGGGGGGGATCTCCGGCGTTTGCCCGTTCAATTATATCGTGGGGATCAGCAGGAAATATGGGCAAAGTCAGGGGAGCAATTCCATGAACCTTGCTCTTGACCATTCCTCCCCATCTCGTTTGAGACTCTGTAGCCCAGTTCGATTGAGTGCTGTCCAGCCAGACGCCGGACTGGTTCATATCCTGGGGGTCGCCATTGTTATCGTTGATAAGGACGGCTCCATTAGCTCCATTACCCGGGTTGTCTTTCCGGTCATGGAAAATGTCCCCGGCCGAAGTAAGGTAAGAATCGAAATTAAGCTGGCTTCCCGCCCCTAAATAGATATCCCCGTTGGCATGGACAGGTCCGGCAAAGTTCATCGTAGGACCCGGCTCTACCTCCAGGTCTTCTTCGTAAAAGACGCCAAACTGAAAAACAGAAATAAACTGGGCTTCCACATCCTGGATAACCTTAGCCCGGGCCTGGGTAGAACCGGTGGAGGTGGCCTGAGAAGTAATCCTGATTGGCTGGATAGTAGCCTGCAGTCCCTGATAAGGACCGGAAGTGATGGCCCCCTGAAATGAGCTGCCGTTGAGAACGACGTTAAAAACATCGAAAGTATATCCGCTTATAGTCGGAGGAGAAACAGCATCCAGGGCCGACTGGCTGGGTATTGTCCCTCCTGCATAAAGAGCCCGGACCTCAAAGAGAGCTTGCTCGGCCCCGGCTTCAGCGGCGTAGAAAGCCTTGATGGATTCGTTACGCTTCTTGGTCAACTTAGCTTCGTTATTTGTCCACTTTATTGCCCCGGCTATGAATGCGAAGGAAAGGGCAACGAAGAGCATAGCGACGATGAGAATAACTCCCTTCTCATTTAAAGGTTTCCTCACAACTCATCCCCCTATCGGTCAATTATTACGGGGCTTAACTCTCGTTGAGATATCTATCCCCTGATAACCGTCCTTGGCATTGTTATCTCTGATACTGAAGTTTATCTCAATGGCTATGTTGCCGCTGTTAAATATGCCTAAGCCGCTTACATCGACCACTTCATTGGCTATCTTCTCATCATCAGCTTCACTGTTCGGGTTATCAGTATTTAGATTGGCAATGTATCGGAGCTCGCCCTGGCTGTTTAAGTAATAACCTACATCGTTGCCTGAGGGAATGAAAATCTTTATATAATTTCCCCGGGTGCTGCTGGTTGGGGAAGCATAATCATCGTAAATTTGAATAGACTGGGCACTTCTGATATGGCGGCTCATTCTTGCCAGACTGCCACGGGCTTCCCTGACTACGTCTATTTGTTTCAGACCTGCCTTGAAAAAGCGCTGTCCCATAGTATACAGGCTCAGGAATATTCCGAAGGCAAGGACCATGATAACAGAAGCAATCATTATCTCTATTAAGCTAAATCCTCTTTCCTGATCGAGCTTTATCATAAGACTAATCCTCTATCCGGTATCCCCGATTTATCTCACGTGAGGAGTTTTGACGGTCTGGCAAGGCTTGCGCAAGCGACTGCGGAGGCGTACATTTTGTACGCCGCACAAGGAAGCGCAGTGCGTAACGCCGCCAGGCGTCAAAAGAACCACGTGAATAATCCGGGCTAGGGAATCTTCAGAGTAGTCAAGGATTCGCTAAACTGATTCCCTTTGAATTTCCAGGTAACCGTGACGGTTATAGTTTTAGGATTTGGGGAAGCGCCGGTAATCGTCACCGTTCTTGTGCCGGTCAGGTCATCTCCGGTATCAGCCGTTCCGGCCGTATCCAGGATTAGGTTAGTCTCATCCGGATAATTTGCTGCCGTGACATTAGGATAACTATCATTCTTTATTTGCTCCATCCTCTCCTGGGCCAGGGCTATAGCGGCAGTCCGCAGAGAAGTTGATTTGGCTCTCGTGTTACAAAATACAAAACTTCGCAATATCCCGGTAGCAGCTATTCCAAATATCAAAAGGGAGATGACTATCTCCAGAAGAGTAATCCCTTTATTGTTATTCTTTTTATGCAAATTTCTCTCCATATATCAAGCAAAAAAATTTACAATTTATATCTTTAATTTACAATTCAAGCTGCGATTACAGAAAGCTAACTTGATTTATAAGAATTTCCTTTTCAACTTATTGAACATGAGAGAGGTGAAGCTTAACAACTTAAGACATGCCACGGAAACACGGAATAATAAATGTGTTGTAATTAAGAAAGAAAAATAAATTAAAAATTCCGATGTTTCTGTATTCCCGTGGTTAAGAGTCCAACCAAAGGGCGCTAATTTATTTTAAGGGGTCCAGGAATGCCCTGCGATACCTGCCGGGCAAGTGGGCGCTGTTCCTACCGTCTGGGTGGCACCATAGCTGGCTCCGTTGCTGGGACAGGTTGGAGTACTGTTGAGAAAACCTCCGCTAACCATATTGGCCACGCTCACGCTGGCCCCGTTATCAAGGTTATAATCCAAGGCATACTGCTCCAGGGCATAATAAATCATCTGGATATTGCCTTTGCAGACCTGTTCCCGGCTACGGTTCCTGTACTTAACAAAATTGGGGATAGCTACTGCTGCCAGGATGGAGATAATACTTGCTGCAATCATTATTTCCAACAAGGTGAAACCGGATTTTTTTCTTATAATTTTCATTGAATATCTCTCCCGCTGTTTTTATCTCTTCTTCCTCTTGAAGTATATAGCTTTTTTGTCATTCTGTCAAATACCTGTTTCTTCAGATAATATGTAGCTAAGTGCAATTTGACAGAAGAGTTAATTTGGGGTATACTTACTCCGCAAGTGTTCAGGTTTAGGAAGGGAAAAGGAAATGTTTGGCAAACCCGGAAATGTAGTGGGATTGGATATCGGCAGCCATACGGTAAAAGTGGTGGAAATAGAGAAAGGCCTCAAAGGCAGAAAAAGCTTAAGTAAATTTTCCTTGGCCAGGGTAACTCCGGGAGAAGCAGGAAAGGTCGCAGCAGTAAAGAAGGTTATGCAGGAAAGCGGGATCGAAAGCGACCAGGTAGCTATCGCAGTATCCGGTCAGTCGGTCATTGTTCGCTATATCGAGCTGCCGGAGATGTCCGAGGAGGAAGTAAAGAATGCTATTAAGTATGAAGCCGAACGGCACATTCCTTTCGATATAGAGGAGGTTGTCCTTGATTTTCAGGTGTTGGAGAGGGCGGCGGACCTCAGGAAGATGAGGGTGCTCCTGGTGGCAGTCAAGAAAGACCTTATTGACGGTTATCTTAAGCTCATGGAGGCTACCGGATTGAATCCGGCAATCATTGATGCTGATTCTTTTGCCCTTCTCAATGCTTTTGAAATGAGAGAAGAAAAGAAAGAGACCGTGGCCCTGGTTAATATGGGGGCTAAGCTGACCAATATAAATATTGTCAGAGAGGGAATTCCTTATTTTACCCGGGATATCTCCCCGGCCGGGAATGACATTACAGAAGCTATTCAAAAGAATCTGAGTTTGGATTTACCAACGGCCGAGAAGCGAAAGGAGGAGGATGGAGAAGCGATAGGAGATTCTCCCCTTTTCAAGGCGCTCAATCCTATCCTGGAGGACCTGGCGGGTGAGTTGCGGCGTTCCTTTGATTATTATGAGAACCAGACCCTGGAAAAAATTATAAACAAAGTCCTTTTCAGCGGTGGAGGTGCTCAGTTGAAAGACCTGGATAAGTTTCTAACCAAAGCTTTGGGTTTACCTGTAAGTGTCTGGAATCCTCTTGAAGGGTTAGATACTAGTTCTATCTCTAACGGTCAAGAATTAGAAAAACATGCTCCCTTGCTGGGAGTAGCTATCGGCCTGGCTTTAAGAGAGGCGTGAAAATGATCGAGATAAATCTTCTTCCTTCCACTCAGAAAAAAAGGAAGAAGGAAATGCGGTTGCCCCCCACTATGTTTATAGCTATAGGTGGGGGGCTCTTGCTGCTCTTGTTTCTAACTACCGTTGGACTGGCAGTTGGTGTTAGAATGCAGAAGGGAAGTCTCCGGAAAACGAAAGAGTCAATAGAGCAGATAAAACTGGAGAGTGAGAAAATAGCTATCCGCAAGAAAGAGGAAGAGAAATTAAAAAAGAGGATGGCCATTATTAAGAAGTTGATGGATAACCGGATACTCTGGGCGAAGAAACTTAACCGGTTAAGCAATCTTGTCCTTCCCCGAATTTGGTTAACATCACTGTCCATCGAAGGAAAGTCGGAGCAGGATAAATCCGGTAATAGGGAGACAACACAGAAAACAACAAAGAAGATAACAAATAAGACAACAAATAAGACAACCGGAAAGTTTTTAGTTATTAAAGGAGTGGCTGCTTCTACCACGGGGGAAACGGGAGGGCTAAAGTTGGTAGGAGATTTTATGGATAAGCTGAAAAATGACCCTTCCTTCTACGGGGATTTCACAAGTATCCAGCAGTATGGCTCCCTTCGCTGGAGGCAGAGTGGAGGAGTAGAGGCTATGTATTTTGAGTTGCGATGCCGGTTTAAGGAGGGGAGATGAAGCTTGCCCCGTTTGCTTTAGGACGGAAGGAGATGATTGCTGTAGCCGGGGTCTTTATTCTGCTGGTTTTTCTTTTCTCCTTTCTCATAATATCCCAAGTGAACTCGTTGAAAAAAATATCAGGGCAGTTGGCTGAGGAGAGGACTAAGCTGGCGGAGGCCAGAAGCCTGATAGATAATAGGCAGAGGTATGAAAAGGAAATTAAGCTTTTGGAGAGGCGGATAGAGTTCTATGAGGATAAACTTCCGGAGAGGAAAGAGGTGCCTCAACTGTTCAGAGAATTGGACAAGGTGGCCGCAGAATCTCAGATTAAATTTGTCAGTGTTGAAGAAAAGCCGCCTGAGGAGAGAAAACATTATCGCCGCTTTCAGTGGAATCTACAGATGGAAGGGGGATATCACGAACTGGGTCGGTTCATCAACAAACTGGAGAACCTGGACCGCTTTATTGAGGTAAGCAATATTCAGATAAGTTCCAATCCCGAGAATTTTTTGCAACATAATATAAGAATGGAAGTGAGCACCTTTGTCTCTAAAGAACGAAAGAAGGAGAAAGCAGTAAAATGAAAAAAAAGAAATTAGGGATTCTTTTAATACTTCTTCTCGTTTTCAGCGTATGGGGTTGTCAAAGAAAAGAGGAGGCTTCTAAGAAGACCGCGAGCCCGGTGGAAAGAACGGAGAAAAAGATTGCTTCCAAAGACTTAACCCCTGAACCGTTCGTTTATGACCGGAAGGGAAAACGGGATCCTTTTATTCCTCTGGAGGAAACGGAAAAAGGGACAAAGTTGGCTTGGCTCTCCCTGGAAGGTATCCTCTGGAAACCGGAGAAACCTCTGGCTATTATTAATGACCAAATTGTATCCAAGGGGGATATCGTTCAAGGAGCTGAAGTGATAAAAATCAAAGAGGATGGAGTGACTCTTCGTTACGGGGAAGAGGAAACCTTCCTCAAGTTAAAATAATATCTTGGTGAGAATAGGGAGGATAAAATGAGAAGAGCGGTGAGGAGTGGTGGGACCGGCAGTCACTACTCGTTTCAGGCAGGTGCCTCCTGCCTCGCATTTAGAAAAAGAGGGCTTTTACTGATAACTCTGGGACTGTTTAGCACCTTTTTATTATTGGCATCCGGCCTGCAGGTTGCCTTGGGAGCGGAAGGGGAAAAGAAGGTCTCTCAGGGAAAAGAAGCAGCTCTAATCACCATGGATTTCAAGGAGGCGGATATCAGAAATGTCCTCCGAATAATATCTTATGAAAGCGGGGTGAACATTATCCCCGGACCGGAGGTGCAGGGAACGGTATCCGTACGAGTGGCTAATGTTCCCTGGGAGAGGGCCTTAGATGCCATTCTCAAAGCTAATGGATTTGCCTATGTGCGGGATGGCAATATTATCCGGGTAGGCACCATGAAAAAATTGAAAGAGGAGGAGTTGCAGACCCAGACTTACTTCTTGAATTTTGCCACGGCAGCCACGGTTAAAGAATCGTTAAAAGAGGTTCTTTCGGAAAGAGGTAAGATAAATACTGATGCCAGAACCAACGCCCTGGTGGTTACCGATATCCCCAGCCGCCTGACCGCAATACAGAAAATAATAAAAGCCCTGGATACGGAAACTCTTCAGGTCTCTATCGAAGCTAAGATTATAGAAGTGGCCTTGATTAAAGGAGAGGAATTGGGCATAAATTGGGGAACGGAATTTTCAGTTACGGGTGCTCAGAGACCGACCATCTGGCCCTTTGACAAGCGTTCGGATAGTAGATGGAACCCCGATGATTTCCCGGATGCCGGGGGGACAGGAATTGGAGGAGATACAACCCCCTTCCGGTTCGGAATCCTCAATGCTACGGGATTGAGTGCAGCTCTGAAGATGATTCGACAGCGGACTGATAGCAATATCCTCCAAAGCCCGAGGGTGACCACCCTGAATAATCAGGAAGCAACGATTACCTCCGGAAACCAGTACCCCATCCCCAGTTATTCCTATAATAGCGATAGAGGACAATGGGAGATTACCGGCTTTGAGTATCTGGACCTGGGGGTTACCCTCAAGGTAACTCCCAGCGTGAATAGGAGTGGATACATTATTATGAAGGTTCATCCTTCCGTAAAGGAGCTGGGAGCACCGGTACCCTTCGGGACTGCCCAGATCCCTCAGTACACCACCCGGGAGACGGAGACCCAGGTTATGATTAAGGATGGAGAAACCATTGTCATCGGAGGGTTGATGGAAAACAAAGTGCAGAAAGATATAACCAAGATTCCTCTCCTGGGAGATATTCCCGTGCTTGGCTATCTTTTCCGACGGGAGAGTAGTTCCGGGACTAAGAACAAGAAGACGGAGCTGGTTATCTTTATCACTGCCCGGGTGGTAAAGCCGGGAGATTTGCAGGAGACGGATAGATTGATGTTGGAAAGGTTAGAGTATCCGAAAAAGGAGAGGATGGACAGAATTAAAAAAGAGACGGTGAAAGGTTTCTACCAGTTAGGTAAGAGCTACTATCGAGAAAGAAAATACGAAGAAGCTGTTGAGCAGTTCCAGAAAGCTCTGACGTTAGATCCTGCCCATAGCGGCGCTCGAAAATATCTGCGGAGGGTCGAAGAAAAGTTAAAGAAAGTAAGAAAATAATAAAAGAGTAAGATTAAGGGAACTACCCCTTGCTTGAATTTATGGGGGAGAGGTTCCCTCTTTTTTAGACTCTCTGTAGTAGAAGTCAATAGCTTTTTCAATCTCGCTGATGGTGCTTATATAGTAAGTTAAAGAACATTTGGTTAGTTCTTTTAAGGCCTCAACTACCTCGGTTCCCAAGGGGCTGGCGTGGGCAATGGTGAGAAGGATACCTGTCTTATCTATGGGAAGGATAAGATATTTTCGGGCTATTTCTTTAGGAATCATCTTGATGGTTTCCGGATTTACCTCGTAATGAGACAGAGGTAAATAAGGATATCCATATTCTTCTACGAAATGAGCGGCTAACTCCTCTTCGGGGAGGAAGCCCCTTTTGACGAGGATATAACCCAGGAAGCCTCCTTCTTTTTTTCTTATCTCAAGAGCCTCTTTCATCTGAGTGCGGGAGATTATTCCCTCCCTGAGTAAACTGGCTCCGATTCTCTTTGGGTCCCTTCTTTCCATCCAAATTCCTACTCTTTCATATCGGCAAACTGGGAAGCGAATAGTCCGAATTAGTCCCGCAGGTGTTATTTTAGATAATTTATCCTATCATAAAACTGTCTGGGAAGCAAGGGTTCTTTCTTATTTTCCTTTAAAGATCTCTTGCTTAAAGGAAAAGACAAATAGTCCTTGACACCAAACCCTTCGTTCCAGTAGAATAGAAAAAAGTAAGGCATAAAGAAATACAGGGATTATAGAGAGCAAGCAGAGGAATAGAACGAATAATTGAGGTTAGAATATTATGATAATTTCCACCGCGGATTTTAGGAACGGAGTGACCATCGAATTGGATGGGAAGTTATACGAAATTGTTTATTTTCAGCATGTCAAGCCCGGGAAGGGAGGAGCTTTCGTCCGGACAAAGCTGAAAGAACTTAAGAGCGGTTGTGTCCTCGATAAGACCTTCCGGGCGGGAGAGAAATTGACCCGGGCTGTCCTTGACGAGAGGGAAATGCAATATCTCTACCGGCAGGACAACCTTTTTTACTTTATGAATATGGAAAATTACGAGCAAGTGGTTATAAGTGAAAAACAGTTAGGGGAAAACGTAAAATTTCTCAAGGAGAATATAATAGTTGCAGTGCTTATGCATAATGAAAACTTACTCGGGGTTAAGCTCCCTTTATTTGTGGAGTTGAAAGTGACCATGACTGAGCCGGGAGTGCGGGGCGATACTGCCTCGGGAGGGTCGAAACCGGTTACCCTGGAGACTGGAGCGGTTATCCAGGCTCCCTTATTTATAAATAATGGCGACTTAGTGCGCGTTGATACCAGAACAGGGAAATATGTGGAAAGAGCCTGAATGGAAAAAAATTACAAATTACAATAAACAAATTATAAACAATATACAATGACCAAATGACTACAATTGCAAGTAAGGGTAAAACCGGAAATTTTGAATATTGTAATTTGTATATTGTGATTTTCATACTATATTCAACAACTGTTGATTAAGGGGATGGTAATGAATCTTAAAGAGTTAAGAGAGATTATCACTATTTTTGAAAAGGCCGATATCAGTGAACTTGATTTGGAGAGGGAAGGGATGAGAATTAAGTTGAAGAAGGGCTTTTCTCCTGAGGTCACTGCTTTGTCTCAATCTCTCGGAGGGGAAGTTCCGAAGATGGTTGAATCTGTTTCCCCGGAGAGAGAGAAGAAGGAATCTCCCGAAAAAAGGCTGACAGAAATTGCTTCCCCCATGGTAGGGACATTCTACCGGGCTCCCTCGCCGGAGGCTAAGCCTTTTGTAGAAGAGGGAGATGAGATAGAAGAAGGTCAGGTAATCTGTATTATTGAAGCTATGAAGTTAATGAATGAGATAAAATCTGAAGTCAAGGGCCGGGTTGTGAAAATACTAAGAGAGAATGGGCATCCGGTGGAGTTTGGACAAGTGTTGTTTATGGTAGAACCACTTTAAAGATGAGGCGCAAAGTGACAAAAGTACAAAGGCATAGAGGCACAAAGGCACAAAGGCACAAAGAAAGAAATGCAAAAAATAAATTTTACCTCTTTTTAAAAAACTTAGTGCCTTTGTGCCTTAGTGCCTTAGTGCCTGTTCGCCCGAAGGGCGCTAACTTGTTACAGGTTGCAAACAATGTTCAGTAAAATTCTTATTGCCAACCGGGGCGAGATAGCTCTGCGAATAATCCGGGCCTGCAAGGAATTGGGAATAAAAACAGTAGCTGTTTATTCGGAGGCGGATAGAGATTCCCTCCATGTTATGCGGATGAGGACGTTTGTATTGGGCGAGCAGAGAATGCTTCCAGCTATCTTAATATTCCCAGCATTATCAGTGCGGCGGAGATAACGGATGTGGAAGCTATCCATCCCGGTTATGGATTCCTGGCGGAGAATGCTCACTTTGCGGAGATATGTAAATCTTGTCGCATAAAGTTTATTGGTCCTAAGCCGGAAGTGATGAGGTTGATGGGGGATAAGTCCTTAGCGCGAGAGGCAATGTGTCAAGCCGGACTTTCCCTTATTCCGGGTAGCCCCGGGGTGATTGAAAATAAAGACAAGGTTATCGAAGTCGCACGGGAAATTGGGTACCCTGTTATCGTAAAGGCAGCCGCTGGCGGGGGAGGAAGAGGAATGCGGATTGCTCATAACGAAGTCAGTTTGGTCAATGCCTTCTTTATGGCGCGCGCGGAAGCGGAAGCGGCTTTTGGAAAAGCCCAGGTTTACCTGGAAAAATACATGGAAAATCCCCGGCATGTGGAAATCCAAATTATTGCCGATGAGCATGGGAATGTTGTTCATTTAGGCGAAAGGGATTGTACTATCCAAAGGCGCTATCAGAAACTAATAGAAGAATCTCCTTCTCCCGTTGTGGATGAAGACCTGCGAAAGCGGATAGGGGAGGCGGCGGCTCTGCGAGGAGCAAAATCCGTAAATTATACCAGCCTGGGAACGATGGAGTTTCTTCTTGATAAGGATAAGAATTTCTATTTCCTGGAGATGAATACCCGGCTTCAGGTAGAACATCCGGTGACGGAACTGGTTACCGGTATGGATTTAGTGAAAGAACAGATTCGCTTGGCAACTGGTGAAGAATTGGGGTATAGTCAAGAGGATATTCGCTGGCAGGGTTCGGCTATCGAATGCCGAATCAATGCTGAGGATTCGGAGAACGGTTTTACTCCTTGTCCGGGAAAGATAACCGGCTATAATATGCCGGGAGGTCCGGGGATAAGAGTTGATACCCATGCTTACGCTGAATATGTTATTCCCCCTTTTTACGATTCTCTTATTGCCAAGTTGATTGCCTATGGGCGGACGAGGGAAGAAGCTATTGCTTGTATGGAAAGGTCTCTGGAGGAATGTGTGATTGAAGGAGTGAAAACGACTATTCCTTTTCATCGCACGATCATGACAAACTCCGATTTTATAAATGGTAATTTTTCTACCGGTTTTGTGGAGCAAATACTTGAGAAAGAGGAATGAGGGGGCAAATGCTGCCAGGACTTAACCCTTCGAGTGGATTATTACATCAGGAAACGAAATAATCCAAGTTAAGATACGCAAACATTCTCTTTGATAATTTTTAGCATACTACGCGGGATAATTCGTCTGCCTTAGGCGGATGATGTGCATACTCACTTGCTTAGACAAGGGGAAATTCTCTACGACAATTTCCACCTTAAGCGGCGGAGTTAATTCGCACTGATTATCCGCCTGAGGCGGATGATGTGCATACTCACTTGCTTAGACAAAGGGGAAATTCTCTACGACAATTTCCACCTTAAGCAGCGGAGTTAATTCGCACTGATCACTTAGTTTCACTAAGTGATGTGCTCATTAAGGAGAAAAGAAATGAGAGGTTTTAGTACGGCCTTTTCTATCATTGTTCTGGTCTTCCTGGGAATATATCTGATAGCCGTTGCCATTGGCTGGACATCTCCGGACCAGGCCGGTAATCTCCTGAGGATTTTAGGGGAAGAAAGAGCAATTGCCGGAATAGTCGGGGTAGTCTGCCTGGCTATTGGTTATTTACTGCTCCATTTAACTTTGCGGCGATTTAGCCGAGAGCCGTCTATGGCTTTCCAGAATCCTGACGGGGAAGTCAGAGTAGCTTTCAGCGCTATCGAGGATTTTATCAAAAGGTTAGGCGGAAAATTAACAGAAGTAAGAGAAATGCATCCCCAGGTTTTAGCTACCCGGGAAGGGTTGGAGATTTATAACCGAATCATCTTGGAACCGAATACTAACATTCCGGAAGCGACCAGCCGGATTCAAGAGATGATTAGAAAGTACGTAGAGGATGTCCTGGGGATTAAGGATATCATCGCCATTAAGGTCTTAGTAGTTAAAATCGCTTCTGAGGAAGGGAGAAAAAAGAAAGTAAAAGAAGAGCCGATGTTGCCGGAGGTAGAGGTAAGAGAGTAAACCAGAGCCTGGATTATCCCTTGGAAAGTGAAACAATCCCGGTCCGTAAAGTCACGGCGAGGATGAGAAACCCAGTTCATTCAGGATATGAATAATGCCGGAGGAAAAAATTTACCGAGTCATTGATGCCAATGTCAATCGGGCTCGAGAAGGTTTGAGAGTAGTTGAGGAAGTAACAAGATTCATCCTTGAGAAGCCGCAGTTTACCGCTTGCCTTAAAGAGATTCGGCATAATATCACCGATATCCTAAGAGGTGTTCCTGCAAAAAAGTTTCTTTTTTCCCGGAATAGTCAGGATGATGTGGGGCGAGGACTTTATCAACCAAGCGAGGGGCGAAGGGATGGCTACCGGGATATAATTAGAGCGAATATGGTTCGCAGCCAGGAAGCTTTAAGAGCTCTGGAGGAGTTTTCTAAAGTCATCGATTCCCATATAGGGGAGAAGTTCAAAGTTCTCCGGTTTCGGCTTTATTCTCTGGAGAAAGAAGTAGAGGAAAGTCTGGTTAGGAGAGATAAAAGTCAGTTTATAAGAGAATGGAAGGTCTATCTCATCCTGGATAAAAGGCTGATTGGCGGTGAGGATCCTATAGAGATAGTTAAGACCGTAGCTGCCGGGGGAGTTACGGCTATTCAATGGCGGGATAAGAGAGACGGCCCTCAAGAATCAATTAAAGTTATTTCTCAACTGCAGAGATGCAAAGAGCTGAAAAATATGAGTGTTATCGTTAACGATAGAGTAGATCTGGCTTTGGCAAGTGGAGCGGCTGGGGTACACTTGGGACAGGATGATTTGCCTCTCCCTGAAGCCCGGAAATTATTAGGCGAAAAGATAATCGGGGTATCTACTCATAGTAAAGAGGAAGCTCTTAAGGCAGAAGGAGAAGGAGCCGACTATATTTCCCTTGGTCCTATTTTTCCCACGCAAACAAAAGAAGATACCGGTCCTCCCTTAGGGGTGAAGAAGATCGAAGAGATAAAGAAAGCTGTGGAGATTCCTTTAATAACCATAGGGGGAATCAACCGGGCTAATATAGAAGAAGTAGTGGCTGCCGGAGCTGATGTCGTAGCGGTAGCCTCGGCAATCTTAAAGGCCCAGGATATTACCGTAGCTACCAAAGAGCTGATAAGTAGATTCAAGAAAACTTCGTAACTGCGAATGGACACAAAAAATTTAGAAAAGGTACAAAGTGACAGAGTCTCAAGGGATAGGATTAAGGATTAAGACGCTCACTTTGTTCGCTCTAAGAATTAAGTTTTTTGTCTTAATCCTTACAACTTAATCCTTAATCCTTAGTACTTAGTACTATTTATGTTTCGAGGAGAATCATGACTCAGGTAAGCGAAGCTAAAAAAGGTAACTTGACCAAGGAAATGCGGGCGGTAGCTGAGCAGGAAGGAGTAGAGGAAGAATTTGTTCTGAAGCGGGTGGCAGAAGGAAGAATCGTCATCCCTGTCAACCGGCAGCGGCAAGGAGTGCAGGTTTGTGGGATTGGAGCCGGGCTCCGCACTAAAGTTAATGCCAACATTGGCACTTCTCAAGACGAAGCCTGTTTAGAGGACGAACGCCGGAAAATGCAGGCAGCTACCGAAGCTGGGGCTGATACCTTGATGGACCTTTCCACCAGCGGGAATTTAAGGGAGATAAGGAGAACTATCTTAGCGGAAACGCATCTTCCTTTAGGGACGGTTCCTATTTATCAAGCAGCTGTGGAGGCAGCTAAAAACAAGAAAAGCATTGTTGAGATGAAAGAAGAGGATATCTTCAAAGCCATTGAACAGCAAGCTGAAGAGGGTGTGGATTTTATAACCCTTCACTGCGGGATAACCTTAGAGACTTTAGCGCGGTTGAAGAAGGAGGGACGGGTTGCCGATGTTGTCAGCAGGGGAGGAGCTTTCTTAATTGCCTGGATGATCCATAATGGTAAGGAAAATCCTCTTTATAAAAATTATGATAGGGTCTTGAGTATTGCCGGGAAATATGACGTAACTTTAAGTTTGGGAGATGGGATGAGACCGGGAAGTATAGCTGATGCTACCGATAGGGCGCAAATACAGGAACTTATTTTTCTGGGAGAGTTAGCTAAAGAGGCCCGCTCCGCCAATGTCCAGGTAATAATTGAAGGGCCCGGTCACATTCCTCTTAATGAAGTAGAGACCAATGTTCTCCTGGAGAAGAAGATTTGTCAGGGTGCTCCTTTTTACGTTCTTGGGCCTTTAGTTACCGATGTTGCTCTTGGTTATGATCATATTGTAGCGGCTATCGGGGGAGCGGTAGCGGCAGCGGCGGGAGCAGATTTTCTCTGCTATGTTACTCCTTCCGAACATCTGAGGCTTCCTGATGTGGAGGATGTAAAAGAGGGAGTAATTGCTACTCGTATTGCTGCTCATGCTGCCGATATTGCTAAAGGAATAAAAGGTGCCCGGGATTGGGACCTTAAGATCTCCCGGAAAAGGAAGCTGCGAGAGTGGAATGAACAGATAGCCTTAGCTCTTCATCCGGAAAGGGCAAAGAAGTACCGACGGGAGAGTAACCCGAAAACTTCTGATGTCTGTACCATGTGCGGCGAGTATTGTGCTCTCAAGGTTGTGGACGAATTCTTTAAAACATAAAGATAAACCAGGATATTTTACATGATTTACCCAGATAGTAATTAAGTAAGATTTAATTTTTTTATTTTGACAGGATTAACAGGATGGGCAGGATAATTTGTGGTGAGAGGATTTTTTTAAAATGAGCATTTTAGTTATCGGTTCGGTAGCTCTGGATACGGTGGAGACTCCCTCTGAGAGGGTAGAGGAAGTATTGGGAGGCTCGGCTACTTATTTTTCCATAGCGGCCAGTTGTTTTACCAGGGTAAACTTAGTCGCTGTTGTGGGAGGCGATTTTCCTGAGGATTATCTTAATTTGCTCAAGGAACGATCAATAGACTTAAGAGGATTAGAGACAAGGGAA
>JAADIA010000052.1 GCA_013151555.1 Nitrospirota bacterium | reverse complement strand
AAGCATCTGGGTGGATAACATCGTTGCTATCTCTCCTGTCCGGACTCCGGCTCTTGCCTGGCACCCAACTCCGATAGATGGGGCAGATAAGGTACTGTGGCAGAGTTCCCTGAACTGGTTGCCGGGAGATTCTGCCGTCTCCCACAATGTATATTTTGGCACGACTAACCCTCCGCCCTTCGTTGTTAATCAGACCGGAACCACTTTCAATCCCGGACCTCTTGACTTGGATAAGACTTATTATTGGCGGATTGATGAAGTCAATGAGTCTAACCCTGATAGTCCGTGGATAGGCAAAGTCTGGAGTTTTACAACCCAGGATGCACTTGTCCGTTATCCCTATCTTCAGAATGTTACCCAGAGCAGCGTGCAGGTGATGTGGGGTACTTATGATGATGAGACGGGCAGTAAGCTTTACTGGGGCAGTGCGCCTGGGGATTATACCCACAGCGTTTCCAGTGTTGTCTTTGAAGATACCGGCGGCTATCAAGTCCACACGGCAACCATCAGCGGGTTAACTCCCGGTGAGAAAGTTTATTACTACCTGGATGCCGGTCCCGGCACCGTTGGCAAGGACGACTCGTCTTACTATGCTACTGCGGCTCCGTCCGGTAATGCCTCTTTCCGGTTCATTGACTATGGAGATACTCATTATACTCCTAATGCCCATCTTCGTATAAGCAAAGCGATGCGCAAACACAACCCTGACCTTGTGCTCCTTTCCGGCGACATCGCCAGCGCCGGGCAAGTCTGGCAGTTTGACGATTATCTCTTTACCCCCGATGCTGCCCTAATGAAGAATACCCCTTACTTTACTGCTATCGGCAATCATGACCTCCCCTTTCCGATTGCCAGCAGTTATGAACATGACAATTATCGCGATATGTTCAGTCTTCCCACTAACAGCGCTAACGGCACTGAGGATTATTACTCCTTTGATTACGGCAGTGTCCACTTCGTTTCTCTCGATACCGAGTTGGTCCTGGGAAGATATAAGAACGCAGCCCGCGCTGCCGAGATGACGGCCTGGCTTAAAAAAGACCTTGCCGCTACCAAGAAGCCCTGGAAGATTGCTTTCTTCCATAAGCCGACTTACTTGAATGAGGTTGGAGCTGCGTTCCGCCGGATCTTTGAGGACAACGGGATGAATCTCGTCTTCTCTGGTCATATACACACCTATGATTCTCATTACCGCAATGGGGTGACCTATATTACCTCCGGCGGTGCGAATAGGCGGGCTAATCCTTACCGGAAAGGTTGGCCCGATTATCGTATTTATGGTTTGAGAACTTACAATTTCATTGTCGTGGATGTTACCTTAAACAAACTTGATATCAAGGCTTATAATGATGATAACGTTCTTTTCCAGGAGCTTGTCGTGGTTCCTGAGCGAACCAAGCCGACGTCTTTGCCGGTAGGTTCTTCATCGTCCGGTATTAAGGCTGAAGGTAAACTATCGAAATAGGGTTTCCTCATGGCTTTCAGACAGCTTGCGTGGTGAGGATGTGGGGAACTGAGCTCTTGAATTAACCAAGATATTTTGTCTTTTATGGATAATAAATTGCTGAAACGTACCTTAGCTGAACTTGAGTATTTCATCTTTGACCTGGATGGGACGATTTATCTCGGGGACAGGCTTTTGCCGGGAGTAAAAGAATTTTTGCAGTTCCTGAAGGAACAGGGCAAAAAGTTTCTGTTTCTGACTAATAATTCCTCAAAAAGCATTAATGAATATGTGGAAAAGTTAAAAGGTTTAGGTGTTGATATTGAACCTGCGAATATTCTCATCTCTTCGCAGGTAACGGCGGATTATATCAAGTCATTAAATAACGGTAAGCGAATCTTTTTATTGGGCACAAAGGGGTTTCGGAAGGAACTTGAGAAGAGAAATTTAAAGATGGTAGAAACAGACCCTGACTATGTAGTCTTAGGCTTTGATACCGGGGTTACTTATGAAAAGTTGATGAAGGCCTGTCTCTTTATCCATAGGGGAGTAAAATTTATTGCTTCTCATCCTGATAAAATATGTCCCAGTGAAATAGGCCCTTTAATTGACTGTGGTTCACTATCCGCAGCGATAACGGCGGCTACAGGAGTAAAGCCAAAAGTATTAGGAAAACCTTATAAAGAGACGGTTGAAGCTGCCTTAAAGAGATTGGGAGGAAAGGCGGGAAATACGGCGATAGTGGGCGACCGGTTATATACGGATATAAAAATGGGCAAAGATTTCGGTCTCACCACTATTTTAGTATTGACTGGAGAAACGGGGGAGGAGACGCTAAAAGAATCGAACTTTAAACCGGACTTTGTCTTTTATTCCCTTGCAGATTTAAAACAATGCTTTCTTAAAAAGCATTAATATTGTTTCGTTGTAGATGGAGATATTAGCTTATCTTGCAAATGGGGAGAAACGATTGATGTCAGCAAAAGATGAAAACAAACAAGACAAAAAAGATGATTATGATGTTTATTCTCTCTTAGGAAAAAAATTCCCATGTCCATACTGTAAAAGAGAACATTATCTTCCTATAGAGATGATAGAAAATAAAAAGGGTGCTATATCTATGCTTCCTTCCCTAACTGAAAAGGTTAGTAAAGGAAAAAGTATCTTGCTCTTGTCTGATAATATAACTTATGCTGTGGCCGGAGAAAAGGTGCAAACGATTTTTAAGGATGCCGGCTGGCAAGTAGAGGGAATTGTTCTCCAACCTGAAGGGGTAAAGACGGTGCATGCTGAGGATAGATATCTGCCCCGTATCCTTTCTGCCGGGAAGGGAAAAGATATCATCTTTACCATAGGGGCCGGTAGTATAACCGACCTGGGAAAATATACAGGGTATAAGTTGGATATTCCGGTGGTATCTTTTCCTACAGCCCCTTCTATGAACGCTTATACCTCGGGAGTGGCGGCTTTAATTAAATCCGGATTAAAAGTTACTTTACCGGTTCCACCGCCAAAAGCAGTTATTATAGATACCGATATAATTTTTAGTGCTCCCCTGGAACTCATGCAGGCGGGCTTTGCTGATAGTATGGCTAAATGTTATGCTAATGCTGATTGGCGCTTGACTTCTATCATTGCTGATGGGAATTTTTGTCCGTTGCCCTTGAAGATAGTAACCGTATCGGAAAAGAGATATCTGGGCAAAGGCAAAAGATTAGTGCAGAGAGAGGAAAGTGTTATTAGCGACCTTATGGACGGATTACTTCGGGGCGGTTTTGCTATGGTAATCGCGGGAACATCTTCTCCGGCCTCGGGTGGTGAACATCTGTTATCACACTATTTAGATATGGAAGCTTGTAATAGAGAAGAAGAGCCTTTTTCCTATCATGGATTGCAAGTAGGAATTGGAGTGGTAATCGTCTCTAAAATCTATGAAAGACTGGGAACGCTTAACGTGACAGAGGTGGAGAAAAGGCTTGCCCGGCACGATGAAGATGATTATAGAGAGAAGATAAGTAAGGCTTTTCCCGAGAGGTTTCCTACTATTTGGCGAGAGTTTGCAAAGAAGATACCCGTATTGAAAGGATTGTCTACCTCTCTTGTCCGGAACTGGAACGAAATTAAAGATAAAGTTCTTCCCATGGTTTTTTCGCAAGAGACAGTTGAAGGATATCTTCAAGATGCCGGATGCCCGGTCCATTTTTCTGAGATAGGGGTAGATGACGAATTGACTTATCGGACGATAATGAATGCCCGTTATATTAGAAACAAACTTACGGTTTTAGATATTGCGGATGAGCTGGGTGTTTTGGAAGAGATCGCCGGGGAGTTTGTAAAAAAAGGACGTGCTGAATAGCATAAGGGAAGCGAATGATAGTTAAAAAAGAAAAAGGTGAGACCTTAAATTATCTGGAAGATGCTTCTAACCTCAAAGCAGATAATATCGAATCTGTTTTTATCCCTCAGAATGAGGAAGAAGTAGGGGAAATCGTGCGTGAGTGTAGTGCTCGAAACATACCTTTAACTGTATCTGCCGGAGGCACGGGAGTAGTAGGAGGCCGGGTGCCTTTAGGTGGTGGGGTGATCTTATCTACTGAGAAGTTGAATGAGATTGTAGAAATAAATAAGGAAAAGAAATATGCCGTACTTCAAGCGGGAGTAGTTATTAGTGATTTTCTGGAGGAACTTTCAAAACAGAAACTTTTCTATCCCCCTTTTCCTACTGAAAGGACTGCCTTCATTGGAGGTAATGTGGCTACCAATGCTTCGGGTGAGTATAGTTTTAAGTTCGGCAGTACCCGCGAATATGTTAGAGGGATAAAAGTGGTTTTGTCTGATGGTAAGGTAGTCTGGATAAGAAGAGGGGAAACTTTTGCTCAGGACGGTTATCTGGGCATCCCTTCAACAGACATAAAGTTTAAAGTGCCCGGGTACGAAATGCCCTCCGTGAGAAAAAACGCAGCCGGGTATTATTCCAAAGCGGATATGGATTTAATTGATATCTTTATTGGTTCTGAAGGAACGTTGGGTATAATCACGGAAGTGGAGGTAAAAGTAATAGAGGAGCCACCTGATGTCTTTTTTTGTGCAGTATTTTTTCAGGATTCGGAGAATGCTTTTTCAATGGTCACAGATATTGAAAAAAGAAAAGATATCTTAAACGATATTCTCTGCCTGGAATATTTTGATAGCAATTCCCTGCAGTTGTTAAAAGAATTTTATCCCCAGGTGCCCGGGGTTGCGGAAGAATGCCTTCTATTTGCAACTCAGGTTAATTCTCCTGAGAGTTTGGATGTGTGGGATAAGTTATTAGGCGGGTATAATTCTATAAGTAATTGGTTTGCAGATAGCCCAAAACAGAAAGAAGAACTTTATGGGTTTCGCCATAAGTTGCCTGAGATAATAAATGAGATCGTAAGGAAGAACAGTTATCCTAAGATTTCTACTGATATTGTGGTCCCCGAGGATAAATTCTGGCAGATGAATGATTTCTACCGGGAAAAATTAAAGGGTACGGGAATGAAGCATGTGATTTTCGGTCATATCGGAGAAAGTCATTTGCATGTCAATTTGCTTCCGGAAAATGAAGAAGAACGGCAGGAAGCGAGTAGATTGTATCTTGAATTTTCCCGGAAGGGAGTAGAGTTGGGCGGAACAGTTTCTGGAGAACACGGGATAGGGAAAAGGAAACATCAGCTTTTGAAAATAATGTATGGAGAAGAAGGCTTAAAGCAGATGGCAAGAGTAAAGAAGAGTATAGACAAGAGCTGTATTCTGGGACTTGATAATATTTTTCCCAGGGTTTTAATTGATTAACCCGGGAAAAGAGAATGTTATGCAAAACAGCAGTTACTTTATTGAGATACAAAAATTACCGCAAGAACTTGAGCCTGGAATCAGACAGGTTGCGGATGAGTATCAAATAAATCTTGGTAAGAAAAACGGGGCCGGAGAAATTTGTTTTTCCCCCGATAGAGCCTTGTCAGAAAAAGGTGGATTAAAGGTTTGTGCCGCTGACAAGATAATAGTTAGCTATGGACGTAAAATTGATGCATTTCGGGCTTTGGGGTGCCTGTTAGGAAGAAGCAATGAAGTTCCTCTGAAATCCGGTTTTGTTGAATATCCCCGGTTTGATATGGTTGGGGCTATGCTCGAATCTTCCCGTAACGGGGTGATGACTGTTGATAATGTCAAAGCATTTTTGCGCCGTTGTGCTCTTATGGGAATTAATGTCCTGATGCTTTACACTGAAGATACCTATGAAGTTCCGGGACAACCTTTCTGGGGTTATTTGCGCGGCCGTTATACCCAAAATGAATTACGTGAGCTGGACAGTTATGCTTGTAACCTTGGCATTGAAATGTTTCCTTGCCTGCAAACGCTGGCACATTTGAAGCAAGTTTTACAATGGCAGGAATCCTACAAGGATGTTACTGATACCGAACATATTCTCTTGGTGGGGGAGGAAAAAACTTATCAACTTTTGGAACAAATAATATCTGCAGCAACAACTCCGTTTAGATCAAATCGTATCCATATTGGTATGGATGAAGCTCATGGTCTGGGGACGGGTGAATACAAGAAACGTCATGGTGAGCGTTCCCCGTTTGATATTATGAACGAACATTTGACCCAGGTGTGTAATATATGCAATCGCCTGGGGTTAAAGCCAATGATGTGGAGTGATATGTATTTCCGTATGGGCTCGGAAACGGATGCCTATTATGACTTGCATACAAAGATTCCGGAGGAGGTAATTAATGGTATCCCGGAAGGGTTGGAGTTGGTATATTGGGATTATTATCATCCGGACTACGATTTTTATGTGAAGTTCATTGATTTGCATCGCCGGCTTGGAAAAGAGCTTATTGTGGCCTCGGGGGCGTGGAATTGGAACCGCTTTTGGTCTGCCTTGCCGCTTGCTTATTCTACAATTGAGCCTTGCTTACGGGCCTGCAAAGATAAAAATATCAATCAAGTCTTTATAACTACCTGGGGTGATGACGGTATGGAGAACGATATTTATTCAACTCTGCCGGCACTTCAATTCTTTGCTGAACTATCTTATGCCGATAGTGTTGATGAGGAACTTTTGAAAGCTGATTTCCGGGGAGCCTGTAGAGCGGATATGGATACCTATAATCTGGCAGGTAAACTTGACTCGCTTCCTTATTTGGAAAACTCTCAACATAATACGAATAATGCTTCTAAATGGTTGTTATGGGACGACCCGTTTATTGGTTTATGTGAACCCCTGCAGGAGAATCAATCTTTTAGAGAACATTACGCTGATTTAGCAGAAGATCTTGAAAGAGCAATTGGCAAAGATGCTGCTTCAAAGAGATTATCTTTCCCGGCACAGATAGCAAAAGTTCTGGCTATTAAGTGTGACTGCCGCAAGAACCTGGTTTCTGCTTATAGGGATAATGACAAGAAAAAGATTGCTGATCTGTTGGAACGGGAAGTTAAACCTTTGTTGGAAGAAGTAAAGAAACTCTGGCAGATTCATCGCGATATGTGGCTGGCAACATATAAACCTTTTGGCTTGGAGGTTATCGAAATACGCTACGGTGGTTTAAGAGCACGTTTAGAAAGTTTGATAACTCGACTTGAACAATATTTAAAAGATGATATTAATAGCATTCCCGAGTTTGAAACTGAGCTGCTGAAATTTAAAAAAGGCTCGGTGGATAAATCATACCATATCGATTCATACCAGCGTATTGCTACCCCGAGTGCAATTTTTTAAAACTCGCCTGAAAAACAAGAAAGTATCCCAATAGTAGATAAATGTAATATTTTATGGTATAATTAGGATCATGGACAAGAAAATCTTTAAAGTCAAATCACTTCATGAGAGTGACGATTATGATTATTGGAAAGATAAAACATATCTTGAAAGAATTGAAGGATTGGAAGAATTAAGGAGGTCTATGTTTGGCTATGATCCGTCTACCGAAAGACTTCAAAGAGTTCTTACAATTACTCCGCTTAAAAGGGATTGAATATTTAGTTGTTGGAGGTTATGCTGTCGCATTTTACGCATTTTATGGATATCCCCGTGCTACCGGCGATATGAATATCTGGATTGCTATTTCCAAGAATAATGCCAGCAAAATAGTAGAGGCTTTAAAAGAATTTGGATTTAATATTCCGGAATTACAGGAGGGACTTTTTTTAGAGAAAGAAAAAAATATTAGAATGGGAAATCCTCCTTTAAGAATTGAGATATTAACCTCTATAGACGGTGTTGAATTCTCTGAATGTTATGAACATAAGCAAGCTGCAATCATTGATGATGTAGAGATAAACTTTATATCTCTGGGAGATCTGAAGAAAAACAAAAGAGCAAGTGGACGATACAGGGACTTGGGTGACCTCGAATACCTTGAAAAGCAATAACAAAATAAAATCTTTGAGTCTCGGCGGGTGCTGCCGGGGTTAGCTAATAATATTGGAGAGAGTCAATCAGCCCATATTTGTGAGATCCCGCCCGTTTTATTTATCCCTTTCCCAAAGTTAGAACGAACATAGCGTTGCCCTGTAATCTTTAATTAAAACGCTGAGCGTTTTAATCATGTGGCTGTAGGAGAAGGAAAAAAGAGACCCATTTTTAGTAAATGTTTCTTGCATGTAGGTCGATTCTGCGGTAAAATTGTTTTAGAGCATCATGGGTTTTATGGGGTTCTCCTTGGGTAATTGAAGAATATTCAGGAACGTCCCTGAATAGTTAAGCAGATGAAAGGTTTTTTATAGATGAAAATAGCATATACAGGGCTGAATATGGGCTGAATATGCCGGAAGGCAAGGTGAAATATGATGACCGGATCTTCATGGACTTTGCCGAGAAGTTTCAACCGGCAAAGTTGTCTCCGTACTATTTCGAATTCCTGTCGGAAGACTACGAGACGGCCGATGCCATTGCGATAGCGAAGGACCGGGTTCTGGATCTGCTCATCCTTGATATAGAGAAAATTGAAGGCCGACTGTGCCGGGCGGATGACCCGGTTGAAAAGGCTGTGCTCGGGAAGTGTATGGCCTGTCTTGAAGAGGAGAAACCGGTTTGTGATTTGTCTTTGGACGTTAGCGAACGGGCTGTTGTCAATGCGTTCGGACTGTTGAGCTTCAAGCCCACGGCGGTTTTCGAAGATACGTCATTGGACGCTAATGTTGTGTGCCGTGCCATCATGGAGAAAGCGGGGATGATGTTTTTCTACACGGTGGGTAAGCAGGAAGTTCATGCCTGGTTGGTGGAGAAAGGTACGGATGCGGTAACGTGTGCCGGGAAAATCCATTCTGATTTAGCCCGGGGGTTTATCAAAGCGGAACTCGTAAGCTGCGATGATATGATGACAGCTCACAGCCTGCAGGATGCCCGCTCCAAGGGGTTGACCAAGCTCGTTGATCGTGACTATGTTATCCCGGAGAACACCGTTCTTGAAATACGCTTCAACGTCTGATATCCAGGGTAGAAGTAAATTTGTAGGACAGATGATAGCCGCTTCCAGGCGAAAATATTAAGATATTTTATAAAACTTTAACTTCAGAGAGAAAGAGTGCATGAAATTCAGTGAATTGAACCTTCCTTCAAACCTCTTCGAAGCAATTAAGAAGATGGGATTTAAGGAAATGACACCTATTCAGGAGGTTACTTATCCGGTCATCTTTGCGGGGCAAGATCTTTGTGCTCTTGCTGAGACCGGGTCGGGGAAAACTGCTGCCTGTGCGATTCCGCTTATTCAGAAAGTCGATACTGCGCATAATGCTATTCAGGGACTTGTGATTGTTCCGACACGTGAATTATGTATTCAGTATGTGGATGAAATCCAAAAGATTGCAGCAATGACTGACTTGGCTCCTTTTGCAGTGTATGGCGGTTTTGATAGAGATATTCAGATCGCCAAGCTTAAACATAAAGTGCATATTTTAGTTGCAACCCCGGGTCGGCTTATTGATCTTTTATATGAGGGGGTAGTTGATTTATCGCATGTGAAATGTGCCATTCTTGACGAGGCGGATGAACTTTTAAAGGTAGGGTTCTTAGAAGATATTGAGTTTATTATGTCATGTATCCTCCACGAACATCAGACTCTCCTTTTCGCCGCGACTATGGCTGACGATATTAAAAAACTTGCTCATGACTGTTTGCGGGATCCCCGGCATATTTCTCTTATTGAAACGCAGGCAGCACCTCAGAGCATTGAGCATTATTTTGCCTATCTTCCTCAAGAACGTAAACAGGCAGAACTTATCAAGTATCTTACCGTGGAGAAGGTTGAGCAGGCAATCATTTTTTGCAATGCCCGCCATAAGGTTGATACGTTATTCCGCAATATGCGTAAAGATTTTAAAGATGCTGAGTATATACACGCCGGGCTTAGTCAGGATAAACGTACTTCGATATTCAGGCAGTTCAAAAAGAAGAAGGTCCGTTATCTAATTGCTACTGATGTCGCCGGGAGGGGGCTTGATTTTTCGCATGTCTCGCATATAATTAATTGGGATTTCCCGAGATATGGAGAGCAGTATACTCATCGTACCGGCCGTTCCGGACGGATGGGGAAAAAAGGAAAAGCTTTTACCTTTGTAACTGGACATGACCTTCCTAATCTGCGCAAACTTATTATTAAAAATAAGATATCTCCCCGCTGGATTGGAAAAGATCCGCTGCAAAAAAATAACATGCCTCGAGGACGGAAAACTCAAAAGGGAAAAAGGGCTTAGTAAAGAACCCCACCTTATCCTGTTCTGTTGGATGTTGGGTACTAAAGCAATAAACTGATTATAACTTGAAAGGGGGATGAAATGAGCTCGGAACCCAAAATAAGTCCATTGGCTGATTTAGTGAATTATCAAGACAAATCTGTCGTAAGTAAAACTCTAATCAAAAAGGAAACAGGTACAGTAACCTTATTTGCTTTTGATGAGGGACAAGAATTAAGTGAGCATACTGCTCCCTTTGATGCTTTAGTTTTTGTGCTGGACGGTGAGGTGGAAATAATGATTTCAGGCAGCCCATATATTTTAAAAAAAGGAGAAATGATTATTTTGCCGGTCAACGAACCGCATTCTCTTAAGGCCATCAAAAAGTTTAAAATGATGCTTACCATGATCAGATCATAAAATTATTTTTTCTAATCCAATTCAATCCCAATCGATCCAGTGAACCGGGTTTGCCTCCGGTGATTCCGATTCCCGCCGCTGATTGTTGATATTCGGCATAGAGGAGAAGACAATGAAAAAAGTCAGATATGAGGAAATGTTACCACACGAAATAATTGGCCGCCGCAAGAAATTTCCTGCGGCTTTCATTGGACTTGGCGGTTTGGAATGGCACGGTGAACATCTTGCTGTTGGTAATGATGCCCTGAAGGCCGAGAAACTCTGCGAATTGGCTGCAGAAAAAACGGGAGGGTTTGCCTTTCCGACTTTATGGTATGGAGAACCGAGGATTACAAGACTGATAGAAGTAAAATATGAGGACACACGGTCACATATGAAGTTCAAAAAACATAAGTTTTCTGAAAAATATAGGGGTTATAAAAAATCGCCTGAGGAACAAATCAAGTTCTATAAGGAGCTTCTTTTTCATACCTTGGTTCAAATGAATTCTCTTGAAATGAAAGCTGTCTGTCTTCTATGTGGGCACTATCCCTTACATGAATGGGCCTCGGAGGTTGCGGAGGAATTCAATTCCATTTTTAGCGATACTCAGGTTTTTGCAGGTATTGAGTTTCATTACCCAAAAAAATCAAAATGCGTTGGAGGGGACCATGCCGCAAAATGGGAAACATCATATCTTTGGTATTTGCGTCCGGACTGTGTCGATATGAGTATTTTTCTGAATCGTAAAAAAGAGAAATTAGTTGGTGTCTTTGGTGATGATCCTCGCAAAGAAGCTTCTGTGGAAGTCGGTAGAAAAGCTTGCGACTTAATCGTTAAAGGAATGGCCTTAAAAGCTGCTGAACTCCTTGAAAAAGCTAACTAACCTTGCCGAACGTAACTGTCCCAAAAGCTCCCAACCTATCCTGCCAACAGATAATGCTTAAGCAAGCTCTTATTCTATAAACGGAACCGTCTTTTTTTATTGCCTTTGACAGCATTTTATGGTATGGTCGGAGATGTTATCGGTTCATGATTTGGGTTAAATTTTAATGATATCCTTATTGGAGAAG
Organism: Nitrospirota bacterium; assembly: GCA_013151555.1. Classification (GTDB taxonomy): domain Bacteria; phylum NPL-UPA2; class NPL-UPA2; order NPL-UPA2; family JAADIA01; genus JAADIA01. Next base: position 9,691 of record JAADIA010000052.1, on the reverse strand, counting down.
GGAGGAAAAATGGCTGAAGTAAAATTACCTAAATTGGGAGAAGAGATTAACGAAGCTACTATTTCTTATTGGCTTCATCAGGAGGGAGATGAGGTAAAGGAAGGTGAGGATCTGGTGGAGATGACTACAGATAAGGCTACTTTCTGTGTTCCGGTTCCTTTTTCCGGAATTTTAAAAGAAATTTCTGCCGAAGAAGGAGAAGTTATCAAGGTAGGACAGAAGTTAGCCAGCATAGAATAAATCCAGCTAATGGTTAGTTAGCCGTGAATGACAATTGGTTATTAACTGCTATTTCTTAATATACTGTTTACCCGGTTTTCTTGCCAGGAGAAATAGAATGACGAAGATAGAATCGGATAGAATATCCCGGTTGCCACCTTATATGTTCGGAAAGATAAATCAGGAGAAATTAGAGGCCAGGCAGCAAGGAGTGGATGTGATTGACCTGGGGATGGGGAATCCCGACTGTCCCCCGGCTAATCATATTATAGAAAAACTTTGCCAGGTAACCCATGACTCTAAGGCTCATCGCTATTCGGCCTCCAAGGGTATTACTCACCTGCGGCGGGCAATATCGGAATGGTATGAGAAAAGATTTGGAGTAGTACTTGATCCTGAGAAGGAAGCTATGGTTACTATCGGCTCTAAAGAGGGGATCAGTCACCTTACTTTAGCCATCCTCAATCGCGGTGATGTTGTCCTTGTCCAGGACCCTACCTACCCGGCTTATCTTTACAGCGTAGCCATTGCCGGAGGGAACTTAGTCGGTATTCCCTTGACGGAGGAGAAGGATTTTTTGCCGGATTTGGCTAAGGTTGTCTCGGAGACTTACCCTAAACCTAAGGTGCTTATCCTCAGTTATCCTCATAATCCTACCACCCGGGTAGTGGATTTGGGATTCTTCGAAGAAATAGTTCGTTTTGCTAAGAGGGAAGGAATAATTGTCCTTCACGATTTGGCCTATTCCGAACTTTGTTTTGATGGTTATAAAGCTCCCAGTTTCTTGCAGGTCAAGGGGGCAAAGGATGTAGGCATTGAGTTTTATAGTATGTCTAAGAGTTATAATATGGCTGGCTGGAGAGTGGGGTTTGCTCTGGGTAATAAGAAAATACTGGAAGCTTTAGCTAAAATAAAAGGTTATTACGATTATGGAATATTTACCCCTATCCAGGTGGCTTCCATTGTTGCTTTGCGGGGGTCACAGGAATGTGTGGAAGAGATAGTGGAGACCTATCGGCGGCGGAGAGATGTCCTGGTAAAAGGATTGAATAGAATCGGCTGGCCGGTTCTTACTCCCCGGGCGACTATGTATGTCTGGGCTCCTATCCCTGATAAATTTAAGAAGATGGGCTCTTTAAAATTTTCCTCGCTTCTCTTGAAGAAAAGTGAAGTAGCGGTATCTCCCGGGATCGGGTTTGGAAAACAGGGAGAAGGATATGTCCGCTTTGCCCTGGTGGAGAATGAGCATCGTCTTCGCCAGGCAGTTAGAGGAATCAAAAAGACGATAATGTAGAATGGCTAAAAACAATAATCAATCACCAAATTCCAATAATCAAATAATAACCAATGATTGAAATACCAATAACCAAACACTGAGAAGTCTTCCGGGTTTGGTTATTGGTTATTCAATTTTTTCAGAAAGCGTTGTATAGGATTTGCTATGAAAAAGATAGTAAAAATTGGCCTTATAGGTTGGGGGACAGTAGGAGGGGGGCTGGTTAAGATTCTCAAAACCAATGCTCATCTTATTGAGGAAAGATTGGGAGGTAAACTGGAAATAAAAGCTATTGCTGATAAAGATATTGTCAGCCCCCGTTCCATAGAGATTGATAAAAAACTTCTCACGACTGATGTAGAGTCGCTTCTTCATGATCCAGAGATAGATATCATTGTGGAACTGATCGGAGGAAAAGAACCTGCCCGGACTTATCTTCTGGAAGCCATTAAAGAAGGAAAACATATCGTTACTGCAAACAAAGCTCTCTTAGCTGAATGCGGGGAAATTTTTAAAGCTGCCGGGAAGAGGGGGGTAAATATTGGCTTTGAAGGAAGTGTGGGTGGAGGGATGCCCATTATCAAGGTTTTAAAAGAAGGTCTGGTAGCGAATCGGATGGAGGCTATTCTGGGAATTATTAACGGCACTGCTAATTATATCCTTTCCCGGATGACTTCTGAGGATAAGGATTTTCAGGAAGTTCTCGCAGAGGCAAAGAGGTTGGGATACGCTGAGTCTGACCCGGCCATGGATGTCGAGGGAACCGACTCTGCTCACAAATTGGCTATTTTAGCTTCCCTGGCTTTCGGCACCCGGGTAAAGCTGAACGATATTTATGTGGAAGGGATAAAAGAGATAACCCAAGCTGATATTCGTTACGCTAAAGAAGTTGGCTATTCTATTAAGCTGTTGTCTATTGCTAAGGAGAACCAGGGAAGGATAGAAGCAAGGGTCCATCCAACCCTTCTTCCTCAAGAGCACCTGTTAGCTTCCGTTAACGGTGTTTTTAACGCTTGTTTCCTGACCGGTGATGCTGTAGGTAATATCCTTGTCTACGGTCAGGGCGCGGGAGAGATGGCCGCGGGGAGTGCCGTGGCTGCCGATCTGGTTGACTTGGCTCGCAATATCCTTTCGGGAACTCCTCATCGGGTTCCTGTGCTTACTTACCCGTTGGGAGCTGCGAAGATGAAACCCATGAAAGAGACTCTCTGCCGTTATTATCTGCGATTTTCCGTCCTTGATCGACCGGGGGTCCTGGGCAGCATCTCCAACCTTTTGGGAAAGAAAGATATTGGCATTGCCTCGGTTATTCAGAAGGAAAGAAGAGAAGAAGACATTGTTCCTATTGTTATAATGACGCATGAAGCCAAAGAAGAGAACATCCGGATCGCTCTCCAAAAAATTGATCAGCTTGCCGTGGTAAAAGCTAAAACTATGCTTATCCGGGTGGAGGATTAAAAATGCTCTGGGAAGGAATTATTAACAGATACCGGAAATATCTTCCCATTGCGGATAGCACCCCTATTGTCACCTTGAATGAAGGAAATACTCCTCTAATCAAAGTTAGCAATCTAAGCAAGGCTATAGGGACAGACCTGGAAGTCTATCTAAAATTCGAAGGTTTGAATCCCACCGGATCTTTTAAAGATAGAGGAATGACGGCAGCTGTTTCCTTGGCTTTGGAAGCCGGATCTAAAGCGGTAATGTGTGCCTCTACCGGGAACACCTCGGCGTCAGCTGCCGCCTATGCCGCCCGGGCGGGAATGCGGTGTGTCGTTCTTATTCCCAAAGGAGCCATTGCCCTGGGGAAATTAGCTCAGGCTTTAGTGCATGGAGCCCAGGTGTTAGCCGTTGAGGGAAATTTCGATGAGGCCTTAACCCTGGTCCGGGAAATTACTTCTGAATTCCCCATTACTCTCGTTAATTCTCTTAATCCCCATCGTATAGAAGGACAAAAGACGGCTGCTTTTGAAATTGTTGATGACCTGGGAGATGCTCCTGATTATCAATTCATGCCGGTAGGGAACGCCGGGAATATCACTGCTTACTGGAAGGGATATCAGGAATATCATCAAGAGGGGAAGTCAAAGAAATTACCCCGGATGATGGGTTTCCAGGCGGAAGGTTCTGCTCCTATTGTTAAAGGATATCCAATTGATAATCCGGAGACTATAGCTACGGCTATCCGCATAGGCAATCCTGCCAGTTGGAAAAGAGCAGAAGCTGCCCGGGATGAATCCGGGGGAATAATTAAGGCCGTGAGCGATGAGGAGATAATTGAAGCTTATAAAATGTTAGCTAACTTAGAAGGCGTCTTTGTCGAGCCTGCCTCGGCTGCCTCGGTTGCCGGCTTGATAAAGTGGAGCAAGACCTCTAAAGCTGAAGACCTGGAATCGAAAACTGCCGTTTGTATTCTTACCGGCCATGGTTTGAAAGATCCGGACCGAGCTATAGCTGTGGTTAAAGAGCCTACAGTCGTCCCCGCCCGAAGGGAATCTGTTCTTAAGGAAATTGGACTCTAAATAGGAAGATATATACCTTCAGCCTTTTCCTTACCTGTCTTGCAGAACTCAATAATTTCTTCCTGAAAGATATGTGATAATAAGGTGGCAAGATACCGTTCTTTTAGAGGACGAAAAATAGCTTCTTATTACAGGTTTAACTCCGAATTAAAAGAGTTGCCAGATTAGAGGATTTATGTTTTAATCTGGGTAGGATAGGAAAGCCGGTAACTAAGTATAATGAAGATAATATCAGGAGTAAGCAAATGAAATATATGATGCTAATTGGCGATGGGATGGCCGATTATCCCGTTGCCGAACTGGATAATAAAACTCCTCTGGAATTCGCTCGCACTCCTAACATGGACTTTATCTCCCGGCAGGGAAAGGGAGGAACGGTAGCGACTGTTCCCAAGCGTATAACTCCCTCCAGTGATGTGGCTATCCTCTCCCTGTTAGGATACTCCCCGAATAAATATTATACCGGGCGGGGGCCATTGGAAGCAGCCAGTTTGGGAATCAACCTGAAGGAAGATGAAGTTGCTTTTAGATGTAACTTGATAACGGTTGAGGGTGATATTCTTGTTGATTACAGTGCCGGGCATATATCCAATAAGGAGGCAAAAATCCTCATTGAATTTCTGGACAAAGAACTGGGAAATAAAGATGTCCGGTTTTATCCCGGAACCAGCTATCGCCACCTGATGATAGTGAAAGGAGCTCTGGAGCAAGACTCCCTTAACCTTCAACCTTCAACCTTCAACTCTATTGAATGTGTTCCTCCTCATGATATTATTGGTCAATCCCTCAAAAAGAATTTTCCCCGGGGAAAGGGAGGAGAAATACTGCAAAAGATTATGAAAGATTCTTTCTCCTTGCTTGATAAACATGATATTAATCGTGTTCGCAGAGACCTGGGAGAAAATCCGGGCAATATGATTTGGCTCTGGGGGCAGGGAATGACTCCGACGATGCCTACGTTTAAAGAAAGATTTGGAGTAGAAGGTTCGGTCATCTCCGCTGTCGACGTGGTAAAAGGGATTGCTTGTTATGCTGACCTGGAAGTGATCAATGTCCCGGGAGCGACCGGTTACTTCGATACCGATTATGAGGGTAAGGCCAGGTCAGCTTTAAAATCGTTGGAGAAGAAAGATTTTGTTTTCGTCCATGTCGAGTCTCCCGATGAAGCCGGCCATATGGGCGATGTCCGGGCCAAATTGAAGTCCATTGAAGATTTTGACAAGAAGGTAGTAGGCACAATATTAGAAGGACTTAAAAGTTTTCCTGAACAGCGGGTGCTGGTTCTGCCTGATCATCCTACTCCCCTGAAGTTGAGGACACACAGTCATGACCCTGTTCCTTTTGCTTTCTGGGGAACAGATGTGGAAAGCGATGCAATGGCTTCTTTCAGTGAGTCTTCCGCTGAAAAAGGTTCTCTCCATCTGAAAGAAGGATGGAAATTGATGGAACATTTTTTGAGTACGTTAAGTTAGCTAATTATAATAAGTTAAATGATTAAACTTATTGTAATACTTTAAGGTGAAAAGTCTTTCGGCTAAGGAGTTGTGCGTACTCTTTAGGGGCAAAGAAGATGAAGATAGGAGCAGTCAGTGATAGCCATAGCTATCTGGATAATCTGCGTCTGGCGGCAAGCAAGCTGATAGCGGAAGGGGTAGAAATAATCATTCATCTGGGGGATGATTACGATGATGCCCGGGCAATCGAAAGACCGGGCATTGAACTTCTGAGAGTCCCGGGCATTTTCAGCAGCTATTACAAAAACCCCGGGATCCCCAACCGGATTGTAAGAAAATTCCTTTCCTGGAAGGTTCTCCTCACTCATGCTCCCACTGCTCATGCGAACGACCTTCCTATGGATAGGAGTCCGGAAGAGATAATAACTAAAGAGAAAATAAATATTGTTCTTCATGGGCATACCCATCTTCCTCGAATAGAAAAAAAAGATAATATCCTCTGGATAAATCCCGGGCACTTGAGAAATGAAGATAAAAGGGGTTATCCCCCCAGCTATGCCCTTATGGAACTAAAAGAAGACCGGATAAAAGTTAGTGTTATCGACTTAATGAAAAGCAAAGAAATTCTTGCTGAGACATTCTCTGTCCCCGGAATCTGCAATGACTGATTCACTCACCATTGGATGCTATACTCTTAATGCTGTGGAGACCGGAAGTTTTGCGCTGGACGGCGGTGCGATATTTGGCATAGTGCCGTGGACGATATGGTCAACGTTTATTTTGCCGGATGAGAAAATGCGTATTCCTCTTGCCGTGCGAGCCCTGCTTATTCGTGGGAACGGTCGCACGATTCTCGTCGATTCCGGCACTGGCACGAAGTTCAATAAGAAACTTGCCAATATTTACAAGCTTTCTTTTGAGCAGGTGAACCTACTTGGTTCGCTGGGAAATCTTGGCATTGCGCCGGAAGAGGTGACTGACGTTATTATTACCCATCTTCATTTCGATCATGCGGGTGGGCTTACCTATCGAGATGAGAATAGTGACCTCAAACTTACTTTTCCCGGAGCGGTGCACCACATTCAAAAAGCTAATCTGGACTATGCGCAAAATCCTTTGCCAAGGGATCACGCCTCTTATCTTCCGGATACCGTCCAGCCTATTGCCAGGCAAGCCAAGCTTAATGTTGTGGAAGGAGATGTGAAACTTTTCGACGAAATCGAGGTTTTTCTCTCAGGAGGTCATACCGTCGGTCAGCAGGGTGTAAAAGTAAGCGATGGTGATAGGACGCTTATCCATGCTGCTGATGTGATTCCGACTTCCTGGCATTTACCGGTTCCTTTTATAACGAGCTATGACCTTTACCCGGTTACGACGATGGAAAAAAAGAGAGAGCTTCTTGAGCAGGCAGTAAAGCAGGGCTGGATTATTTTCTATGAACATGATCCTGATTATATTGCCTCAACTGTCCGGATGGGCAAGCGACACTACGAGTTAGCCGAACCAATCAAATTTTAAAAAACGGTCCCTATTATAATTATAATAAGGTTGTAAAAAATGAAAATTTTAAAAGGAATAGCAACTGCCCCGGGAATTGTGAGGGGAACGACCTGCTTTTATTCTAACGAAATTGAAGATACGCTACCGCACTATACGGTAGATGCACAGCAAATTCCCAAGGAAATAAATCGTGTCAAGGAGGCTTTCGAGCATGCCAGACAGGAGATGAAGCAAGTGCTTAAAACCGCGGAAACTCAGTTGGATAAAAGTGCCGTGGAGATATTTAATATGCACCTGTCAATACTTAATGACCCCAGTCTTTTGGAAAGCATTTCCGAATTTATTAAAGAACGGAAGGTAAATGCAGAACATGCCGTCAACGATATTTTTGAACAATATATAAAAAAATATGAAATAAAAAGCGAACATTTCAGAGAACTTATCCATGATTTTGTTGATACCCGGAACCGCTTGCTCCATTCCTTCAATATTGAGACGGGGAAGTTCAAGTGTCCTGTTGGTATAAGAGGACCGGTGATTGTAGCGGCCAAAAGGTTGACCCCCTCCATGGTCTTGAGTATCCCCCGAAAAAATGTGCTCGCCTTTGTGTCCGAAGAGGGAGGTTTTACCAGCCATGCCACTATTTTAGCCCGTTCTCACGGGGTACCGATAATTTTTGGTATCCAGGTAGAAAAGGAACTGGACTGTGGAATGGAAGTTATTGTAGACGGCTCAGCGGGGAAAGTCATTATTGCCCCCGACAGGAAAACGGAAGAGTATTATGCTCGAAAGATGCAAGGCAGAGAAAAGAAAAAAGATTTCTGTGAGGTCAGGAAAAGCCTTTCCTCGCGTACGAAAAGCGGAAAGAGAATTAAGCTAAAACTTAACATCAGCACTCCGGGAGAATTTAGCTTTGCAAAAGAGTTGGTGCATGATGGAGTAGGACTTTTGCGGACAGAATTCTTGTTCATGGAAAGAAACCGACCTCCTACAGAAGAAGAACAGTACCGAATGTATAAGAGAATTCTCGATGAGAATGGGGATAAACCGGTTGTTGTCAGAGTGCTGGACATTGGTTCCGATAAAATGCCGCTGTATTTTAAAATCTCCGGTATAATGAACCTTGACCTGGGATTGCGGGGAGCAATGGCAGTGGAAAAATTTCCTCATATCTATCTTACGCAGATGAAGGCTTTGCTGAGAGCAAATGTTTCTTCAAACCTGTGTCTTCTCTATCCTATGGTTTCGGACCTGAACGACCTGAAGACTTTTAGAAACGTTCTCAGCGCAGCGAAGAGAGCTCTTAAAAAAGAAAAAGTTAACATTGACGCCATGAAGATTAAGGAAGGAGTGATGATTGAAACCCCGGCGGCGGCGATGATGGTAGAGACATTGCTTGAAAAAGTTGATTTTGTTAATATTGGTTCTAATGACTTGTTGCAATATACCCTGGCTACTTCCCGGGGAAGTACAGAGGTTGAGGAGAGATACCATATCTTGCATCCGGCCCTTCTCAAGATGATTGAGATGATTGCCCGGGAAGGGAAAAAAGCCGGAAAAGAGGTCTGTCTTTGTGGAGAAATAGCTTCTTTTGAGGAGTTTTATCCTTTATTATTAAAAATAGGGCTGAAGAGTTTCAGCGTAGCTGCCTCAAAGTTTTCCGATCTTAAATGTGAATTGCTTCACCTGCAGCAATTGCGGGATAAAAAGCTGATAACCGAATTCTATAAACTTGAATCCAAAGAACAAATAGATGAATACTTCAAGAGATTTATATAGAAGCCTGCCGCGAGTAGTAAATGAATTGAACTCTATAGAAAAGGCCTAAATGAGCGGAAAACTTTCTTACGAAAGATTTTTCTGGTTCCATATAAACCAATTAAGCGATAAAATATCTCTTAAAAATATCGAGTATTATAATGTAAATGAAACGGTTTTTGAAAAAATAATAAACGCCCTTATCTCCAGCCGCTCCCTCCGGATAAATTATTATTTCCCTTATAAAGAGGTTGAAACAAAGAGAACCATTTAAAGAAAGACTTACGAATCAAGCAATTTATCAGGCAAAACTTCGGGATATTTTCCGGTAAGGAAAGATATAAAGTAACCTTGAGTTTTTCTCCGCAAACTTCCCGCTGGGTTAAAGAACAGGTCTGGCACAAGAGTCAAAAAACAAAGATAGATAAGAAGGGCCGGTTAACTCTGACAATTCCTGTATCCGATTTCCGGGAGATTAAAAGAGAAATCCTGAAATTCGGCGCTGATGTAGAAGTCATTTCCCCTGCTGCTCTCAAAAAAGAAATAAAAGAAGAAATCAAAAAAATGCAAAAAATTTACCGGTAGGACATCATTTGGGGGAGTAAGGGTGATATAATTACCTAAACAAAAATATCGAATAACAGGTCTTGAAATATGTTTAAACACACTGATTATATTGCTCATAGCAAAAAAAAGATGGAGTAATTCAATATCTGACTGAGCATCTTGATGAAGTTTCGAAAAAAACTGGTAAGTTTGCTTCGAAGATTGGACTGCAAGAACAAGGTGAGCTGATTGGTCTTTTGCATGATATTGGAAAAGCCAGTCGCTCCCTACGCGGGGGCGTGGATTGAAACTTTTGAAATACCTGATTACTGGGGGATTGGGAAGTTGGTGTCGAGAGGGTTTGGGACGGTGGTTAGAGACAGAAGTCAGAAGACAGAGAACAGAATACAGATTTA
>JAADIA010000058.1 GCA_013151555.1 Nitrospirota bacterium | reverse complement strand
TTGCTTAGGGACTCGTTAGCTTCAATATAGTTCGCTCCTACTGATCCTGAACTCCTAATAACTTGTTTCCCGTCTTCAATATTCCCCGTTGTCTTGGGCAACTTTCTTACAAAAGTTCTCACCCCCCTTGCAAATTTCAGGGTGCGGTCTTCCAAGTCATATCGTTTTGAATTTTGTTTTTTGGTCATTCGAATTTGTTTCGTATTTCGAGTTTCGTATTTCGAATTTGAGTATATCCACTACTATCTTTGTTTCTGCTCTAATTGCTTTTTCCCGTCTTCGGTCTCTAAATCGCATCTGAGACAACGTCGGGCTTCTTTTATGGCTGTTTCTTCCGTTATATTTAGATCGACTTCTTTAAAGTTATTTTTTCTTTCGCTTACCGGTAAAGACGGGATTGCCGGTCTCCGGGCTTCTTCTATCTCTTGTTCGGTTAATTCTACCGGAGGTAGATACATCGAGGGTCTGGTTAATTTGTATTCTCTGGCTAAACTTTCTCCCCGGATGTATTTGTCGATTCCTTCCGCAGCGATTTTTCCGGCGGACATGGCCTCTATTACGGTGTTGGGACCGGTGACGATATCTCCGCCGGCGAAAACTCCTGCTACATTTGTGACCAGAGTCTCCGGGTCTACGGCGATAGTCCCTCTTTTAGAAACTTCTATGTCTCGCCCCTGGCCGAGAAAACGAAGGTCGGGGTCTTCTCCAATGGCGACTAATAAAGTATCCAGGTTAATAATGAACTCCGAACCGGCAACGGGGACGGGTCTTCTCCGGCCGCTTTCGTCCCTTTCTCCCAATTCCATTTTTACGCATTCCACGCCGGCAATCTTTCCTTTTTCGGTTATTATTTTGGTTGGCGCCCGGAGGAATTGAATCTCAACTCCTTCCTCGAGGGCGGCTTCTATTTCCTCTGCGAAGGCGGGCATCTCCGTTCTTGTCCGCCGGTAAATTATAAGGACTTTCTCACAATCTTTAAGCCTGACGGCAGCCCGGGCTGCATCTACAGCCGCATTACCTCCGCCGATAATTCCCACCTTTTTGCCTATGAGAACCTTTTTCTTCAGGTTGACATTCTTCAGGAATTCCATAGCTTCCATCACGCCATCGGTATCTTCGTTGGGAATGTGTAGTTTCCGTGATTTATGAGCCCCGGCAGCGATAAAGACGGCCCGGTAATTGTTTAAAAGCTCATCGAAAGGGATATCTTTCCCGATTCTGGTATTGGTCTTAATCTTTACGCCTGCCTTTTTAATATTTTCTATATCGGTGTTGAGGATATCCCGGGGCAATCTGAACTCCGGTATATAAACAGCCAGTCCTCCCCCGGGAACATCTAAAGCCTCGAAAATTGTAACTTCATATCCTTTATTGGCAAGGTGCCTGCCCGCCATTAATCCTGCCGGTCCGGAACCGATTATGGCGACCTTTTCCCCGCCCGTTCTTTGTTCCGTTTCCAGGGATATTCCCGCTTGCCGGGCATAGTCGGCAACGAATCTCTTCAGGGCTCTGATGGCAATAGGGCGGTCCCATTTCCCGGCCTGACATTTGGACTCGCAGGGATGGTGACATACCCGGCCGCAAACGGAGGGCAGGGGGTTATCTTTAAGGATGATAGCAAAAGCTTCCCGGAAACGCTTTTCGGCAATGAGAGAGATATAAGTGGCGGCTTCCGTACTTATGGGGCAGACGTGTTGACACGGTGAGGAGATTATTTCCTTGCATACGACGGCCGGGCAGCGCTTGTATTTCAGATGCGCTTCGTATTCGTCGCGGAAGTAGCGAATGGTAGTCAGCACCGGGTTGGGAGCAGTCTGTCCCAGGCCGCAAAGGGCACCCATTTTAATGGCTTCGGCCAGTTCCACGAGGAGGTCGATATCTTCCGGCTTACCCTTTCCCCGGGTTATGTCTTCCAGAATTTCCAACAGCTGCTTTGTGCCCAGCCGGCAGGGGACGCATTCACCGCAAGATTCCTGTTGGGCAAAGTCGAGGAAGTAGCGGGCGAAATCCACCATACAGGTGTTCTCATCCATTACCACCATACCGCCCGAACCCATGATGGTCCCGGCTGCTTTAAGCGAATCGTAATCTACCGGGATATCCAGGAGGTTGTGAGGAATACATCCCCCTGAAGGGCCACCTGTTTGCACGGCCTTCAAGCGTTTGTTTTCAGGAATCCCTCCGCCTATTTCATAGATCATCTGTCTCAAGGTAATGCCCAGGGGTACTTCCACAAGCCCGGTCCGGTTCACCTTGCCTACCAGGGCAAAGGTTTTTGTGCCTTTGCTCTTTTCGGTACCGTATTGAGTAAACCAGCCGGCTCCGTTCTGCAGAATAAGGGTTACACAAGCCAGCGTTTCTACGTTATTGATAATAGTGGGTTTTTTCCATAGTCCCGAGACGGCGGGGAAGGGTGGACGGGGGCGGGGCATTCCCCGGTTTCCCTCGATAGAAGCAATTAAGGCTGTCTCCTCGCCACAGACAAAAGCTCCGGCTCCTTCCTTCACTTTTATCTGAAAACCGAATCCTGATTCTAATATATTTTCACCCAGCAGTCCGTATTCTTCCGCCTGCCGGAGAGCTGTCTGTAATCTTTCCAGGGCCAGGGGATATTCCGCCCGGCAATAGATATAGCCTTCCCTGGCTCCGATGGCATAGCCGGCGATGAGCATTCCTTCTAAAAGGGAATGCGGGTCACCCTCGATGAGGGACCTGTTCATGAAAGCGCCGGGGTCACCTTCATCGGCATTGCATATAAGATATTTCTCTTCGCCTTTTGCCTCCCGGCAGAATTGCCATTTTCGCCAGGTGGGAAAACCGGCTCCACCTCGTCCTCTCAGGCCGGCTTTTTTTATTTCCGCAATTATCTGTTCCGGACTCATCCGGAGTGCTTTTAGGAAGCCGTTGTAACCGTTATGAGCGAGGTAATGCTTTGCATTTGCGGGATCGATAAAACCGCAGTTACGCAGGGTCCTTCTTACCTGAGGTTTGAGCACGGGGGTTTGGAAAAGATCGGGGATTCCGGCAATGTTTCCGTCTCCGATGGTGCCCAGGGCATAATCCGGCCGGGGGTCATCGTTGACAAGATAACTTTCAAGGAGTTCCTTTGCTTTTTCGGGAGTGACGTTGCCGTAGCAGATGCCCGGACGGGACGGTTTGATGATACAGACTACCGGTTCGGCATAACACAGTCCCAAACAGCCTACTTCCATGGTCCGGCCGTTGAGATTGCGGTTTTCTAACTCCTGTTGAAAGGTCTCCAGAACTTCTGCCGCTCCGGCAGAGCGGCCGCAGGTAGCTGTGCCCACGAGAATCAACGGTCTCTGACTATCCTGCAAGGCTTTCCATTCTTCTTTTGCCTGACGTCGGACATCATCAAAACTCATCCTTGACCACCTTTCGCAAGAGAATTCGTCGCCTTGCTTCTCATTTCTTTTTGCGGGGAATTCCTTTTCCTGATAACCCCTGGAAGTATAAGAAGGTAGGCGTAAAAACGCTTAGGCGTTATACTTTAAAAAGTTCTGCTACCCTTTTAGGTGTCATTTTAGCTTTGACCTTTTTGTTTATCATAATACAAGGGGATAAGCCACAGGCTCCGATACAAGCCACGGTTTCCAGAGAATATTCCCGGTCGGAGGTGGTTTCTCCCTCTTTTATACCCAGTTGCTTTTCTATCTCCTCCAGTATCCGCGGTGCCCCCCGGACATGGCAGGAAGTTCCCCGGCATACTATCACATGGTTTCTCCCTATGGGAGTAAACCGGAACTGGGTGTAGAATGTAGTCACGGCATATACCCGGCTTTCGGGCACACCGGTAAACCGGGCTACCTCGAGCATAGTTTGCTCGGGAAGGTAGCCAAACTCTTCCTGAACCTGCTGGAGAATCGGAATTAGTTCGTCCCTTTTACCGTGGTAAGATAAAAAAATTGTTTTCAGACGTTCTTCCACAACATCTCTCTTTCCGGATAGAAGCCAATTCTTAATCGCACCTTCGGGGCGGACAGGGATAAGGTTGAGAAAAGTCCGATCGTTAATAACTTGTTCTAAGATACCATGAAGTGTAAGAATTGAAAAGAAATTTTTTGAAGAAATTAACCGGGTTCTGCAAACCATTAAGTCTCTCTGCCAATTCTTCCTATCTGTCACTACCAATGCCGGTAGGGGTTGTTAATTTCTTTCTTAACCCGGGGAAGTTTTTCCTTCCCTTTCGCCATCCCTTTGTTCCTTGACTTTTTCGGACGTTGTGCTAATATCCAGTTGGCAAGATAGTAACTTTTTCTAAGGAATATCCCGGAATATTTATAGAGGGAATTTTTTCTGTTTGGTAAAATGGGCCTTTGCACATAAGGAGAACTAATTTGAAAAAACTCGTAAGTATACTCGCAATCGTTTTACTTTGGTCTGCACAACTTATTTGGGCGGATGCTCCCAATCCGCGGGTGCGTTTTGAAACCAACCGGGGCGTTATTGTCCTGGAACTTTATCCGCAGGAGGCACCGAAGACCGTGGAGAATTTTCTCCGTTATGTCCGGGACGGGTTTTATGACGGCACCATCTTTCACCGGGTAATTAAGGGATTTATGATTCAGGGGGGAGGTTTAACTGTCGATATGCAGAGGAAACCTACCCGCAAACCGATTGTTAACGAGGCTGACAACGGGCTTAAGAATCAACGGGGAACAGTGGCTATGGCCCGGACAAGTCAGCCGAACTCTGCTACGGCACAGTTCTTCATCAATTTAGCGGATAACTCTTTCTTGAACTATAAGAAAAAGACTCTGCGAGGCTGGGGATATTGTGTATTCGGTAAGGTGGTGAAAGGTATGGATATTGTAGATGAGATTGCAAACCTTCCTGTTCATGCCAAGGATGGTCGTCGTGGCGTACCGATTTCGCCCGTAGTCATTAAGCGGGCGGTAGTGGAGAAGTAACTTATATACTCAAAGCGGCAATGTCAATAATGAATGTTAGGAGGAGGAAGAATGGCTAAGGTTTTAGTAACCGGAGGCGCCGGGTTTATCGGTTCTCACCTTGTGGACAGCTTAATTAAAGAAGGATATCAAGTGGTCATTGTTGATGACCTCTCCCACGGAAAGAAGGAGAACCTGAACAGCCAGGCGAAATTTTATGAGATGGATATCCGGGATTCCCGGTTGGAAGAAGTGTTTAAGGAAGAAAAACCCGATTATGTCGATCATCACGCTGCCCAGATGGATATTAGAAAATCTGTAGCTGATCCCCAATTCGATGCCGAAGTCAATATAATAGGAACCTTGAACATCCTGGAAAACTGCCGGAAACATGGGGTGAAAAAAGTTATTTTTGCTTCCTCGGGAGGAGCGATTTACGGGGAAGGGAATGACAATTTACCTTTTGATGAGAAATCTTTAGTGAAACCTCTCTCCCCTTACGGGGTAGGCAAATGTACCGGAGAATACTATCTCTACTTCTATCGGGAGACTTACGGATTGGATTTTACTGCTTTGAGGTACGGCAATGTCTACGGACCGCGGCAGGACCCTGAGGGAGAAGCGGGGGTAATCGCTATCTTTATCAGAGCGATGTTGCAGAACGAGTCTATCTCTATCTTTGGAGACGGAGAGCAACTTCGTGACTATGTTTATGTTGAAGATGTGGTCCGGGCCAATGTTCTTTCCCTTAATAAAGGAGAAGGGGGAGATGTCATTAACATTGGAACTGCTCGAGGTGTCTCAGTTAACGAGCTTTTTAAGAACCTGGCGGAGATAACCGGTTTCCCGGGGAAGCCGGTTTACCATCCTTCCCGGGCCGGAGAGATATTGAAGACCTATTTGAATTTTTCCCGGGCGAAAACAGTGCTGGGATGGCGACCGGAGATGACGCTTGAGGAAGGGTTGAAAAAGACCGGGGACTATTTTAAGAAAAACTTGTAAAACTACAGGCAAATACCATCCCTTTAATTTTCATCGCAGAGAACGCAGAGATTACTTGCTTTTTAAATATGATTTTCATTTTCTCTGCGAGCTCGGCGTTCTCAGCGGCAATTAGGTTGCGGTAATTAGGTTAAGGTGTGGTTTATGCTTTCCGGGAGGATTATTAAATGAGTTTAAGTGTTGCTGTAGCCGGCAAAGGAGGAACGGGGAAAACTACTTTCTCTTCTCTGCTCATCCGTTATCTGCTTGGGGAAAACAAAAAACCCATTCTGGCGGTGGATGCCGATCCCAATGCTAACTTGGGAGATGCTTTGGGTTTGGAAATCGAAGATACCGTAGGAGATATCTGCGAAGAGATGCTTCGGAATAAAGATAATCTCCCTGCCGGTATGGCTAAGACCGACTATCTCAATTTAAAGATAGAAAGGGCTCTGATTGAGTCTTCGGGGATGGACCTTCTGAGCATGGGTCGTCCGGAAGGACCGGGATGTTATTGCTATACGAATAATCTCTTGCGTTCCATTATCGATAAGATATCTTCCCGTTACCCTTACCTTATTATGGATAATGAAGCAGGTTTGGAACATCTCAGCCGGAAGACGACCCGCGACGTTGATTTTCTTCTCATTGTTTCCGATCCTACGGTGCGAGGGTTGAAAACGGTGCAAAGAATCCACCAGATGGTGTCCAACTTAAAAATTTCCGTAGGTAAACAATTTCTTGTTCTCAATCGGGCCAAACCTGAAAGCAGTTCTATCTTGTCTTCTCACCTTGAAAAGGTCGGGATAGGACTCGCGGGAGTTATTCCTGAAGATGAGCTCATCTATGAGTATGACGGAGAAGGGAAGCCGCTTGTCGAACTCCCGGCTGAGTCAACGGCGGTCAAAGCCGTAAAAGGGATAGTGGAAAAGTTAGGGATATAGTTATAATTCAGATCATAGACCATAGACCTCAGACTTTTTTCTTGAAGTATAGTAAAAGTTATGAGGAGCGGAGCAACGAATTTTCTTACCTTCTTTTAGTCTAAAGTCCATAGTCTGTATTTTATAGTCTGAAGTCCAGTATCTAAATTATAGGATGTAGGTATAGAGTGAACAAGAAACTTTTATCCGAACTTAAAAAGAGAATTCTTCTTGCCGATGAAACTATGAGAACGATGCCGGAACCCCTCACTCGAACGGCTCAGGTTATAATATAAAATGTATGCTCAGATAGCTGTTCCTCTCCCTATTGACCGGACCTTCACTTATTCCGTCCCTGAGGAAATATGCGGGGAAATCGTAATAGGGATGCGGGTAGCGGTTCCTTTCTCCGGGCGGCAGCTTAACGGTTATGTAGTCGGATTGACCGAAAAAAAACCACCTTATCCGGTAAAGAAAATTGGAAATGTCCTGGACCCTTTCCCCATATTTAACGAAGAGATGCTCCAGCTTAACCGCTGGATAGCCGATTACTATGGTTGCTCCTGGGGAGAAGCTCTCAAGGCAGCGTCTCCTCCGGTCGTGAAGAAAGTTAGAAAGGAGAAAGGGGCTGTTGAGACGGACCCCGGGGCGAAATCTTCCTTTCTAATTCCTACTTCTGAACAGCAGGAAGCTCTTCAGCTTATCGAAAAATGTCTGCATAACCGTTCCGGGGTTGTTCTCCTTCATGGCGTTACCGGAAGCGGCAAGACAGAAGTTTACCTTCATGCTATTGCCCGAGTTCTGGAAAGAGGACAACAAGCCATAGTTCTTCTTCCCGAGATATCTCTTACTCCTCAGACGGTGGAAAGGTTCCGGTCCCGTTTTGGAGAAAGAATTGCTCTCTGGCACAGCCGTTTATCTGCCGGGGAACGCTACCGGGAGTGGGTGAGGATAAGAGAGGGCAAAGCCGATATTGTTATCGGAGCTCGTTCGGCTATCTTCGCGCCGGTGAAAGACCTGGGTTTAATTGTTCTTGATGAAGAACACGAAACCTCTTATAAACAGGCCGAGACGCCTAAATATCATGCCCGGGAAGTAGCTCTGGAAAGGGCTCGGGCAGCCGGAGCCGTCGTTATTCTGGGCACGGCTACTCCCTCATTGGAATCTTACTTTCAAGCTGGACGGGGAAATTATAAGTTAGCTCAGCTTACCCGGCGAGTTGATGATAGAGTTATGCCGGAAGTGGAAATTATCGATATGAGGAAAGAACTTATTACCAGGGGGAACCGTTCTGTATTCTCTTTCTTCCTGCAGCAAGCCATCCGGGAAACATTGGAAAGGAGAGAACAGGTTATTCTCTTCTTAAATCGACGCGGGTTTTCCACTTTCGTCCTTTGCCGGGAATGTGGAGAGGTGGTTCGTTGTAAACATTGTGATGTATCTCTTATCTATCATTCCAAAACAGATAGAATTCATTGCCATTATTGTAACTGTCAACAGGAAAAACCGCAGTTCTGTCCTGAATGCCGGAGCCGAAAAATCGGTTATCTGGGAGTAGGAACTCAGAAGGTGGAAAATGAAGTGGCCAAACTTTTTCCTCAGGCAATCCTGGGTCGCATGGATTCCGATACCATGACCAGGAAAGGTTCCCACGCCCGGATGTTAAATTCTTTCCGGAAACAGGAAGTCGATATTTTAATTGGAACTCAGATGATTGCCAAGGGTCTGGACTTCCCCCGGGTGACTTTGGTAGGAGTAGTTTCTGCCGATACGGCCTTAAGCTTAGCCGATTTCCGGGCTGGCGAACGGACTTTCCAGTTGCTCACCCAGGTAGCAGGAAGAACGGGACGCGGGGATCTGGGGGGGAAAGTAATTGTTCAGACCTACAATCCTGAACATTATAGTATCCAGTCCGCTCGCCTTCACGATTATGCTGGTTTCTACCGGCAGGAAATAAAATTTCGCCAGGAGTTGGGATATCCTCCCTTCAAACATTTAATCAATATAACCCTTCAAAGTCCAAATCAAGATCGCTTGATAAAATTGGCCCAAAGTTTAGGCAAGCTCTTGGAGGCCGGAGCGGAAAAAGGGGTAGAAGTCCTGGGTCCGGTGCCGGCTCCTCTTCCTCGCCTCAAATCCAGATGGAGATGGCGGATAATTCTCAAAGGAAACAAAGTCTGTCAAATGCGGGAGGTAGTCAAAGAAAGCTTAACTCAACTAAAAGGGCCTGCTTCCAGGGGAGTTAAGATACTTCTCGACATTGACCCCATGGGCATGCTTTAGCCCTCAAATTATTCGCGGGGTTCTTTCTTGCCCCCACATCTTTGTTTTCAGCAGCAAAACGGTGGGGGTGCCGCCTGACTGCGTTAGGCGCAGCGCTCCTCCCGGGAGATAAACCGAGTACGTCGACATCTTATATAGGAATGCCCGCCGGTTTTCTATTGACGCCACTTCCTGAATTTGTTACCCTATAATAGGAGTTATGTACGGTTCATAAGTTTCATAAGGTTAACTTAAAGAACTTACAGCTTCTTTGAGAGGTTCTTCATGGCAACAAAATCCTGGCGATTGGTTGATGCCCTGAAGTGGGGAAGTGGTTATCTCGAAGAGCAAGGGATAGAGATGTCTCTGTTGGAATCTCAGCTTTTGCTTGGCCATGTTCTGAATCGGGGGCAGAGCTATCTTTATCTTAACTTTGAAGAGTTTCTGTCGGCGGAGAGCTTATCTTCTTTCCGGAATTTGATTGAACGAAGGAAGGAACGTATTCCCTGGCAGTATTTAACCGGCCAGGCTGAGTTCATGTCGGGGGATTTTCTGGTCAATGAAAAGGTGCTGATTCCTCGTCCGGAAACGGAGATATTGGTCGAAGCGGCTTTAAAAAAAATTAAAAGTTGGCATGCTATCCAAAGTCAATTCTTGACTCCGAACTCTTATTTTCCCATTATCGATATCGGTACCGGATGTGGTAATATTGCTATTACCCTGTCCAAAACCCTTCCTTGTCAGGTCTATGCTCTCGATATTTCGGAGTCGGCTTTGCAGGTAGCAAGGGAAAATGCGCAGAGGCTTGGGAGTGGGCAGGAGATAACTTTCCTTCAGGGAGATATGTTTGCTCTTGGCCGGCCGGGTCCGGGAGCGATTTTCCGGGGTTTAGAGGGAAAGGTGGACTTGTTGATTTCCAATCCCCCTTATGTTTCTACTTCTGAACTTGACTCTCTTCAGCCGGAGGTGAGTTGTTTTGAACCGCGAGCGGCTCTCGATGGGGGAGAGGACGGTCTTAAATTCTATCCGCCGCTTATTGAGGGAGCCGTTACTTTCCTGCGCCCGGGTGGTTATTTAGCCTTAGAGATGGGAATAAATCAGGCGAAGGTTGTAGAACAACTTATTATTGAGAAGAACCGATTCCATTATCCGGAGATTATAAAAGATTATTCAGGAATTGAGAGAGTAATTATTGCCCGGAAACGGTAATCAGGAAAGTATAAATCACCGGTGCAAATTAAAAGTTTCAAATTATAAAATTACCGCTGAGAACGCCGAGATCGCTGAGGAAAAGAGAATTATATTTCAAAAGGGAACTCTCTGCGGGCTCTGCGACCTCTGCGGTGAAAAATAAATGGATGGGGTTTATCGGTTGTTACGAGAATTTCTTGTAGTCAGGGGAACAGATGGATAAAATTATTATTACCGGAGGGCAGCAGTTAAGAGGCACGGTGAAACTCAGCGGTGCCAAGAATGCTGCTCTGCCCATTATGGCGGC
>JAADIA010000001.1:1122-3030 GCA_013151555.1 Nitrospirota bacterium | reverse complement strand
CCTTGGTATTATCCCCAAAACCTAGACCATCGGATATCCCCGCTGCAATAGCAATGATATTCTTCAAAGCTCCCCCCAGTTCTACTCCCAGGACATCAGGGTTGGTATAAACTCTCAAGGTCTCCGTCATAAAAACCTCTTGCACTTCCTTCATCTTTTTCTCATCGGGAGAAGAAGCAACTATAGTCGTAGGAACATGACGATAGACTTCCTCTGCATGACTGGGACCGGAAAGAACAACTGTCCTTTTCTCTTCTAAAACATCAAAGATAACTTCCGACATCGTCATCAAAGTTACCTTTTCAATTCCTTTGCTGGCACTGACTATGATAGGAGGAAGGGGGAATTCTTTTATCTTCCGGATCGTCTCCCGTACTACCTGGGAGGGAAGGACAACGACAACGATCTGAGCCTCCCGGAGAGCTTCCTCCCGGCAGGAAGTAATTTCCAGATCCGGAGGAATAGTTAATCCCGGGACCTTAAGACATTCCCGTTTTTCCTTGAGCAGCTCAACCTGAGGAGCAAGATCCCAGAGTCGAACCTCATGACCCTTCTTGGAGAGATGGACCCCCAGAGTGCACCCCCAGCTTCCCGCTCCCAGAATAGCTATCTTCTTATTAGGCATTTTTCCTCTCCTAAAAATTTCTTCACCACAGATAGAAAAAGATAAAAAACTTTTCTTTTTTCGGACGTAGATTGTCGCAGATATACACAGA
Source organism: Nitrospirota bacterium (assembly GCA_013151555.1). Classification (GTDB taxonomy): domain Bacteria; phylum NPL-UPA2; class NPL-UPA2; order NPL-UPA2; family JAADIA01; genus JAADIA01. Next base: position 2,314 of record JAADIA010000001.1, on the reverse strand, counting down.
TAATTTTTTAAAATAAAAACATAACCTATAAACCACGAGATTCCACGAGATTTTCACGAGAAACAGAAAAATACCTTAAAAAATGAACTGCAGATAAACACCGTCCTTTAATTCTCACTGCAGAGTTCGCAGAGACTGCTTGTTTGAGATATAATTTTCGTCTTCTTTCCTGCGATCTCAGCGTTCTCGGCGGTAATGTGGAAATCTGTGGTTGGAGAGCTTCTTGATCTCTAAAAATCTGCGTTCATCTGCGTCCTATATTGTTTTTATGCTTTCCTCTCCAGGAAATTTTGTTTTCTTCTCCCCTGAGCAATTTTTTAATGTTAGAACGATGACGGATAATTACTAAAACAGCTACCAGCAAACCAAAGAGCGTGAATTCTATCTTTTTTTCTAAAAGCCAGATAAACAGGGGAAGGGCAATAGCGGCCATCATCGAACCCAGAGATACATAGCCACTCAGGGCAACTATCCCTAACCAGACGAAAACACTTAACCCTACCGCTCCCGGGGCTAAGCCCAGGAAGACACCCGCACTGGTAGCGACTCCTTTTCCTCCTTTAAACTTGAGAAAGACGGTCCAGTTATGTCCCACAATAGAAGAAATCCCTGCCAGAATTCTTAGCCAACCGGCCTGCCATACTGCCGCTGAGACCGCCTGTCCAACCTCAACCGGGTGAACAAGGTCAGCAGAGACCTTTACCAATACGGTTACTGCCAACAGTCCCTTTCCAATATCCAAAAGGAGACTGATCGCTCCCGCCAAAGGTCCTAATACCCGAAAAGCATTAGTTGCTCCCACATTACCACTACCCTCATGGCGCAAGTCTACCCCACCCCCCTCAACTTCCCCAGAAGGTAAGCCGTAGGCACCGACCCTACCAGGTAACTAAGAACCACAGTGAGTAAAATTAACTTTATCATTTTTAAACCCTGAGCAAATTTTTCTTACCGCTCTCTCCAGGAGCAAGGTATTTTCGACCGAACATTGGTAGCGCAGCGTCCGCTCTTCATCCCCACCATCAAGGGCGAGGAGATGTTCCTGAAGAAGCTTTAATTTGCGAAGTTCCCGGCTCCTTAGAGCTGTTGGTTCGCCTTACTTTCTTCAGTTAAGGCGAGCGACTTGCCGAGCAGGGTTGTTTGAGTCCGCCAGAGGCGGACGAGTTTCGCAGCGCAGGCAACCAAGCCGCCT
>JAADIA010000001.1:0-1112 GCA_013151555.1 Nitrospirota bacterium | reverse complement strand
TGTCCGGCAAAGAAACAACAGTTCGTCCAGCCCAGCAAATTCCAGCGACGGAAGGAACTCTCCTTGCCCCCCTTTTATCTCCCCTTCCGGGGAATAATCTTAAGAGGGGTCCCCTCAAATCCAAAAGCTTGACGCAACCTGTTGCTAAGGTAACGCAAATAGGATTCGGTAATAAATTGAGGATGATTGGCAAATAGAACAAAGGTGGGCGGTTTTATCCCTACCTGACTCAATCGGTGCAAGGTTACCGGTTTAGCCTGACCTCCGGGCGGTCGATAATGAGCAACAGCTTCTTCAAATACCTTCGTTAAGGCACCGATAGAAGGACGAGATGTCTGCTGCTTGGTCACCGTTCGGACCAAATTGATAACTTCAAATACCCTCTCCCCGGTTAAAGCCGAGATAAAGATAAGAGGAGCAAAGTTCAGAAACTTTAACTTCTCCCTGATTACTTTTCTATATTCTTCCCCGACTCTCTTAATCTCCGCCCGGAGAGCCCGGTCATTTATTTTACTTTCAACTTCCGACTTCAAACCTTCAACTATAAGGTCCCACTTATTCACTCCAATAATGCAACCCCTACCCTGCTCATAAACATAACTGGCTATTCTGGCATCCTGGGAAGTGAACCCCTCCCCGGCATCAATCATGATTAAAGCTATATCTCCGCGCTCAATGCTCCTGCGGGTCCGGATTACACTATAACTTTCCACTCCTCTTTTCACCTTGCCCCTCGGCCGCATTCCCGCAGTATCTACGAAAACGAATTTCTCCTCTCCAAGATGAAAAGCAGTATCTATTGCATCCCGGGTGGTTCCCGGTTTCTTATCAACGATAAGCCTCTCCTCTTGAAGAAGGGTATTGATAAAAGATGATTTTCCTACATTGGGACGCCCCACAACGGCTACTTTTATTCCCTCCTCCCGGCCTCCTTTTCCCTCTAAGGGGAGAGCTTCACATATCTTGTCAAGAAGATAATTAATGTTAAGCCCATGCATCGCCGAAACCGCGACCGGAGAGGATAGTCCTAACCGATAAAAATCGGAAATGCCCTCTCCCGCCTGAGAACTGTCTGCCTTATTAGCGGCTAAAATAATAGGCTTATTGATCTT
>JAADIA010000028.1 GCA_013151555.1 Nitrospirota bacterium | reverse complement strand
GGCATGTTTTTAAAAAGCTGGTCCAGGAATTTTACGGATTTGAGTTCGCCTTCGTAGAGGAAGATTATGTAGTTGCGCAGGAGCATCTCCATGTCTTTGAGGAGATTATTTGCTGCGGTCAGGCGTTCGAGTTTGGTGGGCTCCATCCGGGCCAGTTGCCGCATCAGGGGGAGGACGTCTGTGGATAGGGCAAGAGCTTCTTTATGGTTATTGCCGCAGCGGACACAGAGGATCCCGCCGAGGGAAGGACTGAACTTTAGTCTGTTTCCTGCTGCTTTGTGTCGGCAGGAGATACATTCGGTTAAATGGGGATGGTAGCCAAGGATCCTTAAGAGATGCATCTCGAAAGTGCGCGCTACCAGTTTCGGTTCTATTCCTTTCTTTAAAAGGCGCAAAGAAGTGAAAAGAAGTTGAAATAATCCTTCTGCTTCTTCTTTCCCGCGTACTCCTTTATCCACAAGCTCGGATAGATAAGAAGCATAGGCCATCCGGGATAAATCTTCCCTTATTTCCTGGAAAGACTCTTTCAGCGTGCCCTCACTGATTATTTGCAGTCCTCGTCCTTCTTTCTCATAGAAGATTAGGGTAAGGGCGGAGAAGGGGCTCCAGGCTGCTGCCGAATTTGTTCTTCGGTCTCATCGCTCCCTTGGCGATTCCGTTCACTTTCCCGAAGAGGCGAGTATAGAAAGTGACGATCTTGCTGCTTTTACTCCAATCGCGGGAGCGGAGGACGATAGCTTCTGTTTTCCGGATAGGCAATGGCTTGTTTCCTGTTATTCGTATTTTATTTCATCAATTTTAAAATTTTCAATTTGCAATCTTCAATTTACAATTCAAGTTACGACCGCAGGAAGCTAACTTGTATGTATAATACTACCATGTTCCCATGGGGGAAGCAAGCATTGACAGAAGGCTTTGGAGATGATAAATTTATAGTATGATTCTGGAAAAGGTTCGCCGGACGATCGAGGCATACGGGATGCTGAACAAAGGAGATACGGTGGTGGTAGCTGTCTCCGGCGGACCGGACTCAACTGCTTTGCTCAACTTACTTTTCTCCCTGGAAAAGGAGTTTCCCCTTTCTCTCCACCTGGCCCATCTTAATCATATGTTCCGGGGCAAGGAGGCGGAGAAAGATGCCCTTTATGTGAAGAGATTAGCCCGGAAATTCGGTTTGCCCGTCACGGTCGGGAAGAGGAATGTTCCCGCTCTTATCAAGAGCAGAAAGCTTAGTCCCGAGGAAGGCGCCCGGCAGGCGAGATATGAGTTCCTGCAAAAGGTAGCCGGAAAAGTAAACGCGGGCAAGATCGCCGTAGGCTCAACCGCCGATGACCAGGCAGAAACCGTTCTGATGAAGATGCTGCGGGGTTCGGGCTTGAAGGGGTTAACGGGAATTGCCCCCATGAGACCGCTAACCCCCTCCGAACTTTTTCAACCTCCCGAGGATAACGCTTTAAACCTTAAACCTTCAACTTTCAACTTTCAACCATACATCATCCGTCCCCTGCTTGAAGTCAGCCGCCTGGAGATAGAGGAATATTTAAAGAAGACCGGTCTTCGTCCCCGGGTGGATGCTTCCAATCGGGATATGGTCTATCTGAGAAACCGGATAAGGCAGGAACTCCTTCCGCACTTAGCTGAGAATTATAACCCCCATATCAAATCCCTTCTCTCCGGTATGGCCAGGGTTTTACAAGCGGATGAGGAATATTTAACCGGGATAACTGAAAAGATTTTCTCCAGGACAGCCAAAGTGGAAAAAAATCAGCAAGTGATTGTAGACATGAAGAGATTGAAAAGATTCCATCTCTCTATTCAACGGCGGGTGTTGCGAAAAGGCATTGAATCGGTCAAAGGGGACTTGAGAGGAATAAGCTTAACTCAATTGGATGATATCCTGAAGATTGTCAATAGTCCGGGCGGTTTGGAGATTCACTTACCTGAGGATGTAGTGGCCAGGTATCGTTACGGAGACCTGGTTATTTTCAAGAAGGGGCAGAGAAAGAAAAGGGTGCCTGGTGGTCCGCTTGCCCCTGGGGGTGTCGGCCTCACCGTTCCCGGAGAGACGGAGGTGGGAGAGCTCAAGATAAGAATACGGTGTTCTCTTCTTCCCCGGGAGAAGGTCCGGTTGCCGGAAAAAGATTCTTTTCTCCCGGGCGTAGCTTATTTCGATTTTGCTAAGATAAAGTTACCTCTCCTTATCCGGAATCGGAAACGGGGAGATAGTTTTCGCCCTCTGGGGATGAGGGGAAGAAAAAAATTAAAGGATTTTTTCATTGACCGGAAAATTCCCCGGGAAGAGAGAGAAGAGATTCCTTTGCTTGTCCAGGGAAAGGATATTCTTTGGGTCGTCGGCCATCGGCAAGGGGAGGAGGCTAAAGTTACCGGAAAGACGAAGGAAGTTCTGCGAGTGGAAATCGTCCCCGGGTGAATACATATGGACACAAAAAACCAAGACCCTTACCTGATTACCGCCGAGAACGCTGAGCTCGCAGAGAATACTTAATTTTAAATATAATTTTCATTTTCTTCTCTGCGAGCTCAGCGGTGAAAAAAAAAGGATAAAGAAGTTTTTGTCTTTATTTTAAGCGAAAGTGTGATATAATTGTTCCCAGATAAGGATAATAATACTTTAAAGAAGGAAGGAAAATAAATGGAGCAGAAAAAGAAACGGGACCTTAAAGAAAAAAAGGGGAAGAAGAATCTTCCCAATCCCAGGAATCTAATGATGTTTGTCTTGATTTCCCTGGGAGTGCTCATCGTCTATAATTTAACCAAGCCCCTCCAGAAATTTCAACCTGATATACCCTATAGCCGGTTCATTGAGGAGTTAGGGGGACTTGATCCTAAAGTGCCTTCTAAGAACGTGCTCTCAGCTGACTTTTCTCAACTGGATATAAAAGGAGAGCTCAGGAAGAACTCCCTGTTTTACGATGAGAAAAACAAAAGCAAGGAAACTTTCAAATATTTCAAGACCCGGATGCCTTTTGAGAATAGTAAGCTGATCGATACTTTGGTCGCCAAGGGAGTAATTGTTAATTCTTCCGAATCTCCGATGTGGAAAGGCCTATTATTGAATTTCCTGGTTCCCATTCTCTTCTTTGCTCTTATCTGGATTTTCTTTATCCGCCAGATGCAGGCGGGAGGAAACCGGGCCTTGGCTTTCGGGAAAAGTCGGGCGAAACAATTGTCCGAGGATCATCCCCTGATTACCTTCAAGGATGTAGCGGGAGTCGATGAGGCTAAACAGGAACTGCAGGAGATTATTGATTTCCTTAAGGATCCCAAGAAATTCCAGAAGTTAGGCGCTAAGATTCCTAAAGGAGTTCTCCTTTATGGGCCTCCCGGTTGCGGGAAGACCCTCTTGGCTAAAGCTATTGCCGGGGAAGCCCATGTTCCCTTCTTCTCTATCAGCGGTTCTGACTTTGTGGAAATGTTTGTGGGTGTAGGAGCTTCCCGGGTGCGGGATATGTTCGAACAGGGGAGAAAAAATGCTCCCGCTCTCATCTTCATTGACGAGATAGATGCCGTGGGACGGCAGCGTTTCGCCGGCATCGGGGGGGGGCACGATGAAAGGGAACAAACCCTGAATCAGCTCCTGGCGGAAATGGACGGATTCGATACTAAAGAAGGAGTTATTCTCCTGGCAGCTACGTCCCGATGTTCTTGATGCCGCCCTCTTGCGGCCGGGAAGGTTTGACCGCCAGATCGAAGTTTACATTCCGGATATGAAAGGCCGGGAAGGAATTCTCAGTGTGCATGTTAAGAAGATAGTCATGGACAAGAACGCAGATATAAAAATTATTGCCCAGAAGACCCCGGGATTTTCGGGAGCGGACTTAGCCAATGTAGTTAATGAAGCCGCTCTCTTAGCGGCGCGCAGGGATAAGGCGTTTGTAACTATGGAAGAGTTCGAGGAAGCGACGGAAAGGGTGATTGCCGGACCGGAGAGGAAGAGCCGGGTGATCAGCGATTATGAGAAGGGTATAGTTGCCTATCATGAATCCGGACATGCCCTGCTTGCCCTTTTGATTCCCGAGGCCGATCCTCTTCATAAGGTTTCCATTATTCCCCGGGGAGGTCAGGCCCTCGGGTACACCCTGCAGTTGCCTCTGGAGGACCGTTATCTGACTACCAAAAAGGAACTCATGGGGCGAATGACCGTCTTTCTGGGAGGAAGGGTGGCCGAAGAGATGATTTACCATGAATCCACTACCGGCGCCCAGAATGACTTGGAGATGGTTACCCAGGCAGCCCGAAAGATGGTCTGTGAGTTCGGCATGAGCAAGAAACTGGGCCCTATTACCTTCCGGGAGCCGGCGGAGCATTTATTTTTAGGGAGGGATATAACCCGGGAAAAACATTATAGTGAGAAGATCGCTCTGGATATCGATAGCGAGGTGCGTAGCCTCGCTGATGAGTGTTACCACCGGGCCGAATCCATGCTTAAGGATAATCGGGAGAAACTGGATAAGTTGGCTGAAGCCTTGAAAAAGAGAGAAGTCCTGGATGGGGAAGAAGTTAAGAAGATAGTGGGAATAGAGAAGTCCTCCCAGCCGGAGAATAATTAATTAGTTGTGAATTATGAACTTGAAGGAAAGTTTTGATCTCTGCTGTGGCAAACATACCTTGAGGTTAAGCAAGCGCACCCATGTTATGGGCATCCTCAACGTTACTCCCGATTCTTTCTTCGATGGAGGACGCTACCGGGTATTGGAAGATGCTCTCTCCCGGGCCCACCGAATAGTCGAGGAAGGTGCCGATATCATTGATGTAGGAGGGGAGTCCAGCCGTCCCGGTTCTGAGCCTATACCCGTTGAAGTGGAGATAAAGAGAGTTATTCCGGTAGTGGAAAGGCTGGTAAAGGAGACGGATGTTCCTATTTCTGTAGATACTTGTAAAGCAGAGGTAGCCAGGCGGGCCTTAGATCTCGGGGCTCAGATGATTAATGATATAACCGCTTTAAGAAATGATCCCGTCCTGGGAGAAGTGGTAGCAGAGTATAAGGTCCCCGTCATCCTGATGCATATGCAGGGAAAGCCGGAAGATATGCAGGATGCCCCTTGTTACCAAGCGCTTATTCCGGAGCTCCTTTCCTTCTTTAGAGAAGCAATAAAGAGGGCTTCTTCTGCCGGGGTGGAGGAGAAGAACATCCTCCTTGATCCCGGGATTGGCTTCGGGAAGAGAACCGGACATAATTTGGAAATAATCAAGAGTTTGAAAGAATTTCGGGCCTTAGGTTGTCCCCTGGTCTTGGGACCTTCTCGCAAAAGGCTGATTGGCGATGTCCTCGGGCTTCCCATAGAGGAACGGTTGGAGGGGACGGCAGCCATTGTGGCGGTAGCTATCCTGAATGGAGCTCATATCGTTCGGGTGCACGATGTTTTGGAGATGGTTCGGGTGGCCCGGATGGTGGATGCTGTTCGGCAAGGTGAACAGTATGTAGAAGAATATAAAATATAATCAAGATAGATAGGCTGTAAATATGTTAGAGTTCTTAGCTTCCCGGTGGCAGGATATCTTAAGGTTTATCGCAGAGATTTATATCATCAGTTTCTGCTTTTATAGATTATGGCTCTTTATCCGGGGGACCCGGGCTGTTCACCTGGTTAAAGGATTGGTTTTTTTGATCGTGTTTGCTTTTTTAGCTAAGATCTTGGGTCTTAATACCATAAATCTTATTTTAAGGTATCTGGGAGCGGTGGCGGTAATTGCCTTTGTTGTTCTCTTCCAGCCGGAACTGAGACGGGGCTTGGCTCGCTTGGGAGAGAATCCGCTGTTTTCTTCATCCTGGAAAGAGGAAGAGGTGATTGTGGAAATAGTTAAATCAGCCAATTTCCTTTCCCGGAAAAAGGTGGGAGCTTTAATCGCCCTGGAAAGAGATATCGGCCTGCGAAACTATGTGGAGACGGGAGTGGAAATGGATAGCCGGGTCTCCAGTGAGATCCTTAACTCTATCTTTATGCCCAATACCCCTCTGCATGATGGCGCGGTTATTATCCAGGGAGAAAGGATAGCGGCAGCAGGTTGTCTTCTCCCTTTAGCCGAATCTCCCGATATGATTAGAGTTATGGGCACCCGGCACTTGGCGGCTATCGGATTGACTGAAGAGACGGATGCCGCAGCAGTAGTCGTTTCCGAAGAGACGGGAGCAATTTCAGTTGGGATAGGGGGGAAACTAACCCGGGATTTAGATGGAGCCACCCTGCAGAAATTCTTATTAAATATCTATTCCTCTTCTCCCCGCAAAGGGAAAAAGACTTACTTTTGGCAAAGAAAGATTAAAGTGGCGGATGAAAAAACAACTATTTAGCAATCTGGGGGTAAAAATAGCCTCCCTGGCTTTAGCTTTAGCGCTCTGGTTCTCCGTATCGGGAGGAAAAGAATGGCTTACTCTGGTTCAAGGGAAAGAAATGGAGTTGGACGTTCCCGTCAGAGTGCTCGAGCTTCCTTTGGCCCCCTTTCAGGTAAAGGTAGAGCCGGATACAGTGAGTTTGTTATTAACCGGCTCTCGAGAGGCTTTGAAGGGGTTAACCGCAGGAGATATAATCCTCTTTGTTCTGGTAGAGGATTTGAAGCAAGGCGAATACGAACTGCGTCCCCGGGTTATTCTCCCGGAAGGCATAGAGGTTTCCAGGCGTAAGCCGATGACAGTTAAGGTTGTCTTAGATAATAGATGGGCAATAAAAGGATCGTTCCCAGCCGGTTTTCTCAAGAAAGGGAAATAAACCCTTGCCTAAGTTAGGCGTGAACATAGATCATGTAGCTACCCTCCGTCAGGTGCGCAGGACTTTTGAACCCGACCCGGTAGCTGCTGCTATTCTCTGTCAGTTGGCAGGAGCAGAAGGAATCGTTGTCCATCTCCGGGAAGATCGAAGGCATATTCAGGATAGGGACCTGGATATCTTAAAGGCGGTTATCCGGATAAAGCTTAACCTGGAGATGGCTGCTACCGAAGAGATGGTTGCGGTGGCTTGCCGGATTAAACCCGATCAAGCTACTCTGGTCCCGGAGAAGCGAGAAGAGATAACTACGGAAGGAGGGTTGGACGTTCTTTCTCAGAAAGATTCTCTGGGAAAAACGGTGGGAAGGTTGAAGAAGGCCGGGGTAATAGTGAGCCTCTTTATCGATCCTGACCCTGAACAAATCCGGGCTTCTGCCCAGGTAGGTGCGGATGCGGTGGAATTGCATACCGGAGAGTATGCAAATGCCGGAGGAGAGAAACTAAGCGAGGAATTGGCTAAGCTGAAGGACGGAGTGAAATTGGCCAAAGGGCTTAATTTAGCGGTGCATGCCGGGCACGGGTTAACTTATCAAAATGTCTGTAAGGTGGCCGCTATTAAGGAGATAGAAGAGTTAAATATTGGTCATACCATCATCTCCCGGGCCGTTCTCGTAGGGCTTGATAAAGCTGTGCGGGAGATGCAAGCACTGATAAAGCACAAAAGATAGGATTCAGGATTCAGCCGCTCACTCCCTTCGCTCTAAGAATCAAGTTTTTCACTTAATACTTAATACTTATAACTTATAACTATATAACTTAATCCTTAATACTTACCATAAAGGAGGGAATTCTTGATAATTGGCACGGGCGTTGATTTGGTTCAGGTTGCGAGGATTAGAAAAGCCATAGAGAAATGGAACGGACGGTTTCTCTCCCGCATTTATACTCCGCAGGAAATAAGTTACTGTAAGGACAAGAAACAGGGCTTCCTCCATTTTGCCGCTCGCTTTGCTGCCAAGGAAGCGGTACGGAAGGCCCTGGAAGAAAGAATGGATTGGAAGGAAGTGGAGATAATTAATGGTCTGTTGGGAAACCCCAAGGTTAATTTGAGAGGAAATGCCCGGGCAGTTGGGCGGAGGCAGGGGGCAAAGAAGGTTTTCCTCAGTCTTTCTCACGACCGTAATTATGCTATTGCCCAGGCAGTGGTTATAAGCGATGAATCTATATAATACAGGCACAGAGGCACAAAGGCACATAGGCACTAAGTTAAGAAAACTAAAACAACTGCAAGTATTGGCTTTTGTTTTTCCTTTGTGCCTATGTGCCTGTGTGCCTCTGTGCCTATCCGCACCGGAGGTGCGATAATTTAATGAAGTTAGTTACTCCTGAAGAAATGAGAGAGATCGACCGGAAGGCGATTGAGGAGTTTCAGATTCCTTCTCTTCAATTAATGGAGAATGCCGGTCGGCAGATAGCGGAAGCGGCCAGGGAGATGCTTCGCTTTCCTTTGGGGAAGCGGGTAGCAATTTTCGCCGGTCGGGGAAATAATGGGGGAGACGGTTTTGTTGCCGCCCGGTATTTAGTTGAGGAAGAAGCGGAAATTGACATTTATCTATTAGGAAAAAAGGAAGATGTTAAAGGAGATGCTCAAACCAATCTTCAGAGATTAACTCAACCGGTAATGGAGATTAAAGAAGAGAAAGACCTTGATAAACTCAAGGATAGTCTCTCTCAAGCCGATTTAATAATTGATGCTCTCCTGGGCACCGGCGCCAGGGGAAAAGTCCAGGGTATCCTAAAAGCGACAATTGAATTGCTGAATGAGAGCGGCAAACCAATCATCTCTGTGGACATTCCCTCGGGATTGAGTGGGGAGAAGGGAGAACCTCTGGATATCTGCGTAAAGGCAGCCAGGACGGTAACTATGGGTTTGCCCAAGCAGGGGCTGATTTCCTATCCGGGAGCTGAATATGTGGGAGAACTTAAAGTTGCCGATATCGGGATTCCTCCTGAAGTTCTTAATGATCATTGTCTGAAAGTAAATCTGCTGGAAGAGAAAGATATCTCTTCTCTCTTCCCTTATCGGAGAAGGGAGACGCACAAAGGAAATTACGGACATATTCTGGTTCTTGCGGGTTCGACAGGATTTACGGGAGCTGCTGCTTTAGCCGGTTTGGGAGCTCTCCGGTCGGGGGGAGGATTAATTACCCTGGGGGTGGCCCGAAGCCTCAATCCTGTGCTGGAAGCGAAACTTACCGAAGTGATGACTAAACCTTTGCCGGAGACGGGAGAGGGTAGCTTAAGCCTTGAGGCGGAGGGAGATATCCTGGAGTTGGTTCAGAGGATGGATGCCCTGGCCGTGGGTCCGGGACTTTCAATTCACCCGGAGACGCAAGAATTGGTAAAGAGACTGATAACCAAGATTAATAAACCGATGGTTATCGATGCTGACGGACTCAATGGACTGGCCGGGGATATTTCTCTATTGACAAAATCGCCCGCTTCTATTATTATTACTCCTCATCCCGGGGAAATGGGAAGGCTGCTCGGGATGACGGTAGCGGAAGTACAGTCCGACCGGATTGGAGTTGCCCGGCAAGCAGCTTTGCAGATGGGAATCGTGATTGTTTTGAAAGGAGCCAGAACCGTTATCTCCGACCCGGAAGGAAACGTCTATGTTAACCCCACAGGAAATCCGGGGATGGCTAGTGGGGGTATGGGAGATATACTCACGGGGATGATTGCCTCTTTCATCGGCCAGGGATTAACGGAGTTGGAAGCAGCTAAAGCCGGGGTTTATATCCACGGCTTAGCAGGAGATATAGCTGCCGGGACTCAGGGAGAAATAGGACTGATTGCTACTGATCTATTGGATAAGTTGCCCCTGGCGATTAAGCAATTACAGCAAAAAAGATAGAATTAAGTCGTAAGTATTAAGTATTAAGTAAAAAGCTTAATTCTTAGAGCGAACAAAGTGAGCGTCTTAATACTTAATTCTTAATCCTATCTTTTGTATAATGCTGGCGTGACTCAATGGTAGAGTACCTCACTTGTAATGAGGCTGTTGGGGGTTCGATTCCCTCCGCCAGCTCTAAGGATGAAATTGTTGGAGAAACTCTTCTTGATTTTACAATTTAAAATTTTCAATCTTCAATTTACAATGAGCTTTAGCGGTTACTTTTAACCATTGAAGAGTTAACTGGGGAGATACCCAAGGGGACAAAGGGAACAGACTGTAAATCTGTCGCCGATTGGCTTCGGAGGTTCGAATCCTCCTCTCCCCATAGCAGAAGACAGGGAACAGCGAAAATCTGATTTTTGTATTTTGTCCTCTGTCTGGTTTGCGGACGTAGTTCAGTGGTAGAACGGCAGCCTTCCAAGCTGCTCATGTGGGTTCGATTCCCATCGTCCGCTTTCCTGACCGGATTTTTTCCAGGTTCAGGAGTAGCAAGAAATCTTTTTTCACTTGCCAACCTGAGGTGGAGTTGGTAAATATTTAAAGGTCTGCTTCCAAGGCTTGCTGCAAGCATCCTGCCCTTATATGCTTTTTTTCTTGCATAAATGGGACTTTTGTGGTTAGATAAACCTGTCTGGTATCGTTGTGCATTGCCTGGATGAACAGCCGGCATAGGGTAAAAAGAAATTACTTGCAGGGGAGTTTTACTTTTACCCTTTACCATTCAATGATATTTAGCAGTTGTGCATAACTGTTAAACAGTTATGTAATGTCTAAGGGAATTATTTATCTCTGAGGTCCGAGTAGCGTAAGATAAAGTAGGGAGGAAAAAGGAGATGTCCAAGGTAGTCTTAAAGAATGTTAAGAAAGTGTTTTCTGGAGATATCCTGGCTGTGAACGATGCCAACATTGAGATCGCGGATAAGGAGTTTATGGTTCTTGTTGGCCCCTCTGGATGTGGTAAGTCTACCACCTTGAGGATGTTGGCAGGATTGGAGGAGATAACGGAAGGAGAAATTTATATCGGAGATCGTTTGGTTAACGATATTCCTCCTAAGGATAGAGACATTGCCATGGTCTTCCAGAACTATGCTCTCTACCCCCATATGAATGTTTACAATAATATGGCCTTCGGGCTGCGCTTAAGAAAATTTCCCCGGGAGGAAATAGACCGGCGAGTCAGATACGCTGCTGAAATCCTGGGAATAAATGAGCTTCTGGACAGAAAGCCAAGGGCTCTATCCGGAGGACAGAGACAAAGGGTAGCCGTGGGCAGAGCCATTGTGCGGAAACCCAAAGTTTTCCTTTTTGATGAACCCTTGAGTAACCTGGACGCTAAGATGCGAGTGCAAATGCGGGCGGAGATCAGTAAGCTTCATGCCAGGCTTCAAGCTACCATGATCTATGTTACCCACGATCAGACGGAGGCTATGACCATGGGAGATCGTATCGTGGTTATGAAAGATGGTTTTCTCCTTCAGATAGCCGATCCCCTGAGCCTTTATGAGAAACCCGCCAATAAGTTTGTCGCTGGTTTTATTGGCACTCCTCCCATGAACTTTATGGAAGGCAGATTAATTAAGAAAGATGAAGGTCTCTATTTCAATGAAGGGAGGTCTGAAGTCAAGGTAATAGAGGATATGATCCCTAAATTGACTCCTTACCTCAAGAAGAAAATAATCTTTGGTATCAGACCGGAAGATATTCATGACAAGCTTTTTGTAGGGGAAGCTGCTCCTGAGAATACCATCGTGGCTACGGTGGAAGTCGTGGAACCAATGGGAGCGGAAAATTTACTTTATCTGACTACCGGTAACCATTCCTTCATCGCTCGAGTGGAAGCTCATAGCCAGGCCTCGGTTAATGAGGATTTGGAGTTGGTTTTAAATATGAGCAAAGCCCACTTCTTCGATAAGGAGACAGAGGAAGTTATTATCTGAATGAGTGAGATCCAGGAGAAAAAATCCGGGTCGAGGGCAGCTATCTTTACTATAGTTGCCTTTCTTCTCCTTACTTATGCACTTCTTTTCACCTCCTTACAATTGGGATATAAAGCAAGCCTTCTCCCTCTTGTCCTTACTTTACATCTTCTTTACAATCCCTTAATCGTTCTTGCTTTCCTCTCTTTTGGACTTGGGGGAGGGGTGGTAGCTATTCTTTTCCCCGCTCTTTTCGGTCAGCTTATTTCCGTTATTGCCAGCTCGAGTCTCTATCGTCTTCCTCCTACCTCTTTTTTTATAACCGGCATCATCGCTTATGTCTTCCTTAAAAGGGAGCGGGATTTTCAGCAGAAGAATGAGATCGAAATGGAAGAACTGGAAGCTGAATACAATGTTCTCAAAGAGGAACGGATTAAAAACGAAGCTGAAAGGGGCGGTTGGCGGAAAAGGATGTTGAAGTACTCCATATTAAGAGAGATAACTGAAAGTCTTTCCTTCTCTTTAAGCTTAGATGAGATTTCGAATTTAGTGACTGATAGCGCTCTCTACATTATCGGGAAGGGAGAAACCGCCCTCCTCTTTCTCATAGAAAACGGGAAGCTATCCTTGCGAGCTACCTCCCACCTTGGAAGTGATTTTGAGCCCCAGAAAAGGGTTAAGTCTAAAGTCGGCGATGCTTTCGACAAATGGGTATTAAAACGGAGGCAGAACTTGATTGTTATCGATGGGGAAAAAGATTTCAGGTTCCGTACTTTCTCCGGGGGGAAGGGCGAGAGGAAGGTGAGGTCCCTGATTAGTTCTCCTCTTCTCCGGGGGGGAGAGGTTGGAGGTATTTTAAGACTGGATTCGTCCTTGCCAGGTGAGTATGCTGCCGATGATTTGAGGTTGCTGGATATTGTAGCCAGTCTTACCTCCCTGGCCATGGAGAATGCAGAGCTCTATCAAAGAACGAAAGAGTTAGCCATCAGGGATAATTTGACCGGGCTTTATGTTCATAAACATTTTCGGGACCGTTTAGAGGAAGAACTGAAAAGGGCTCTGGCTCAAAATTATCCGCTCTCCCTGGTGATGCTTGATTTAGACCATTTTAAAAATTATAACGATAAGTTCGGCCATATTGCCGGCGATATTGTTCTCCGGCATTTAGCTAAGATTCTTATGGAGGAGACGACCCCGGGGAATCTGATTGCCAGATATGGGGGAGAGGAGTTTTGTATCCTTCTGCCCCGAACCGATAAAGAAGAAGCTTACTGCTTAGCAGAGAGGATTCGGAAGCGACTGAGCAAACATACCATCACTCTCAGAAGGGTAAAGACGAGAATAACGGTAAGCCTGGGGATAGCAACTCTGCCTCAGGATGCCCGGACGAGCACCGATCTCATCAAAAAAGCCGATGAAGCTCTCTACCGGGCCAAAGACGGGGGGAAGGATTGCGTATGTACCTGAACTCATTACGACTCGGTTTACTTTATGCAATTCCTCTTTTGGCTACTGTCCTGGCTCTCCGTTACTTGGTCGTGTTCCTGCAAGGCAAGAGGCAGGCGGTAATTGCTGCCTGTGAAAGCTTGAAAAAAAGAAATATTCGGGTCTTGCTCGAGAACAAGAAACTCCAGGAGGAAAATAAGAATTTAGGAAGGAAGGTCAGCCAGATTCAGGACCTTTATGAAATAACCCGGGAGATGGGAGCGGCTCTGGAATTTGAAAGCACCTTTCAAATCTTTAACAAGAAACTTAAGGAGATGTTATCTTTCGAAAGAGCGGAATTGATTCTCTTGGAAGAGAAAGAGGGCAAGGTGGAAATAAAGCGTATTTTGGAAGTAGTCGGGAAAGAAATTGCTTCCCGGAGAGAAATGCCCGGCCAGGAGGGTTTCTCTCTGCAGAAAAACTTAGTTGACCTTCTTGTGAGTGGGCAGAGGGGAGCTATTTTCATTGCTGATACCAGCCAGAGTCTCCAAGCCAGAAGGTTGTCTCTCTCCCAGACTGTGAAGTCGTTTGCTGCCGTTCCCCTTATAATGGAGAAAAAAATGCTTGCCATTATGACAATGGAGAATATAAAAGAGGATGATTTTGACCGTCTTTCCGTAGTGGCAGCTCAATTAGCTTTAGCGATGAAGAAGTCCCGACTTTACCAGGAGGTGCAGGAACTGTCTATCGTTGATGGTTTAACGGGAACCTTTTTAAGGAGACATTTCCTGGAACGGTTTGAAGAAGAACTCCAGCGCTCTCGCCATCATCAGTTGCCTCTTTCTTTTCTCATGGTCGACATTGACAATTTTAAAAAATGTAACGATAAATACGGCCATTTGGTTGGCGATGTTGTTCTGAAAAATATTGCCCATCTCCTGGGGGAGGGGGTAAGAGAAATAGACCTGGTCGGTCGCTATGGAGGAGAAGAATTTTCCCTTCTTCTTGCCGAGACGGATAAGGAGAGCGCTTTACAGATAGCGGAGAGGTTGCGCCTCTCGATAGAGGAACACCAGTTCAAAGCTTATGATGAGGTAGGCAAGGTGACTATTAGTATTGGCCTGGCTACCTTTCCTGAAGATGCTCAAGAAGGGGAGGATCTGATCGATAAAGCTTGTGCTCTTTACAAGGCTAAGCAGTCCGGCCGGAATAAAGTTTGTACTCTCTAAGTACAGGATTAAGTAAAATAGTATTAAGTATTAAGTATTAAGTTATAAGTATTAAGTAAAAAAACTTAATTATTGAAGCGAACGAAGTGATCTCCCCTTATACCCCTTAACCATCAGCCCTTAATCCTACCCCTTAATAGCTCCCAGCCTGATTCCTTCCACGAAGAATCGCTGCCCGATGATGAAAACGATTAACATGGGAACGAGGGCAATAAGCGAAGCTGCCATAAGGAGATGCCAATCGGTAATGTAGAGCCCCTGGAAGGAGGCAATCATTACCGGGATAGTTTTCATCTCCATGCTGTTGGTGATAATCAAAGGCCACAGGAAAGATCTCCAGGAATTCATGAAGGTAAAAATGGTCAAGGTAGCCAGGGCCGGTTTGGATAGAGGAAGAATTATGCGAAAGAAGGTGCCGAAAGGACCGGATCCATCAATCCTGGCTGCATCCTCTAAATCCCGGGGGATGGTCATAAAGAACTGCCGTAGCATAAATGTCCCGTAGGCGCTGAAAAGAAGCGGGCCGATTAAAGCAAAATAAGAATCAATGCCGATAGGGGTTCCTACCATATAAGGCCCCAGATATTGAGTAGTTGACCAGAAATCCGTGTGGAATATCCAGTTAAGAACTTCCGGTAGTTTTCTCAGGAGGATGAAGACGGGAATCATCGTTACTGCCCCGGGAATCATCATCGTGCCTAAATATCCTAAGAAGAGTTTATCTCTTCCGGGAAAGGAAAGGCGAGCAAATGCGTAAGCGGCTAAGGCGCTGGTGAATACCTGGCCTAAGGTTATCGTGATGGATACAAAAAGACTGTTTATATATCCCCGGGCGAAAGGAATTGCTCTCCAGGCCTCCAAATAATTTTTCCAGGCAGGATTTACTCGCTCCTTTATAGCATTAGAAGGGACCTCCAAGACTTTTCCTTTATCCGGTCCTTCCTGAATGATTTCTACTTTCGCCTTCTCCTTAAGTATTTTTACATATATTCTCTTTGGTTTTTCTTTTCCCTCTTCTTTCCTCTTTTCCAGGACATAATATTTTTTCAGGAAGGGGTTCCACCATTCCGGACGTTCAGAGTAGATCCGGTTTTTTCTTCCTATCCTTATTTTTCCGGTAGCTAAGACTTTAAAAGTGGCATTTTCTTCTTTAACTCTTATATCCAGCTTTTTCCCTTCCCTTTCTATGAATTTAGCTCTTGGTATCCATTCCGGAGTAGAAGTAAATATATTCCCCGGTTCTTTGAGGGAGGTAGAGAGCGTCCAAAAGAAAGGGGTAACCATACTTATCCCAAAGAAAGAGAGTAAAGCATAGAGAAAGAACTTTTTGAACAGTCCTTTTCTCTTCTTTCTCGCTTTTGATTCCTTAGCTGTTAGAGATTTCATCTGAGCAATTACCCTCCGGGGAATTTCCGCCTGCTTTTATTCATGTCTTTAGTTCCTGCCAGGCCCGGGAATTGGAGCAGGCGTCTGCCCTGCTCTTTACAAACTGGTTCCGGAACCGTGCTTGGAAATTCCGGAAGAGGTAGAATAGGGTTAATAATGAACAATTTTCCCTCCTACCTTCCAGTTGAAAATAGTCACACTAAATACCATAATGAAAAGGACCCAGGCGATAGAAGCCGCATAGCCCATCTTGAACCAGTTATATGCATTCTGCCAGATGTAATAACTGATGGTGGTAGTTGATCCTGCGGGTCCTCCGTTGGTCATGATATAGGCCGCCTCGAAGCCGCTCTGAAAACCACCTATCATACTCATTACGAAAATGAAGAAGGTAGTCGGACCGAGCATCGGCCAGGTAATACTCCGGAACTTTTGCCAGGGGCTGGCTCCATCTATACTGGCTGCTTCATAAAGTTCAGGGCTGATCCCCTGAAGTCCGGCTAAATAGAGGATCATATTATATCCTCCTACCGTTCCCCAGAGGTTCATAATCATTAGAGCGGGCTTAGACCAAGCGGTAGAAGTAAGCCAACCTGGTCCGTCAACACCTATCATGGCTAATAAACTGTTTATCAGGCCGAAATCCTCATTGTAAATCCATCGCCAGAGCATGTAGATAGCTACTCCCATGGAGATAGTCGGGAGGAAATAGACAGTCCGGAAGAAGACGATTCCTTTCAAACGCTGATTCATAGCGACGGCCAAAGCTAAGGAACCGGCCATTCCTACCGGAATTCCTAACATTATGAAGAAAGTGTTCCCAACATATTTCCAGAAGTAAGGGTCATTAGCGACCGGAGCGCCGGCTTCGTAATGAAACCAGAGAAGCCTAACGAAGTTCTCCAAGCCTACCCATTTTAAGGAGGAGTCGGTAAGAAGATCCCATTTTGTAAAGGCCAGGAAGAGAGAAAAAATTACCGGACCGGAAGTAAACAGCAAGAAACCCAGGAAGTTAGGCATTAAAAAAGCATAGCTGCTGGCTGCTTCCCTTATCTTTCGCTTGGTTCTCGGCTTCACTATCTTTTATCCCCCCGGCGGAGAGCTTTTCTCGCTTGAAATCGAATCAAGAAGTTCTCTCCCGTATCCTGGTATATCTCTCTTAAGATTTCCCTGTTTGCTTCTGTGTTTGCCAGAGCATTTATAGCCATCATTCTTTCCTCTTTAGAAAAGGTCTTTTCCTTCGCTACCTTTATAGCGAGGGGAAGGTTATTTTCCTTATTCCACTCTCCCAGCCGGGAAGCTGCTGCTAAACGAATTATTAGCTTCTCTTTTTCATCTGCGACTATCTTCTGAAGAGCATCCACCGATTTTTCGGAGTTAACGACAGTAAGAATAGCTTCTTTCTTCACCTGGGGATTGTTATCGTTTAAAGCCCCCAGCAGAGCTTCTTCTGCTTCTTTTCCTCCTATCCGGTGCAAAGCCTTGACGGTTTCCAGCCTTAACTCCGGAGACTTATCGTTCAAGGTCTTGATCAGCGGTTCCACCCCTTTCTTATCTCTAATCTTTCCCAGGAGCTTAACGGCTTCCATCCGGAGTTTTTTATCCCCCAGCCTCTTTATTAATAGCTCCCCTTTCGATTCATCTCCCATAAGGTAGAGAGCGGCCTCCAAGCTCATTTTAAGGGAGTCTTCTTTCTCTTTCTCCCAAGCTTTTTCCAGGAAAGGAAACGTTTTCCGGTCGCCGATATTAGCCAAGGCTAAAGCAACTTCGGGCCTGAGATAAGACTCTTCAAATGCCTCTAAGAGCGGCCCGTCAGCACGACTATCTCCTATCTTTCCCAAAGCCTCTATGCTGGCGATTAGGTAAGAAGGGGGAGAATACCTCTTTGCTCTTAGTCTATTCTCAACTATCTTTAGAGCTTCTTTTTTTACCTTCTTTCCTGCTTCCCCGGGCAGCTGAAGCAGTTTGATACGGTTAATTGCAGAGACCAATTCCTGCTCGCGGTAAAAACCGTCCTTATCCTTGAAAGATTCCCGGAGAGATTCTTCTATCTTTTCTACATATTTCTTCATTGCCTTAGCTATGGTTGGCTGGTCTTCCTTCTTATTGGAGAGATTCATTACCGCCTTGACCATCTTGGCTAATCGAGCTCTGCTTTTTAAATTATTAATCTTTGCAATCAGGTCCTTTTCTTTATAAACCTCCCTGGCTGTTCTCAGAGCAGTTAACAAGGAAGGCACCGCTTTTGCTGATCCTATCTCTCCCAGGGCCCAAGCAGCTTCCCTCCTTGATTCGTTGTAGTAAATATCATAATAAGAACTCTTCCTTAGTAAGGCTTCCTCAAGGACGGGAATAGCCGGCGTCCCTATTTTAATTAGTTCCTCAGCTGCTAATCTCCGGTAAGTCTCATTGCTATCGGTCAAAGCTTGGGAGAAGTCCTTGATAGCTGCCGCTGTTTTCCCTTCATCCGCTTTTTCCCACCCTTTTTCCAGCGAGCGGGCACAACCGGACAGGATCAGGGCTAAAAAAAATATAGCTAAGATAGGTTTCCTTCGCATTACTTTTCTCCCTTGATTTAGTCAAGTATAATTTAAACCTTGGGCTAAGTCAAGCTTTTTAAGATGCTGAGGTCGGAATTTGAGCTTTATTCCCAGGGTCTGAATATTGTTCTCAGACTCCTTCTCTCTTCCTTTTCTTCTTTATTATTGCCTTCATATTTATCAAAAAGTTCCTGAAGGGCCTGGTTTAATAACAGACTTATCAAGCCCGTCATGAGAAAGATGGCCCCAACTATTGAAGGTATGGAAAGGAAGGAAATGATTACAGCTTGGATGGAAATGGCTATAGTAAAGAAAGGATTATCCAGAGCCAATAACGCCGATTGCTTAAGTGATTTTTTCAAGCCAAGGTCCTGCTTGACCATGAGGGGCAAGCTATATATCACCATCAAAGAGAAGAAAAGAAACAGCCAGAGATTTACTGCTCCCAGAAAAATAGCAACTATTCTTGCGGTCTGGCTCAGATGCCGGTAAAGGAAGATATTACTTGCAACCATAGCTAAAAGTGCGAGATAAATCAATCCTAAGTAAGAACTCCTCAAGAAATATTTTCTGAATCCCTTCCAGAAATCTCCTGCCGTTGCCCCTTTCCCGGAAATGAGGCGATTAGTAAACGAGAAGAGAGCGGCAGTGGAAGCGGGAGCGGTAACGACGGGCAGACAGAGAAAAAACCAGAGTATATTACCCAGGATAATTGCTCCTAAATTATCGTAGCTACTCCAGAGAAACTTCCTTATCACTCGACTGGCACTAACTTTCATAGAATTACCTTAAGTCCCGGACTCCACTCTCTCGCTTAAAGTTCTATTAACTTTAAACTTTCAACCTTAAACCTTAAACCTTAAACTATTTTTTAAATCTTTCATATTCGCTATAGATACAACCGCAATATTGTTGACGATATAGCCCTATTTCTTTTGATAAGCGGATATTTTCCTTGTTTCCCACGCGAAAATCTTCGTAATGGAAGGTAACTCCAGCTTTTTCCGCTACTTGCTCGCCTATTTTCCTTATAAGTTTATGTTTTTGATAGGGACTGGAGAGAAGCGTAGTGGTAAAGGAATCGAAATTCTCTTGTTTGGCTATCCCGGCTGCCCGCAGGAGACGGAGACGGTAGCAGGTCAGACACCGGTCTTCTCCCTCGCCCTTGCCGACCATGCAGATAAATTCTCTAAGTCCATATTCGTCATTATAGATAACCGGCAGGTTCGTTCGAACAGCATAATCTTTCAAACTGTCCCGCCTCCGGCAATATTCCTGATAAAGGTGGATATTAGGATTATACCAGAGACCTTGAACCTCATAGCCTTTCCCCTCCAGAGCTTTAAGGGGATAAAGGGCGCAAGGGGCGCAACATATATGCAGGAGAATTTTCACCACAGTTCCGCTTGTTTTTTCTTCCCCGGGGTAATCCCTAAACATTCGTAAGCTCGTTTAGTGGCTTTTCTTCCTCCCGGAGTCCTTTCCAGGTAACCTTCCTGAATTAGATAAGGTTCATACATTTCCTCTATAGTATCTCTCTCTTCGCCAACGGCCACGGCTAAACTATTTACTCCTACCGGGCCTCCCTGGAATTTTTCGATGATGGTGGAGATAATCATTTTATCCATATCGTCCAGGCCGAATTTATCCACTTCCAACATCTCCAAAGCCTTATCCGCCACTTCTTTAACAATGATATTATCTGCTTTCACCTGGGCGTAATCTCTTACTCTCCGGAGGAGTCTGTTGGCAATACGAGGCGTCCCGCGGGACCTTTTAGCTACCTCCATGGCTCCTTCATCATCTATCTCTATGTTTAGAATGCGGGAGGACCTCTTCACAATTTGATACATCTCATCTTGATTGTAGTAGCCGATACGGTTAACTACTCCGAACCGGGCCCTTAAGGGTGAAGTCAAGAGTCCCGCCCGGGTGGTTGCCCCTACCAAGGTATATTTCGGCAAATCCAACTTGATAGAACGAGCACTGGGCCCTTTACCGATCATTATGTCCAACTTATAATCTTCCATAGCCGGATAAAGAATTTCTTCCACTACATGATTCAGCCGATGAACTTCATCAATAAAGAGGACATCCCCCTTCTGAAGATGACTGAGAATGGCAGATAGGTCTATAGGCTTCTCGATTACCGGTCCCGAGGTGCTGTTGAGATGCACCCCCAGCTCCTTGGCGACAATGTTTGCCAAGGTCGTTTTCCCCAAACCCGGAGGCCCGTAAAAAAGCACATGGTCCAGAGCTTCCTGACGTTTCTTAGCGGCCTCGATGAAGATACTCAGTTTCTCCTTTAATTTCTCCTGGCCGATAAAGTCCTTTAAGGCATTTGGACGGAGCCGGTTATCTAAATCCTTATCTTCCTCTATTTTCTCCGGACTGACGATGTTCTCTTTCATCTTACCTGCTCCTGTTTAAGAGATAAGGCAAAAATTGGAAACTCTAAATTCGAAGCCCGAAATACGAAACAATATCAAATGATCAAAATACGAATGACCGAAACAATGTTTAGGATTTCGAGAATTAATATTTCGTATTTGTTGCGAGTTTCGAATTTAGCATTTCGGATTTTTCTGTCCTCTGTGCCTCTTTGCCCCCCCAGGGGCACTAAATTGCTTAAAGATGTTTAAGCGCGTCTTTAACCAGTTCTTCGAGCGAAGAGCCCTTGTCCGGCAAGGAAATTTTTGCCTCCTTTACCGCCTTAGTCGCCTCGGCCGGTTTACAACCCAGAGAGAGCAGGGCCGAGACGGCATCGTTGATTAAACGCGCTTCCTCGGGAGTTTTGGCTGCTTTTTCCGTCTCTTCAACTGCTAAAGCGATACCGATTTTTTCTTTCAGTTCAATAACCAATCTTTGCGCTGTCTTCTTGCCCACGCCGGGAATAGCTGTCAGGAGCCTCAAATTTTCCTGCCCGATAGCTTCCCGGAATTCCCGCACCGATAGTCCCGAAAGAATTCTTAAAGCCAGGCGGGGTCCCACTCCGGAAACGGAAACGAGCATCTCGAAGATCTCTTTTTCCTCCGCGGTCTTGAATCCAAAGAGCTGAAGGCAATCCTCCCGGACATGAAGAAAGGTATAAAGCTCTATTTTTTCTCCCGTCTTTGCCAGATTATCATAAGTGGAAAGGGGGATATGAACTCCATAACCGATTCCGTTTACCTCTACCCTGAGGTAAGTAGGCGTTTTTAAAGCTAATTGGCCGCGAATATGATCAATCATGACGACAATTCAGATCTTAGACTTAAAATATAGACCTTAGACAATAGACTTAAGCCCTCAAAAATCAACTCTTTCATGGTCTATCCTCCGGTTTATAGTGCTTCCTGACATAGTATTATTTTGTAGTATGGCCCTTTATGGGCGTAAAAAGCGGAAATAAACTCTGAGGTTATCTCAGCTTGTTTCCCCCTCTTTTAAAGTCTAAAGTCTTGCAACGTACGAGTATGCAAGTGGCAGATGGCTAATCCTATGGCGTCGGCAGCATGGTCCGGACGGGGAATTTCCTCTAAATTGAGCAATCGTTTCACCATCT
>JAADIA010000062.1 GCA_013151555.1 Nitrospirota bacterium | reverse complement strand
CCGACTATTAAGAATCTTTATACCATCGGAGTAACGTATAATACCGGCTATGATAAGATGAAGAAGGCTCTGGATATTCTGAGGGATATCTTCAAAAACCATCCCGGCACGGAAAACTACTGGGTTTATTTTAAAGAGTTTGGCTCCTCTTCGTTGAATATTCTGGTCATCCACTGGTGCAAATACTTAGCCTACGAGGAGTTCCTTAAGGCTACCGAGGAGATAAACCTGGAAATAATGAAGCGTTTTGAAGAGAATAGCATCGAGATTGCTTTCCCGACTCAAACAGTGTATCTTAAGGAAGAAAGAACGGAAAGGGTAGGAATGAAGCCGAATAGGGGAGGAAAAGATGAATAATGGTGCTGAAGAGAAGAAGTTTTTAGATGGCAAAATGAAATATCTGATAGTGCCCAGGAAGGAGATGAAGACAGGTAGTTATACTGGAATGAGGAGTTATGTCAGTGAGAGAATAGATGAAATCGGCAAGGCTGATATCCTGGTAGGTATTCCCTGTTATAACCAGGAGGAAACCATCGGCAGTGTGATAGAGATAGTCGGCAAGGGTTTAGCTAAACATTACCCGGACTGCAAGTCGGTTCTTATTGTTTCCGATGGGGGGTCTCTGGATGATACCCGGGAGGTAGCCGAGGAAGCTGAAGTGCCCGAGGGAGTGGAGAAGATTGTGACTATCTATCGCGGGAAACCGGGAAAGGGAACTTCCTTCCGGGTAATCTTCGAAGCAGCGGAGAGACTGAAGGTTACCGCTTGTGCTTGTTTTGATTCCGACTTGACCAGTATCACTCCCGAGTGGGTAAAATCTTTGCTCGACCCGGTGATAAAACATGGATACGATTATGTAACCCCTTACTACTGGCGGGATAAATATGATGGGACGATTACTAATAATATTTGCTATCCTTTGACTCGGGCTCTCTATGGGTTGAGGGTGCGTCAGCCCATCGGGGGCGACTTTGGCTTCTCAGGGAAATTGGCTGCTTTCTATGCCCGTCAGGATGTCTGGCAGACGAACGTGGCCAAGTTCGGGATAGATATCTGGATGACTACTACTGCCATAAATGAGGGCTACAAGATCTGCCAGGCTTATATCGGAACCAAGGAACACGAGGCTAAAGATCCCAGTTACCTGGGACTTATGTTTGTTCAAGTTGTAACCATTCTTTTTGGTTTGATGGGTAAGTATCAGCAAAAGTGGAGGTTGGTTAAAGGAAGCAAACCGACCAAGATATTCGGTTCTCCCTCCAAGGTGCACCCGAAGCCGGTTCCGGTTTCTCTGGATAGACTTTTGCGAGAGTTTAGAGCGGGTTTTAATCATCTTTATCCTCTTTGGAAAGATATTCTTTCTCCTGAGGTATCAAGGGATTTGAGGGAGGTCGTTACCCTGGAGGATAAACATTTCAATTTCCCTCCTTCCCTTTGGGCAAAGGTAGTCTATGACTTTGCCTATACTTTTAATAGATGGAACAGCGACCAACATAAATTGGTGGATATTATGGCTCCTCTTTATTATGGGCGCGTTGCTTCTTTCGTGAAAGAGACCAAGGATATAAGTAATGTAAAGGCAGAGGAAATGATTGAGGCACAAGCCGAAGAGTTTGAGAAATTGAAACCTTACCTTCTCCAGAAATTTGAAAAGTGGGAAGGGGTCAAGGGACCGGTGGGATAAGAATGAAAGTTCAAAACTGGCTCAAGAAAAACACTTTCCACCACTCCCAGTTTATGGATGTGGGGAAACTGGTTGAGTTAAAGAAGGAGCAGAAGGTAAAGATCAGTTTAGCTTTGCCTACTCTGAATGAGGAACATACTATCGTCAGCGAGATACTCGTCTTCCGTTCCGAGTTAATGGAAACCTATCCCCTGATTGATGAATTAGCTATTATTGATAGCGGTTCTACCGACCGGACCTGTGAGTTTGCGGCTCGTTACGGAGCTGATGTTTATAAGACAAGGGATTGTCTTGAAGAGGAAGGTACCCATACAGGAAAGGGAGAAAATCTTTGGAAGAGTCTCTATCTGCTCAAGGGAGATATAATTATTTGGATTGATGCGGATATAAAGAATGTTCATCCTAAATTTGCCTATGGTTTGGTAGGACCTCTTCTCACTGAGAGAAGTATAGGATATGTAAAGGCTTTCTATGAGAGGCCGCTTGCCATGGGTGATAAAATGCATCCTACCAGTGGCGGGAGGGGAACGGAACTTCTCGTTCGCCCTCTTATTAATATGTTCTTCCCCGATTTGGCCGGTTTTATTCAACCTTTGTCCGGTGAATATGCCGGGAGGCGGGAAATATTGGAAAAAGTTCCCTTTTTCATCGGTTATGGGGTAGAGACTTGTTTGCTTATCGATATCTATGAAAAGTTCGGGTTGGAAGCTATGGCCCAGGTTGACCTGGACCGCCGGGTCCATCGCAACCAGAGGATTCAGGCTTTAAGCAAGATGTCTTTCAATATCCTCCAGGCCTTCTTTCGCCGGGTGGAGGCCTTGAATATCTTTACCCTTAATGAGGAAATAAGTCGAACGATGCGGCTTTTCAAAAGGCTGGGGACGGAATACCATTTTGATATTCATGGATATGAAGCGGTGGAAAGGCCTCCGATGATTACTATTCCTGCCTACCGCAGGAAGAGGAAACTATGATAGGGTTCAAGGGAAACACTTTAGAGAATATGTTCTTTTGGTTAATAAATGACTAAGTTAATTCTGGTGCGGCATGGGGAGACAGACTGGAATCGGGAGAACCGCATTCAAGGATGGCTGGATATCCCTTTAAATGAAGAGGGCCTTAAACAAGCGGAAAAATTGGCCGAAGAATTGTCTGAAATGAAGATAGAAGCTGTTTACTCGAGCCCTTTGAAACGCGCTTTGCAGACGGCGGAGGTAGTTGCTGATAAGCACCATCTTGCGGTGAGAAAGATTTCCGCTCTCCGGGAAATAAACCAGGGAAAGTGGCAGGGATTGCTCGTTTCTGAGGCTAAGAAGCGATACCGAAAACTTTACCCTCACTGGCAACGCGAACCTTTTGAAGTGAGACCTCCGGAAGGAGAGAGACTTGAGGAAGTTTCCCGGAGAGTTAGAAAAGCTTGCCGGAAAATTGTCGATAATCATCCTCAGGAGACTGTCTGTCTGGTCACTCACAAGGTAGCGGCAGCACTGATTAAGTGCCATTACCTGGGACTTGACCGGAACCGTCTTTGGAAACTTCTGCCTGAAAATGCAGGTTGGGAAATTATAAGGATATAAATTATGCTTTCTAAGCCCACTATTGCTATTCTTCACTACAGTTCTTTCCCGATTATCGGAGGAGTGGAGACGATTATTCAAGCTCATGCTCGTCTTTTCGCTGACAATGGTTATTCCGTTAAGTTGATTGTAGGGGAAGGTGAACCCTTTGATTCCCGAATCCCGGTGCGCGTCATCCCGAAAATGCGTTCTCTGCATCAGGTTGATGAAAGTCTGAACCAGGAACTGGAGAAGGGGAAGGCCGGAAGAAGGTTTGAGACGGTCAGGGATGACCTGTATAAAGAATTAAAAGAGGAACTTGCCTCTGTGGACATTGTTATTATTCATAATCTCCTCACCATGCATTTCAATCTTCCTTTGACGGCGGCTCTGGTAAAGATATTTGAAGAAAAACCTGCCGGACCTGAAACTAAAAAATTTATTGCCTGGTGTCACGATGCTACTTTTAAAGACCTTCATTATGCCCACTACTGGAGAGATAAATATCCCTGGCAGTTGCTTTCCCGGGCTTTTCCTCAAGTAGACTATGTGGCTATCTCTCAACTTCGGCAACAGGAGTTGGCGAAGCTTTTTAAGCTGGAGCAGGAAGAGATTACAGTGGTTCCTGATGGAGTAGACCCTTCCTTGTTCCTAAACCTTAGTCCTCTGTCCTTATCCATCTTTAAAGATTTCAATTTGTTTGATGAGGATTTTGTCTTCTTTTATCCTACCAGAATTGTCCGCCGGAAGAACATAGAATTGGCTATCCGGATAACTAAAGCCATAAATGTTGAAGGAAAGAAGGTCAGCTTGATTATTACCAGTCCTCCGGACCCTCATAATGAGGACAGCCTCCGTTACTATCAATCGCTGAAAAATCTGGCCGAGGAACTGGGAGTAGGAGATAAGGTTATCTTCCTTTACGAGTACAAAGATGAGCAAGGAAAAGGGATAAGAGTGGATGAACAACTTTTGCGAGATCTCTATCTCCTTTCCGACTTACTTCTTTTTCCTACTTCCTCGGAAGGGTTTGGTATTCCTATCCTGGAAGCAGGAATCTGCAACCTTCCCGTAGCCTGCTCCCGCATAGAGCCTCTGACGGAAATTGGCGGGGAAGAAGTATTATACCTCAACCTTGATGATAGTCCCGAAAAGATGGCCAGGGATATCATCAACCATTTGGCTCAACATCTTACTCTCCCCCTCTTCAAGAAAGTCTTTCGCCGCTACACCTGGCCCGCCATCTTCTCCCGAAATATCGAATCCTTGCTTCAGAAATAATAAGCTTACTTTTTCCCTCTTAACCTCCTTTATTCATGCTTTCTTCAAGATTAAGTCTTGTTTCGCCTGCAGCATGAGAAAGCATAGAGTTATTAAGGGATAAATTTCTCCTGATGCCTTTCCTGCCCGCCCTGATTTTTAGCTGACTCCAGGTCTTTGGAAAAAGATTGACAGGGAGGTAAAGCTCTGATAAACTTACCGGTAAGGAGGGGAACGAAATGATTGATGTCAACCAGTTGATTATTCAAATACCGGTCTTTTTGTTAGCTCTGAGCGGCCATGAGGCCGCCCATGCCTGGGCTGCGAACAAGTTGGGAGATCCCACGGCCCGCCGGATGGGCAGAGTGACGTTAAACCCTTTAGCCCATATCGATCCTATCGGTACGGTCTTATTCCCCTTGACTTTAATCTTGTTAAAAATTCCCCCTATTGGGTGGGCGAAGCCGGTAATGGTAAATCCCTATAATCTGCGTCGTCCCCGGCAGGACAATCTCTGGATATCCTTAGCTGGCCCGGGAGCCAATATAGGATTCGCCGTTTTCTTTGCCCTTCTCTTCAGGGTGATGGCTATGGGAGGTTTGAATGGCAACCGCTTTTGGTTGGAGCCGGTGCTGTATTTTCTTATCATGAGTGTCCAGATAAATCTTCTCTTAGCTTTCTTTAACCTTATTCCCATCCCGCCGTTGGATGGCTCGGGAATTGTTCTGGGGCTTTTGCCGAGCGAATATGTCCGTTATTATGAACAGTTGCGGCCTTTTGGGTTTATCATTGTCTATGCCTTGTTATGGATGGGACTCTTTGATAAAGTGCTTTTGCCGTTAGTAGATGGTCTATATGCTATCCTTCTGGGGGGAAGTTAATGGTCGAAGAACGTGTTCTGAGTGGACTTCGGCCGACGGGAGAAGTGCATCTGGGACATCTCCTGGGGGTTCTCAATAAATGGGTGGAGCTTCAGGAAAAATATAGTTGTTTCTTTATGGTAGCCGACCTTCATGCTTTGACTACTGACTATGCCCGCCCTCGGGAGATAGGAGAAAATATCGAGGAGAATGTTATTGCCTGGTTAGCTGCCGGTCTCGATCCGGAGAAATGCACTATCTTTGTTCAGTCCCGGGTACTTGAACATGCGCAGTTACATCTCTTGCTTTCCATGATTACTCCTATTTCCTGGCTGGAGAGGAATCCTACTTATAAAGAGCAGAAAGAGGAGTTGAAGAATAAAGACTTATCCACTTATGGATTTCTTGGCTATCCTATTTTGCAAACGGCGGATATTCTTCTTTATAAGGCTACTTCCGTGCCTGTAGGGGAGGACCAACTTCCCCATCTGGAGCTGGGCCGGGAGATAGTCAGGCGTTTTAACAGTCTTTATGGTCAGGTCTTTGTGGAACCGCAGCCGATTTTGACCACGACCCCTAAACTGCTGGGTAGCGATAACCGGAAGATGAGCAAGAGTTATAAGAATTATATTGCTCTGGCTGATCCCCCGGAGCTTATCCGGAAGAAGGTTCTGCAGATGATTACTGATCCGGCTCGGATGAAGAGAGCTGACCCCGGGCACCCGGAGGTCTGTAATGTATATACTTACCAGGGTTTCTTTAATCCGGAACGGGTTGCGGAATTGACTAAAAGCTGCCGGGAAGCGAAGATTGGCTGTACTGATTGCAAAAGGGAATTGGCTGAAGCTCTTATCGGATATCTCAAGAAGTTCCAGGAACGTCGTAAACAGTTGAAAGGCGATCCCGGTATAGTTCAAAATATCCTGGCTAAAGGAAACATGGTAGCCGGGGAGATGGCTTCAGCTACTTTAAAGGAAGCCCAGAAGGCAATGGGTCTTAAGTTATGAATTATAAAGTTCAGCTTGAGATGTTTGAAGGACCCTTGGATTTACTGCTTTACCTCATCAAAAGGGAAGAGCTGGATATCTATCATATTCCTATTGCCATGATTACCGAGCAGTATTTAGAATATATCCGGGTGATGCGGATGCTCAACCTGGATGTGGCCGGAGAATTTCTGGTAATGGCCGCAACTTTGATGCATATCAAATCTCAAATGCTTCTTCCTAAAGAAGAGTTAAAGGAAGAAGAGACAGAAAATGATCCTCAGGCAGAGTTGATAAAGCAGTTAATAGAATATCAGAAATTTAAAGAGATAGCTGAAAAGCTGGAGGATAAGCAGATAAAACAGGAAGAGACCTTCATCCGGGGGAAAGATGAGACTATGGAGCTTGCCCGGAAGGAAGGCTACTTGTTAGAGGCTAATCTCTTTGATTTGCTCACGGCCTTTTCTCATGTCCTGGAGACGGTCAGCGAGGAAGATTTCGCTGAGATCGCTGAGGAGGGGATTACGGTTAATGAGAAAATAAGAGAGGTTCTGGACCTTCTTCGGGTAAAGGATTCTCTTAACTTCACCAAGCTCTTTGTGGACCTGGCAACCAAGGTGGAGATGATCGTTACCTTCCTGGCTTTAATGGAATTAATAAGATTGAAAGAGGTGAAGATTCGTCAGGCGCAAAGGTTCGGGGAGATAAGGGTCTATAAGGTAGAGGAAAAAGAAGAGATGAGAGACCATATACCTCAATATGAAGCCGAGGTATAATAAAGTATAAACTATTAACCGCTGAGAACGTAGAGAAAACGAAAAATAATCATGTTTATAAATAATTATAAAAGTAATCTCTGCGAGCTCAGTGGCCTCTGCGGTGAAATTGTGATAATCCGGGTATCTTTAGGTTAAGAAGTTTTTTTGAGGCATAAGAATGACAGAGCAAGAAATTAAAGGGATAATTGAGGCCCTTATCTTTGCTGCGGATAAACCAATTTTGCTTCAGGAAATGAAGGAAGTTCTCAAAGAAACGGATAACCGGGTTATTTGTGAGGCTATTGGAAGTTTGCAGAAAGAATATGAGTCTCAAGGAAGAAGTTTCCAGATTGTTGAAGTAGCGGGTGGATTTCGGATGTCCACCCGGCCCCAATTTGGGGAGTGGTTAAAGAAATTTTATAAATTTCGTCATCGGGAGAGGTTATCTCTAGCGGCTCTGGAAACCTTAGCTATCATTGCTTACAAGCAGCCCATTATTCGTGCTGAGATTGAAGCTATTCGCGGGGTGGATGTGGCCGGAGTTTTACATAGTTTGCTGGAGAAGAAGCTCCTCCGGATAATGGGGAGGAAAGAAGTTATCGGTCGCCCTTTGATTTATGGAACGACGAACCGGTTCCTGGAACATTTTGGTCTGAAATCTCTCTCCGAATTGCCCCGGGTAGAGGAGTTTAAGGAGAGGGAAGATGGGGAGAAGGGCAACGTCTCTCAGCAGGTATCATTGAGAAATGAAGGGAAAAACGAAGATGAATATGAAGGAGTTGCGGCAAAAAATCAACAAGATTGATGCCGGGATATTACAACTTATCAATGAAAGGACAAAGTGTGCCCTGGAGATTGGCAGGATTAAGGCCAAGAAAAAAAAGGAATATTATGTCCCTGATCGGGAAAAGGAAGTCTACGAAAGGTTGATAAAAGCAAATAAGGGTCCTCTTTCTTCCAAGTCGGTAAAGGCTATTTATCGGGAGATAATGTCTGCGGCTCTTTCCCTGGAGGAATCTCTTAAGGTAACCTATCTGGGTCCGGAAGCTACCTTTACTCATCTGGCTGCTCTGGATAAGTTCGGTTCTTCCGTTACTCTTATTCCGGCTAAAAGCATTACTGATGTATTTATTGAGGTGGAGAAGGGGAGAGCCGATTACGGGGTTGTTCCCATAGAGAATTCTACCGAAGGGATAGTTAACCATACTCTGGATATGTTCATTGATTCGGAGTTAAAAATCTGCTCGGAGATTTCCCTGGAAGTTTCCCTTTACTTGTTATCCCGGGGGAAGATGAAAGATATTAAGAGAATTTATTCTAAGCCCCAGGCGTTGGGGCAATGCCGGAACTGGATTGAAAGCCATCTGCCGCAGGCAGAGCTGATTGAAGTTTCTTCCACTTCAAAGGGAGCTGAAGTTGCCTCCCGGGAGAAAGGGGGAGCAGCCATCGCCAGCGAACTGGCGGCAAAGGTATATAATCTGAAGATTATCGGTCGCAGGGTAGAAGACAGTGCTTCTAACGTTACTCGTTTCCTGGTCATTGGCAAAAGTTTTGCTAACCGCACCGGTAAGGATAAAACCTCTATCATGTTCTCTATCAAGGACCGGGTAGGGGCTCTTTATGCTATGCTCCAGCCGTTCAAAAAACATAAGATTAGCTTGACCAAAATTGAATCCCGTCCTTCCCGTCGTAAAGCTTGGGATTATTACTTCTTTGTAGATTTGGAAGGACATTGCCGGGAGGATGCAAAAGTGGAGAGAGCCCTGAAAGAGTTGGAAAAGGAATGTCGCTACTTGAAAGTTCTGGGTTCTTATCCTGTAGGAGAATAGGAGCAAGGAATTTTCTCTCTCACTCGTGGTTGCTCGCTGCTCCGCTGCGGTCAAAAAGGGGCAGAAATTAAACTCGCCCGCCTGAGGCGGACTCAGACAAAATTTCTGCTTTATCCCTTTTCTTCTTCAGCGGAGCCTGCCCGCCAATGCTTTGTGACGGGCGGACGCTGCGCTACCAATGTTCGTTCGAAAACACCTTGCTCTTGGTGAGAAATGTACCATCTCTGTCTGCTTCCAGGCATGAGACCAAAACCTTACCCGGATTTTAAAGGAAGGCTATAAATTGAAACAATTAGTAAGAGAAAATATATTAGAGATAGACCTTACCCGCCCGGGAAACCGATTAAAGAGGTGGAGAGAGAGCTGGGGATAGAGGAAGCAATAAAGATGGCTTCCAACGAGAATCCTCTGGGTCCTTCTCCCAAAGCGGTGGAAGCCATGAAGCAGGCTCTCCCGGAAGTTAACCTCTATCCTGATGGGAATGCCTACTATTTAAAAAAAGTCCTGGCTATCCACCTGAGGGTGGGAGAAGGAAATATTATCCTCGGTAACGGTTCCGATGAAATAATCAGGGTGATTGTAGAGACTTTTCTTAACGAGGGCGAAGAGGCGATAATGGGTGAACCGGCTTTCCTCATCTACCGCTTGGCTGTGAAAATTATGAAGGGCCAGAGCCGGTTGGTGCCGCTGAAGGATTTTACCCATGATTTGGAAGCTATGGCCCGGGCGATAAACGAAAGGACCAAACTTATCTTCATCGCTAATCCTAATAACCCTACGGGGACGATGGTTACAGTCGAGGAAGTCGATTCTTTTATGAAAGAAGTTCCTGAGGATGTAATCGTCATCTTCGATGAAGCTTACTATGAATATATTGAACGGGATGATTTTCCCCGGACTATCGATTACCTGAAGGAAAACCGGAACGTCATAACCCTTCGTACCTTCTCCAAGATTTATGGATTAGCCGGCTTAAGGATAGGTTACGGAGTTGCCGGGGAGGAATTGATCCGGGGCATGAATCGGGTGCGTCAGCCTTTTAATACCAACTCTCTGGCCCAGGTTGCGGCCCTGGCTGCCTTGGGGGACCAGGGACATGTAAAAAAGAGCCGGGAAGCCAATCGGGACGGGAAGACCTTTCTTTATGAGGAATTGGACAAGTTAAAGATTTCCTATGTTCCTTCAGAAGCTAATTTTATTTTGGTCGGTGTTAACGAGGATGGGAAAGTTATCTCTCACAAGTTAATGCAGGAAGGGATAATCGTTCGACCTATGGGGATGTATAATTTGCCTGACTTTATCCGGGTGACCGTGGGAACTGAGGAGCAGAATAAGAAATTTATAAAAGCGTTATGCAAAATAAAAAATTTCAAAAATAGACAGGATTAACAGGATATACAGGATAGTTTAAAACAAGAAAACTTTGCAATTTCCCCCTTACCCTTCCCACTCCCCTTAGGGGAATGGATTAAGGTGAGGGGTGTTTATACGCTAAAGAATAGAGAAATCCAGCTAATCCAGTAAATCCTGTCTATTTTTGAAATGATAATGCCCCAAAACTTAAGGAGGGAATCAAGATGTTATTAGGCAAAGCCATCAGAATGGAAAGGATAATTGACCGGGTTTCAAGAAAGACGGTTATCATTCCTATGGACCATGGAGTAACCCAGGGGCCGATAGAAGGTTTAAAGGATATGAAGGTAACTATTGATAGGGTAGTCAATGGAGGGGCTAATGCCATTATCCTCCATAAAGGATTAGTCAGAGCCGGTCACCGGGGTAGGGGAAAAGATGTAGGTTTAATCGTTCATCTCTCCGGAAGCACGGGTCTGAGTCCTGACCCTAATGCCAAGGTGCCTGTCTGTTCCGTTGAGGAAGCCATAGGAGCGGGAGCGGATGCCGTCTCCATTCATGTTAACCTGGGGGCGGAGACGGATGGTTTTATGCTCCAACATCTGGGTGAAACGGCAGGAATCTGCCAGGAATGGGGGATGCCTCTCTTAGCAATGATGTATACACGAGGGGAGAAAATTGAGAATCAATTCGACGTCAAATTCGTTAAACACGCTGCCCGGGTGGGAGCGGAATTGGGTGCTGATATAGTTAAAGTAAATTATACCGGAGATCCGGATAGTTTCTCCGAGGTGGTGGAAGGTTGCCCTGTTCCCGTCGTTATTGCAGGGGGAGAAAAAGTGGAAACGGACAGGGATCTCTTTGAGATGGTAGAAGGTGCTCTTAAAGCGGGAGCTGCAGGGGTATCCATCGGCCGGAACGCCTTTCAGCATGATAACCCGATGGCTATTATCAAGGCTATTGGCAAAATGGTGCATAAAAATGCTTCTATTAAAGAGGCGATGAAGGAATTAGGAAAATGAAAAAAATCTGGATAAATTGTTCTCCCTGGAAGAAAGAAGTGGCCACTATTGCTCTGGAGAGTGGAGCCGATGCTTTGCTGGTTCCTGCCGGGTTTAGCGAGAAAGTAAAGGAATTAGGGTTAATCAAGACGGTAGCTGAGGATGGGGATATAAAGTTGGGCAAAGAAGTTATTAAATTTGAGATCAAGGGAAAAGAGGATGAGGAAGAAGCCGCCAGGTTAAGTAAATCAAAACTTCTCCTTTTGAAGATGAAAGATTGGACTATCATTCCCCTGGAAAATCTGCTTGCTCAGACAGAAGGAATTTTCGTAGAAGTAAGGGATGCTAAAGAAGCCCGCACTGCTCTTCAAATATTGGAGAAAGGGGTAGAAGGAATCTTCCTCAAGACTGATGATTTAAATGAGATTAAGAAGACAGTAAACTTAGTGAAGAAGACGGAGGAGAAACTCAAGCTTGAAGTAGCCAGGATAACCCGGGTCGAACCTTTAGGTATGGGGGATAGGGTCTGTATCGATACTTGTACCAGTATGAGGATAGGGGAAGGAATGCTCATCGGAAATTCCAGCAATGCTTTTTTTCTTGTTCACTCCGAGAGCGTAGAGAACCCTTATGTCGAACCTCGTCCCTTCCGGGTGAATGCGGGACCGGTCCATGCTTATGCCCTGCTGCCGGGAGGAAAAACAAAATATCTTTCCGAGCTCAAGTCGGGGGATGAATCCTTGGTTGTTGATTATAAAGGTAAAACCCAGGTGGCGGTAGTAGGCAGGGTAAAGGTTGAGAAAAGGCCTTTGATGTTAGTGGAGGGGAAGATCGGGAAGGAGAAAATATCTCTTATTCTCCAGAATGCGGAGACGATAAGATTGGTTACTCCGGAAGGGAAACCCATCTCCGTGGTGGCTTTGAAAGAAGGCAGCCAGGTGCTCTCTTCCCTGGAAGAACCGGGAAGACATTTCGGAATGAAAATTGAAGAAACCATAACTGAGAAATAAAAATAAGGCACAAAGTGGCAAAGGCACAAAGGCACAAAGAAAAGATAAAAGCTTATACTTGCAGTTTTAGATTTTTTAACTCTGTGCCTCTGTGCCTTTGTGCCTTTGTGCCTATTTAATTCAGGGAGCTGACTTGAAAAGAAGAATAGCTATAATTGGGGTTGGGCTTATCGGGGGTTCGCTGGGACTGGCTCTTAAGAAACGGAACCTGGCTGAAGAGATAATAGGGGTTGGACATCGTCAAGAGTCGTTGGACCAGGCTATGCGGATGGGAGCGGTGGATCGAGTTACCCTGGAATGGGAAGAAGGCGTAAAAGCGGTTGATTTAGTGGTTATAGCTACGCCGGTAAGTCTGATTCCCGGGATGGTCGGGGACATGAGCCGGGTTTTATCCCCGGGAGCGATTATCACGGATGTGGGCAGTACCAAGGAAAAGATTGTTGAGGAGATTGACAAGGTT
Organism: Nitrospirota bacterium; assembly: GCA_013151555.1. GTDB lineage: Bacteria > NPL-UPA2 > NPL-UPA2 > NPL-UPA2 > JAADIA01 > JAADIA01. The sequence continues at coordinate 26,387 of JAADIA010000062.1, read as the reverse complement.
ATCCCGGAAGGAATTTACTTTGTGGGAGGACATCCTCTTGCCGGGTCGGAAAAAAGAGGAGTGGGAGAAGCGAAAGCCGACCTTTTTGAAAATAATGTCTGTGTCCTCACGCCGGGGAAGAAAACTTCGTTCGAGGTTGTAGAAACAATCAAATCGTTATGGGAAGGGGTAGGGGCAAAAGTTTTAGTAATGAAACCTGAGGAGCATGATTTTCTCATTGCAGTTACCAGCCATCTGCCCCATCTGATAGCTACTACCCTGGTCAATTTAGCTAGTGAGGTAGCGGGCGAGGATGAACGTCTCGTATCCTTGATTGCCAATGGCTTCAAGGATACTACCAGGATTGCTGCTTCTTCTCCGGAACTATGGCGGGATATATTTTTGAGTAACAAGAATAATTTGGTGGCGATGATAGATAGGTTTAAAGGGTTATTGGAGGAAGCCAAAGAACATATTTCTCAGGAAGAGGGTGTTCTTCTCCAGAAGGATTTTGCGAAAGCCAAGACGTTCCGGGATAAGATTTGAGGGAAGGGTAGGGAAGTTTCTGATGTCCATTCGCTCTATGCAAGATGTGGACTCGCATTGCCTGCTGGCGGGGTCTTGCTCGCTTGGCTTTTTATTCCTCGTCCGCCTAAAGCGGACTGCGGCATAACCGCTCTGCGCTTGCAAGACACCCTGGCGCGGCGATGCTCTAGTGATAGTGGTAGTAGACTGAAGCCAAGTGCTTCTTAGGAGCGGCGGCCAGAAAAAATCTGCTCAGGAACATCCAGAACTTCTATTGGTAGGCAAGGTAGTTACGCGGACGCTGCGCTACCAATGTTCGCTCGAAAACACCTTGCTCTTGGTGAGGAGGAAACTCATATAAACTCTCATTTCTGGACGTATTCACGAACCAGTTCGGGAAAGAGGGGGTTAATTGAAACATTTCGACAGCCGGGTTAGTTTAAAAAGTGAGGGATCAAAAATCGTGCGAGTATACACCTTAGCTATTTTGATGCTCCTGGTTGGCTTCACTGCAGTGGCAACTGATGCTGACAAATCTGATGCCCAAAACAAACAAGACAATGCTGCAGTATATTACCGCAAGGCCTATGGCCTGTGGAGGGCTGGTAAACGGGCTGAAGCTGTTGCTCAGGTAAGAAAAGGATCGACCAAGAGTCGATACGAACCGGAGCCGGGTGACATCATGGGCTTTACGAGGAAAGAGGAAAAGAGCCTGGAGGATGGCACGGTGTCTGGAGAGATGAAGCTCGCAGAGAAGTTACAGAGGTCTTCTCCGGATTTGGTGACGGCTGAGGCAATTGTCTTGCGCATTTTAGAGGAAAAGACAGGAAAAACCGAAGCAAACTACTGGGTAGTTGTGAGATTTGGCAAACACATTGGGGGAGAGAAATGGGCTCTTGACACTCAGTTAGTAGGCATAGTTTTTGAAATGAATGGTTACCAGCATCTTAAGAAGCTCTATATTAAACAGGGTAGGACGAATGATCTGAAAGGTATACGCAAGCGGATCAGCGTTCTGCAGGCAAGGGTCAAGAAAAAAGAGAAAGAGATTGGAGAAAGCAAACCACCCAGATTTTAGGCCAATCAGGTTGACGAAGGTTCCTGAATAAAACAGGAGTTATTTGTTATAAAAGAAGTTAGATTTCCTTATACCAGAGAGGTATCCAGTATAAAGGTTAAAATTCTTGAAGCTGAGGCTATTATATTCCATTGGGCGGTGATGACAAGAGTTCTGAGCGTACCGTAAGGGGGTAGGATATCATTTTTATGAAATAGTAGAAAGGGAGATTATTATGCAATATACACATCTTGGTCGCACGGGCTTGAAAGTTAGTAGGTTATGCTTAGGGACCATGAACTTTGGGCCTCTTGCCAGTGAAGCTGACAGCTTCGCTATTATGGACAGGGCTTTGGAATTAGGCATTAACTTTTTTGATACTGCCGATGTGTATGGAGGGCGCAAGGGAGAGGGGATTACCGAGCAGATCATCGGACGGTGGCTGGCTCAGGGTCATGGGCGCCGGGAAAAGATTGTTCTGGCTACTAAAGTCTATGGTCAGATGGGTGACGGTCCCAACGATATGAGGTTGTCTGCCTATCATATCCGGCGCGCCTGTGAGGAAAGTCTGCGGCGGTTGAAGACTGATTGCATTGATATTTATCAAATGCATCATATTGACCGGAAGACGCCCTGGGAAGAAGTATGGCAGGCAATGGAACAGCTGGTGCGGGAGGGAAAGATTCTCTATGCAGGCAGTAGTAACTTCGCCGGTTGGCATATCGCCCAGGCTCAAAGTTCTGCAGCCGGCCGTCATTTTATGGGGTTGGTATCGGAGCAGAGCCTTTATAACCTCAGTGCCCGTATGATAGAGTTGGAAGTTATTCCTGCTTGTCGTGCCTATGGGGTAGGCTTGGTTATATGGAGCCCGTTGGGTGGAGGGTTGTTGGCCGGTGCCTTGCAGAAAGTTGCTGAGGGGAGGAGAGCAAAGGAAGGAATGCAGAAGCGGATTGTAAAGCATCGCCAGCAATTGGAAGCATACGAATCGCTCTGCCGGGAACTTGGTAAGGAACCGGCTGATGTAGCTCTTGCTTGGTTGTTACATAATCCTGTGGTAACCGCTCCTATTATCGGACCGCGCACATTGAAGCAACTCGAAGGTAGCATCTCTTCCCTGAGTAGAGTTGCCGGATACTGTCCTGGCTCAACTGGATGAAATTTGGCCTGGTCCCGGAGGTGAAGCACCTGAAGCTTATGCTTGGTGACCTTAAGCTAAGTATTCCAGGTCAGGCAATTCAGGCTTTGTAGTTTGCCCCGTTTGTCCACAGAGCTTTGTGCTTTCTATAAACCCGCATTTCTTAAAAGAGAAAACTCTAAGCATAAAGAAGAAGGAGGAGGATTAGCTATGGAAAAGGTTAGGTATGCGGAAATGTTGCCTCATGAAATAGTTGCTCGTCGCAAGCGATTTCCTGCAGCTTTTATCGGGTTGGGCGGACTGGAATGGCACGGTGAACATCTGGCAGTTGGCAATGATGCCTTGAAAGCGGAAAAACTTTGTGAGCTGGCTGCCGCCCAATCAGGTGGGTTTGCTTTTCCTACGCTATGGTATGGTGAACCACGGGTTGCCGGACTGATAGAATTCAATCCTGATGATGGAGATGTAATTAAGAGAAAGATGAAGTTTAAAAAGAGAAAATTTTCTCGGTCTTATTTCGGGAAGACGAAAGAACAACAAATTGAATTTTATAGTGAACTGCTCTATCATGTTCTGGTTCAAATGAATACTTTTGAAATGAAAGCAGTATGCTTTTTATGTGGTCACTATCCGATGTATAATTGGGCGCTCCCGGTTATTGAACGGTTCAACAAGCAGTTCAAAGATACGCAAGCCTTTGCCGGGATTGAGTTCCATTATCCTCCTAAAAGCAAAAAAGTTGATGGCGACCATGCTGCCAAGTGGGAGACATCGTATCTGTGGTATTTGCGTCCGGACTGCGTGGATATGAGCGTCTATCGCAAGCGTGATAAAGAACGCTTGACAGGGGTTTTCGGTATTGACCCGAGAAAAGAAGCCTCTGTTAAAGTCGGGCGGGAGGCTTGTGACCTTATTGTCAAAGGGATGATTCGTAAGGCTGGAGAGCTTATTAAAAAGAGTCAATAGGATATATGGCGATGAACGGTTGAAGAAAGCAAAGCGAACTGTTGGGATTTCAGAACTTGCTTTTTCTATAAACCTTGATGAAAAGTGATGGTTGACATAAAGATTAAATCTGTGAAAAAGTTGAAGGGGGAGATAAAGGTTCCCGGGGATAAATCTATCTCTCATCGAGCGGTAATGATCGGATCTCTGGCAAAGGGAGTAACGGAGATAGAAGGTTTCCTTAACTCTGAGGATTGTTTAAGCACCGTCCGGGCTTTTCGGGCTATGGGTGTTTGCATAGAGGAAGGAGTAAGCGGGAGCAAATTAACTATAGAAGGCCGGGGACTGGGAGGTTTATCCGCACCGGAGCAGGTCTTGAATGTAGGCAACTCGGGAACGACAATGCGGCTTCTTCTGGGAATACTGGCCGGGCAGGATTTCCCTGTGGTGCTTACCGGGGATGATAGTCTGGTAGAGAGGCCGATGAAAAGAGTGACGGAACCTTTGCGGAAGATGGGAGCTCTTATCTCTGGCCGCGAGGCTGGGAACTTGGCTCCTTTAACCATTCGGGGCGGACAACTGAAAGCGATTAAGTATAAATCTCCTATCCCCAGCGCTCAGGTTAAGTCGGCTCTTCTTCTGGCGGGACTTTATGCAGAGGGGGAGACGGCCATTACCGAGCCGGCTAAATCAAGAGACCATACCGAGAGAATGTTGAAATTCTTTGGTGCTGAGGTCGAGGTTGACGGTCTGACCGTTAAAGTAAAAAGCAGGCCGGTCCTCACTGCTCGGAAAATGACTGTTCCGGGAGACATATCTTCTGCTTCCTTCTTTATGGTAGCGGCGGCGATGTTCCCTGGTTCGGATGTTACGATTACCGGGGTAGGAGTTAATCCTACCCGGAAGGCGATTCTGGAAGTTCTCCGGGAAATGGGAGCGAAGATAAAAATTTCCCCGGTGAAGAATGCTCTCTTCGAGCCTATAGCGGATATAAATGTCAAAGGAGACAAGCTCCGTCCGATAAACTTAGAGGGTGAGATTATTCCCCGCTTGATTGATGAGATTCCTATCATTGCCGTAGCGGCAGCTTTAGCGGAAGGGGTATCGCAGATTCGAGGAGCTTCCGAATTGCGAGTTAAGGAGACGGACAGGATTAAAGCTCTATCTGTCAATCTGGCAAAGTTGGGAGTAAAGGTTGAAGAAGTCCCGGACGGTTTGATTATCCGGGGGGGGAGTCCTTTGCAGGGCGCTGAGGTGGATAGCTTCGGAGACCATCGTTTAGCTATGGCTATGGTGGTGGCAGGATTATCTGCCCGGGGGGAAACGACGGTTCTGAATACGGATTGTATCAACACTTCGTTTCCCGGATTTATGGACACCTTGAAAAAAGTTATGAGTTATGAGTAGGGGTTCAGTTCATCGAATCCGACAACTGAGCGCCGGCTTCGGGTTTTTTTTCTCGCTTGATATTGTGAATAACGGACTGGGAAGTGAAAAAAGGACTAATTATTGCTATTGACGGACCGGCAGGTTCGGGGAAGAGTACCGTCGCTAAATTGGTAGCCGAGAGATTGGGTTATCTTTATATTGATACCGGAGCGATGTATCGGGGGATTACCTATAAGGCTCTCCGGGAAGGTCTTGATCTGGAAGATGAAAAGGCCCTGGTGAAGCTGGCAGGAAATACTTCTCTTGCCCTTAAGAAGAGCAATGATAACCTGGAAGTTTATGTGGATGACCGGAAGGTAACTGAAGAGATTCGCGCCCCTCAGGTTACTAACAGCGTTTCCTATTTAGCCAGGTTACCCGGCGTACGGGAAAGGATGGTTAAGCTACAGCGGGAGATGGGAAGAGGCGGGGGAGTGGTGCTTGAGGGGAGAGATATCGGGACGGTGGTCTTCCCCACGGCGGATTATAAGTTCTATTTAGATGCTTCCCTTGAGGAGCGGTCCCGGCGCCGTTTCCGGGAGTTAATAGCTAAGGGGTATAAAGTAAACCTTAAAGAAGTTGAAAAGGAAGTGAAGATTCGGGATCGGGAAGATAGAAGCAGGAAGGTCGGTCCCCTGAAAGTTGCCGGGGGAGCTATTGTTATCGATTCCACGGGAATGAGCATCGAAGAAGAAGTGGAAGCAGTCTTGAAATATATAATGAAATGAGCTCTTATGTTTTATACTATTGCCCGGGCCATCTGTCGTATCCTTTTTAAGCTTTTCTTTCACGCCCATGCTATAGGGAAAGAGAATATACCGGAATGTGGGCCGGTTTTAATTGCTCCCAACCATGTAAGTTTTTTGGACCCGGTGGTTGTGGGGACGGCTACCCGCCGCCGGATACATTTCATGGCCCGGGACGACCTGTTTACTATTCCTGTTTTGGGATGGTTGATAAAGCGCCTCAATAGTTTCCCGGTGAAGCGGGATAAATCTAACCCGGAAGCTATCAAGGAAGCTCTCCGAGTGCTGAAAAGGGGGGAGGCTCTCCTGGTATTTCCTGAGGGAACGAGGAGCCCTGATGGAAAATTACTCCCCGGGCAATTGGGAATAGGGATGTTGGCCTGGCATTCCCGGGCAACTATTATTCCTACGGCCATCATCGGTAGTGAGAAGGTTTTGCCGGTAGGTGCCAAGTGGATTGGCAAGGGAAGCATCGAGGTTCGTTTCGGGAAAGCGATTACCCCGGAGGAGTTTCCGGAAAAGCGGAAACGGCGGGAGACTTACCAGGCGATAAGCGATAAGGTCATGGAGAGGATAAAGCAGTTAAAAGTTGAAGGTTAAAGGTTAAAGGTTTGAGGTTGAAAGTTAAAAGTAAAAAGTTGGAAGTTAAGTTAGCCTCTTATTCGGGGTTTTGTTTTGGCGTGAAGAGGGCTATTAAGATGGCTTTCCAGGCGGCTGATGATGAGAAGGGAAAGCCGGTCTGTTCTTTAGGCTCACTTATTCATAATCCTCAAGTGGTGAATGAGTTGAAGGGTAAAGGAGTAAAGGTTATTAAGGACTTGAAAGGAATGCGGGAAGGAACCCTGATCATCCGTTCTCACGGAGTTCATCCTTTTCTCCTGGCCGAGGCTGAAAATGCCGGTCTGAAGATCGTAGATGCTACCTGTCCCCTGGTAAAGAGAGTTCAGGTTTTAGCTAAAATGCTTGATGAGGAAGGCTATTCTGTGGTAATAGTAGGAGAGAGAGGGCATTACGAAGTAAAAGCTCTTCTCGGGTTTGCAGGGAATGAGGCTCTGGTTATCGAAAACCTGGAGGAGGCCCGGCGGGTAAAAAAGGTAAAGAAACTGGGTATTCTTTCTCAAACCACTCAGTCGTTGGGTAACTTCAAGGAAGTTGTAGGAGAGCTATCGACGAAGGTAGAAGAGATTAAGCTCTTTAACACTATCTGCGAAGCTACTCGCAAACGCCAGAAAGCAACTTTAGATTTATCTCGAAAAGTAGACCTGATGCTTGTTCTGGGAGGGTATGAGAGTGCTAATACCCGAAGGTTGGCTCAGATAAGTAAAGAGACGGGAACGGAGACTCATCACCTGGAAATGGCTGAGGAGATAAATATTTGTTGGCTCAAGGGTAAGGATAAGGTGGGGGTTACTGCCGGGGCGTCCACTCCGGATTGGGTAATTGAAGAAGTAATGGACAAACTTAAGAAAGCGGGTTAGAATATCCTATATTGTACCGGCAGGATTATTTTTAGATACAAAACTTATTGCCACGGAAATTGGATCAGTTAAAAATGCGAAATGAGATGGACTTAGAAATCAATTTAGGACTTATAATATTTAGTTTGTAATTAAGTTAGCCTCAAATGGGATGTAGGTTAGCTTCACAAAAAGGAGGGGATAGTATAAACATGGAGGAGTTAAAAAAAACTAAGGAGAAAGAGGACGAGGAGATGGAAAAAAACCCGGAATTATTAGAAAATGTGAAACTGGAGGGCGAAGAAGAAAAAGAAATATCTCAGGATTTGGAGGCTGATGAGGAGGAAGAAGAAACAGCCGAAGATATGGAGAGCCTATACGCGCAGAGTTTCCAGAACATCGCTGAAGGAGAGGTAGTTAAGGGAACGATAATCGAAATCAGAGGGACGGATGTTGTCATAGATGTCGGTTTCAAATCGGAAGGGGTTGTTCCCCTGAGAGAGTTCGGGAACCGTTCTCAGATTAAAGTAGGAGATGAGGTAAGCGTTCTTTTGGAGGCAACCGAGGACCAGGAGGGAAGAATAGTTCTCTCGAAATGGAAGGCGGACCGGTTAAAGAACTGGGAGAACGTAAAAGCTGCTTTCGAAGAAGAGAAGATTATCGAAGGAACAATAGTTCAGCAGATTAAAGGTGGGTTCAATGTTAATATTGGAGTAGAAGCTTTTCTCCCTACCTCTCAGGTCGCTGTTCGTCCCACGGGGGACCTCCGTCGGTTCCTTGGGCAGAAACTCCCTTTCAAAATCATCAAAATGAATAAACGGCGCCGTAATGTTGTTATCTCCCACCGAATAGTTCGGGAGGAAGAGGATAAAAAGAACCGGATAAAGCTTTTGGAGGAAGTTGAGAAAGGACAATTGCGTCGGGGTAAAGTGAAAAACATCACCGACTTCGGAGCTTTCATCGATCTGGGAGGAATGGACGGACTTCTCCATATAACGGATATCTCCTGGGGACGGGTCTCTCATCCTTCCGAAGTCCTGGCCGTGGGCGATGAGGTTGAGGTAGTTATCCTGAACTTTGATAAGGAAAAACAAAGAATCTCTCTGGGGTTGAAACAGAAAACTCCCAATCCCTGGATGAAGGCGGAAGAGAAGTATCCGGTAGGGTCTAAGGTGAAGGCAAGGGTAGTCAATATTACTTCTTATGGAGCTTTTGTTCAATTGGAAGAAGGGATGGAGGGATTGGTGCATATCTCTGAGATGTCCTGGACCCGTCATCTTAATCATCCTTCCGAGATGTTGGCTATAGGAGATATTATCGAAGTAGTGGTTCTCAGCATAGATAAGGAAAAACAGAAGATTTCCTTAGGAATGAAACAGGTAGAGGCAAATCCCTGGCTTCAGGTAGAGAAGAAATATCCGGCGGAAACGAAAATCGAAGGACGCATACGTAATATTACCGATTATGGAGCTTTCATCGAGTTGGAGGAAGGGATCGATGGACTCATCCACGTTTCCGACATGTCCTGGAGTGGCCGGGTAGGTCATCCCTCGGAAATTGTTAAAAAAGGGGAGACGGTGGAGGCTGTAGTTCTGGCTGTCGACCCCAAAAGCAAGAAAATCTCCTTGGGAATAAAGCAACTTACTCCTGACCCCTGGTTAACAATAGAGGAAAGATATAAGCCCGGACAGTCGGTCAAAGGGAAAGTCACCAAGCTCACCAACTTTGGGGCTTTCTTAGAGTTGGAGAAAGGTGTGGAGGGATTAGCGCATCTTTCCGAATTGTCCGAAGATTCTATTTCTAAACCGGAGGAGGTAGTTTCCCTTGGCCAGGAAGTAATAGCCAAAGTTATGAGGGTTAGTGCGGAGGAGAGACGCATAGGTTTGAGTCTTAAGGATGTAGAAGTGGAGGAAGAGGAAGCATGAAAAAGGGAATCAGCCAGTGGGCATTCCCTGCTTCTATGAAGCTTGCAGAGTGTATGAAGCAGGCCGAAGAGGCAGGATTTGAAGGTATAGAAGTGGCTCTTGCTGAGGAAGGAGAAATAAATTTAAAGTCCACTAAAGATGATCTGGAGAAAATTGTTGCCTCGAGTAAGGAAATCGGGATAGAAATTACCAGTCTGGCTACCGGGTTATTTTGGGATTATTCTTTGACCAGCGATGATTTGCAAGTAAGGGATAAGGCCAAAGGTATTTTGAAGAAAATGTTAGAGCTGGCTTCCTACCTTGACGTTAATACCGTCCTGGTAATCCCCGGAGCGGTAGATGTTTTCTTCAAACCCGATGCCGGGATAGTCAGTTACGAGGTTGTCTATGAGCGGGCAAAGAAAGCCTTGCTGGAAGCGGCTGAAACGGCAGAAAAGTATAAGGTAAATATTGGAGTGGAGAATGTCTGGAATAAGTTTCTCTTAGGTCCTTTGGAGATGAAAAATTTCCTTGATGAGATTGGAAGCGACTATGTGGGAGCTTATTTTGATGTGGGCAATGCCCTGAGAACGGGGTACCCGGAACAATGGATAAGAATCCTGGGCAAGAGAATTAAGAAAGTCCACTTTAAGGATTTCAATACGGACATTGGTAGCTTCAAGAGCTTCGTTGATTTGCTGGAGGGAAATGTTAACTGGCCGGAAGTAATCAAAGCCTTCGAGGAGATCGATTATAGTGACTATGCCATTGCCGAGCTTTTCCCCTACCGCTATCATCCGGAAGCTTTGATTTACAATACTTCAAAGAGTATGGACCTTATATTAGGAAGATAAGAGGTTAAGACCGTGGTGAGAGTGGGAATCATCGGTTTGGGGTTTATGGGTCGGATGCATCTGGAGAATTACCAGAAGCATCCGGAGGTTAAGGTCGTAGCGGTAGCGGATACTGTTTCCGGAAAATTAAAAGGCGATCTTTCCGGGGGAGGTAATATCCCTACGGAGAAGGATATCTTCGACTTCCGGGGAATCCGTTCTTATGAGAAAGCGAATGAATTGATCGCAGATAAAGATGTAGACCTGGTAGTCATCTGTTTGCCCACTTACCTCCATGCAAGGTTTACTACCAAGGCTTTGGAGGAAGGCAAGCACGTCCTTTGTGAGAAACCGATGGCTGGTAGCCTTGAGGAGTGCGACTCCATGATCGAGGCGGCTGAAAGGACGGGGAGAAAACTGATGATTGGGCAGTGCCTCCGCTTCTGGCCGGAATATGAAGTGCTCAAAGATTATGTAGAAAACGGTAAGATGGGCCGGTTGATTAGTCTTTTCTGCTTCCGGGGAGGGGAGACCCCTACCTGGTCGGCGGATAACTGGCTTCTTCAGAAAGATAAAGGAGGCGGCGCTCTCCTTGACCAACATATCCATGATGTTGATACTATCAACTTTCTTCTGGGTATTCCGGAGAGTGTTTCGTCCCGGGGAAGGAACGTAATTGAAGGAAGCGGCATTGATATTATCTCTACCAACTACTACTATCCGGAGGGTCCGGTGGTCAATGCCCTTGATAATTGGACGCTGAACGGAGGCTTTGGATTCAATATGACTTACCTGGCCGGGTTTGAAAAGGGCAATATCGTCTTCGATGCCCGGCAACATCCGACTATAAAAGTTAACCTGGATGAGGGTAAGAGTTTTACCCCGGAGTTATCGCCAGGCGATGGTTACTCCCGGGAAATAGACTATCTGCTCAAGGGTATTATTGAGGATAAGCCGATGGAAAGAATTTCTCCCTGCTCGGCGCGTGATTCCGTCCGCATAGCTCTGGCGGAAATGAAATCGGTTGAGGAGAATCGTCCCGTAAAATTAAGCGAGATATAGGCAGAGAATAAAAAGTCGAGTATCTGAAAGCCGGGGTGAAGGGTAACTATCCGCTCCGGCTCTTTAAGTAATTACCCCTTTTGCATCTTCCTCATAACAGAGTACAGCTCAAGGTCATCCTCCTACTCCCACCTGCTCATTTCACCGTAACGGAAGGTCATTTCGTCTGCCTGGTAACTTTTGTAATATTTCACATGCCCATCGGCAAAGAGAAGGTTTTGTCCTCCACTATGAACCGGTTGGTCAAGGCAGTAGTTGGTGTAATCATCTTTATCCGCGTCAATGTTCGCAAAAGGCAGACTGGTATCACCGGCTAATACAAAAGCAGCCGGATAAACAATACGTCGCCTGTCGGTTGAAGCACGCTTGAAACCGGCTGCTACCCAAGCGGCTCGAGTGCCTAAGAAATAACTATAATCGGAATTATTGGGGCGATTGGGGCATTGATAGACCTTTTTATTTTTAAGGTAAGGATAAAGCTGTTGCATCCAGCTATAAGTTCCATCCGTAGGATCCGTTGCATTCCAGGCTATAGTTCCACCCGCATAAGGATATAACCCATTATAATCGTCAGCATATATTGAAAGAGCCATGCCGATTTGTCTCAAGTTTGAGACACAACTTGCCGCTCTTGCCATTTCTCTGGCCCGGGATAATGCCGGCAAGAGCATTGCGGCTAAGATACCGATAATTGCTATTACTACCAGAAGTTCGATTAACGTAAAAGCCGAGAGAAAGTTGAATTTTCGGAGTTCAGGACAGGTCGACTTTTGACTTCTTGGGAAAGATAGTTTACTTCTCTGCCGACCGGAGATATTCATAGGTTAATACCTCTCCCCCTATCATGTGTGAGTGAACCGAGCTGACTCATAGCCGGTCACTAATAATCACTAACAACTCATGACTTGATGGATGGTTAAGATAACCTGATATCTTTTAGGTGGAGCTGAATGGTTTTAGCGCCTCTCCATTCATTTATCTCTAAAGAATAAGCCAGATCGACTCCGGTGTTTTCTCCTGTCAAGAGGGAAAGTTTATCTCCCATTTTAAAACCAATAGCTTCCCGTACCGGTCCTCCCTCAGTGACTCGTAGTTTAAGATGATTGTTCTTAACTAAGTAAGGAGAATCGAGAAGATTGACTCCGGCAGAGGTAAAAAGAGGCTTAGTATTACCTTTTCCAAAGGGGCCGAGCCGGTCAAGACTTTCTAATAGTTTCAAGTCGATATCTTTCAAGCTAAGCTGGGAATCTATCTTCACCTTAGGAGTTAAATCCTCTTCACTTAACTGGGAATGAGCTATTTCGTTCATCCTTTCCCGAAGATGTTTGATCTTATCCTGGGTTATGGTCAATCCGGCTGCCAAGCTATGTCCTCCCAGAGCAACGAGGAGGTCCTCACATTCCCTTAAAGCCTGAAAGAGATGGAAAGATTCAATGCTCCGGGCTGAACCTTTACCATGACCTTCATTGAGAGCAATTAAGATGACCGGACGATAGAATTTCTCTACCAGCCGGGAGGCAACAATCCCGATTATTCCCGGGTGCCAGGCTTCGTCGGCCAAGACAATAACTTTTTCTGATTCCAGATTAACTTCTTCTTTTACCTTGGAGATTCCCTCTTCTGTCGTCCGGCCTCCTATTTGCTGGCGCCTTTTATTTTCCCGGTCTAAACTCTGGGCCAGGGGGAAAGCTTCCTCCTTTGATTCTGCCAATAACAGCTTTACCCCTCTCTCTGCTTCACCAAGTCTTCCTCCTGCGTTCAGGCGAGGAGCAAGGATAAAACCCACATGGGTAGGGGTAATTTGTTTTCCTTCTATTCCGGTTACTTCCAGTAAAGCCTGCAATCCCGGCTTTTGGGTCTGACTTAATTCCCGGAGGCCATACTTAACCAGAATTCTATTCTCTCCCGTCAAGGGAACTACGTCGGCTATAGTGCCTAAAGCTACCAGGTCCAGATGTTTCCAAACATCGGTGGAGAGGTGAGAATTTTTGCTCTGCATCTCTAAAACCTGGACTAACTTGAAAACTACTCCTACCCCGGATAGTTCCCGGAAAGGATAGGAAGAGTCTTTTCTCACCGGATTAATAATGGCCACTGCCTGAGGCAAATTTTCCCCGGGTTGATGATGGTCGGTAACGATTATTTCCATTCCTCTATGGCGAATATAGTCTATTTCTTCCAGGGCCGTGATGCCGCAGTCTACGGTAATGATTAGGTTAATCCCCTCTTGAGAAGCTTTATCTATCGCTCTTTTATTTAATCCGTAACCATCTTTTATCCTATGGGGAATATAGTAAGAAACTTGACTTCCCAGCTTTTTCAAAACGGAGACGAGAAGGGTTGTTCCGGTAATCCCATCGACATCATAGTCGCCATAAACGAGAACCTTTTCCTTTCCGTCAATAGCTTGCCGGACCCTCTCTGCAGCAGGAGTCATATCGTTCAACAGGAAAGGGTCGTGAATTTGAGTTAATTGAGGGGAGAGAAAAAAGTTTTAGCTGAGAGACTGTCTTTTATCCCTCGATTGATTAACAGGCGGGCTAAGAGAAAAGATATTCCTGCCTCATCTGCCAGTTGTCTTTCTAATCCGGAATTGACAGCAGCAACCTGCCATATTTTATCCTTCGGCATCTTGGGGTTTCTCCAGTATTCTTCCCGTAAAAATACAAGTTAAGGAAGAGCGGTAATTTATTTTTAGTCCTTTCTTGACCTGTTAGTTTATGCTTTACTTAAATTATACTGTTTGGAGAAGTTTACGTCAACTGTTCTCTGTGTTTGTTCCGGGTGATATTATCTCCCGAAAAAAGTTTGCCGGGGGCTGGGAAAGATTTTCCGGGGAAGGAGCTTGACGCCCTTTTCCCCATATGTTAAGCTTGCCTTAACCCGGAGGATAAATACTGCCGGTTGAAATAAGCAAGATCCTGAGAGAGGAGGATTTACCTTGACTGAATTGATTAATCTGGACAAGTTGCCGGTGGAAGTGCCGAAGATAATTGAACCTTACTGCCGGGAGATGCTCAAGCTTCATGGCGATAATCTGGATAGTATCATTGTTTATGGAAGCGCTACGGGAAGGGATTACCTTCCCCGAAGGTCGAATATTAATCTTCTCCTTGTCTTCAAAAGGCTGGAGCTCTCTGATTTAAAGAAGAGCCTGAAATTAGTGGCCAAGGGAAGGAAAAAGAGAATCATTGCGCCTCTCTTTCTCACTGACAAGCATATGGAGACTTCTTCGGATACCTTTCCCATAGAGTTTTTAGAGATGAAAGAGAACCATGTTCTTATTTATGGGAAGGATGTCCTGGAAGGTTTAGAGATTAGCTGGAACAATATCCGCCTTCAGTGCGAGCAGCAGCTGAAGGGTAAATTAATCAGGTTGCGTCAGGCCTATCTGGAAATCGGCTTGAGGAAAAAGGGAGTGGAATCGTTGCTCATTGAATCTTTCACCTCTTTAATCCCTACTTTCCGCAATATGCTCCGTCTGAAGAAGAAAGAGGTTCCCGGGGAAAAAGAAAAAGTCGTCAAAGAGCTCTCTTCCCAATTCAAGGTTGACGAGGAGGTTTTCCTGAGCATCTTGAGAGATAAACAAGGTGATGAGAAGATTGGCGGGATGAAAGCTGAGGATTTCCTGGGGAGGTATCTGGAAGAGATTCGTAAGTTGGCTATTGCTGTGGATGAGTTGTGATGGAGAAAAAGCTTAAAGTTAAAAGTTTAAGGTTTAAAGTTGATAAACGGTTGAAAGTCAGGGGTGTAAGGTCAAAAGTTAAAAAGGGTTGGCTCTTTTTTGCTTTTCTTCTTACTTTCAACTTTCAACTTTTAACTTTAAACTACTCTCAAGCCGCCCTGGCTGCGGAAGCGAAGTTCCCCAGGCCCACAGGCTATGTTACCGATGCCGCTCAGGTTATTTCTCCCTCTGAAAAGGCCAAGCTCACGGCGCTCATCGAGGAAGTGGAAAGGAAAACTACCGCGGAGATTGCCGTGGTTCCGTGGTTACCGTTCCTACCGTTGCCCCCTTGACTAAAGAACAGTATGCCGTGAAATTGTTTGAACGCTGGGGAATAGGGAAGAAGGGCAAAGATAATGGCGTCCTGATCCTTGTTTCTCCTCAAGAGAGAGTCTGGAAAATAGAGACGGGATATGGGTTGGAGGGAGTTCTGCCGGATATAATCGCTTCGGAGATAGGACGTAAAGTAATGGTTCCTTATTTCAAGAAAGGCGAGTTCGGCAAAGGGCTTTTAGCGGGAACCTGGGTTGTTGCGTCTCGAATTGCTAAGGAATATAATGTAACGCTTGATGTAAAGGGAAAACCTCAATCGCTTCCTCCGGTTTCTTCTTCCCCCGGTCGTTCAATCTTGAGCACTATTCTTACTCTTCTCTTTTTCATCTTCATCTTTGGAACGAGGATGGGTCTCTTCGGGTTTCTCTTCTTGGGAAGACCGGGATATTGGGGGGGAGGACATGCGGGCACCGGGGGGTTCGGGGGTGGTTTCGGCGGTTTCGGAGGAGGATTCAGTGGCGGTGGCGGCGCGGGAGGTAGCTGGTAATAAGATTTCAGCTATTACTTAACTTCGCTATCGTTTGCTAAAAGATGTGCTACTCACTTGCTTAAACAAGGGGAAATTTTCTGCGATAATTTTTAGCAAGGTCGACAGAATTGATTCGCACTTATTATCTGCCTTGGGCGGACGATGTGCACACTCACTTGCTTAGACAAGGGGAAATTCTCTGCGATAATTTCCCCTTAAGCGGCGGAGTTAATTCGCACCTATCATGATGTGCTCATTAAGGAGATACTATTATGAAAAAAGGTTGTTTGGTTTTCATTGGGATTCTGGTATTATTGATTATTATCGGAGGGAGTTGGTTCATTTCCGGCTATAATCGGGTGGTTATACTCGATGAAGAAGTTAATAAACAGTGGGCTCAGATTGATGTCGTCTTACAGAGACGTTATGATCTTATTCCTAATCTGGTCAATACCGTTAAGGGATATGCTGCCCATGAGAAAGGGCTGTTCACGGAGGTCACCCGCTTGCGTAGCCAGTGGGCTGCTGCCGGGAGCCGGGATGATAAGATTAAAGCGGCGCGAGGCATGGAGGGAGCTATCTCCAAGCTTCTTCTGGTAACCGAAAATTATCCGGACCTGAAAGCCAGCGAGAATTTCTTATCCCTGCAAGCTCAACTGGAAGGAACGGAGAACCGTATTGCTGTTCAGCGGATGCGTTACAACGAGGCGGCCAGGAACTTTAATGCTTACATTCGTACTTTCTTTGGGGGTTTTTTTGCTAGGATAAGAGGCTTGACGAAGCCGGTTCCTTACTTTGAGATAGAGAATAAGGCTAAAGAAGTACCCAAGGTGGATTTCACTTCCTAATCTTCAAACATTTCCATTTTTCTTGACGGTGTTAATGAAGAGTTCTCCAATTTTAGGATCGAACTGGTTGCCCAAGCCTGCCTCTATTTCTAAGAAGGCCTCTTCCTTGCTAAGGGCTCTTCGGTAAGGGCGTTCCGAGACCATGGCTTCAAAGGCGTCGGCTACGGAGATGATCCGGGCCCCTAAAGATATTTTCTCTCCCTTCAATCCATCGGGATAGCCCGATCCCTGGTATCTTTCATGATGGTGACGAATCAGAGGAACGACCTCGCTGAGGAATTCCAAAGGGGATAATATTTCTGCTCCCCGGGCAGGATGTTGCTCAA
Organism: Nitrospirota bacterium; assembly: GCA_013151555.1. Taxonomy (GTDB): domain Bacteria; phylum NPL-UPA2; class NPL-UPA2; order NPL-UPA2; family JAADIA01; genus JAADIA01. The sequence goes on along the minus strand of JAADIA010000062.1, from coordinate 9,616 downwards.
TCTGAGCCCATTCTTCATTGGTTAAAGATCCCGGTTTGGTTAAAATGGGGTCGGGAATGCCTATCTTGCCGATATCATGAAGGCTTGCGGCTCTCCCGATCTTTTCTTTTTCCTTTTGAGGCAGATGCAGTTTTTCGGAGATGATAAGAGTGTACTTAGTTACTTGCTGTGAGTGATGCTGGGTACGATGATTTTTAGCATCAATGGCTGTAGCCAGGCTCGTCATTACTCCTAAATATGTTTGCTTGAGTTCATCGTTTAAGCGAGCATTTTCCCTGGTCAGTTTCTGTTCTCTAAGCCCTCGTTTGAGCACAGAGAGCAGTTTCTCTATATTGAAAGGCTTGATCAGGTAGTCGTAAGCTCCTTCCCTTAATGCATCTACAGCTGTTTCCAGGGAAGCATAGCCGGTCATCATAATAGTCATTGTTTCCGGCTTATTGTTTTTGATATAGTGCAGCACTTCTAATCCGCCAACAAGTGGCATGCGTATATCGACGATGGCCATATCAAAGTTGGATTTCTTCACTTCTTCTACAGCCCGCTGCCCGTCCTCGGCAGTACTTACTTGATAACCTTCCTCCTTGAGAGCATCTGCAAGAGGCTCTCGGATATTAACTTCATCATCGACCACTAAGATTTCAGCTATCTTCTCGCTCAAACCTTTTCTCCTCTGCCGGCATTATTTGTGAAATATCATTAGTGTAACCGGGCTAGGTTGAATAAACGGAAGCCGCTCGATAATTTTCTCCCTCTTTAAAGACTACTCCTTCCGTCACCAACTTTTCCATCGTTCCGGATACGAGTTTGCTATCCACCCCTAAAATTTTTCCTATGTCGTCTGGTTTCATTCCTCCCGGTGTAGTTTTCATGAGAATGAGAATCTTTTCTTCCATCCCTATATCTAAAGTAGCTTCTTCCTTCTGAATTACCTTTTTCTCTATCTTTCTTTTCACCGGCAACTTTATTATAAAAGTTGTTCCGACATTTAATTGGCTCTTTACCTCAATATTACCATCGTGTCGTCTTATAATGTCCTGGCTAATGGGAAGACCCAATCCGGATTTTTCTTCTCTATCGCTGGTGCTGAAGAAAGGATCGAATATTTTCTTCAGGTTCTTCTCGGGTATTCCGTAACCGGTATCTTCGAATTTTATCTCTACAACGGATGAGCCGTTTAATCCCAAAGGAACTTCTTGGAAACGAGTGGCAATATGTAACTCTCCTCCCATAGGCATGGCTTCCTGAGCATTAAAGATGATGTTTGTGAATACCTGTTTCATCTGGTTAGCTTCTACCGGCATCTGGGGTAGGGAAGGGTCATATTCAGCAATAACTTTGATATTCTGAAGCGAGAGCTGGTGTTCAATCAGGGAAAAGGTTTCTTTTAGCAATTCATTGATATCGGTCAATACAAAACCGCCTTCGGCGGGCCGGGAGAGACTGAGCAGGTTGAGGATAAGTTGGTTCGAGTGGTTTACTTCCTTTTCTATGGTTCTCAGATATTTAGTGGCTTTCTCATCATCTTTGTCTACTTTCTTCTTCAGGCAATGGGCAACGACATTGATGATTCCTAAGAGATTTTTCAACTCATGGGAGACGCCGGCTGCCAGGCGTCCAATATTAGCCGATTTCTCTGAGCGGTACAAACGTTCTTGACTCTCTTTCAGGTTTCTTTTTGCCTCTTCCAGTTCCTTTAGCAGTTTTTTATTTTCTGTAAAGATTTCTTGTTCTTTTACCGCCCTCTTGATGGCCAGGAGCATCTCTTCTGCCTGGAAGGGCTTCGTGATATAATCGTAAACCTCAGCTCTTCCGGCTTCTATGGCTGTTTCCAGGGATGAGTACCCGGTCATAATGATGATGGTTAATTTCGAGTCTACCTCTCTTAACTGTCGGATGAGCTTCATGCCGCTTAGTCCGGGCATCTTGATGTCAACAATAACTATGTTAAAAGAAATGGCCCTTACTCTTTCCAGGGCCTCGTAGCCATTCTCTACCGTTGTTACCCGGTATCCTTCATCCTGAAGAATATCGGCGAGTACATCCCGCATATCCTGTTGACTATCAACCACTAAGATATGAATATTCTCTTCCATCTGATTGCTCTTTACCTCCTTGGAATAACTGAGGAAATTCTACCATATTTACTCTCGGCTGTCAACTGTTTTTTGGATTTGAGGTTTGGGGGCGGCAATAAGGGGAGAAGGTTGAGGTAAAGAAAACGAAAATGGTTGACCTTGTAAATAAAGAATGATAGAATCCTGCTATCGGTATTGACTAAGAGAGGCCAATGAAAATTCTTCTTACCAATGATGATGGGATAAACTCCCTGGGGATATATGCGCTCTATCAGGAGTTGAAAAAAATCGGGCAAGTTTCTATCGTGGCGCCGGAAACGGAACAGAGTGCTGTCGGACATGCCATTACCCTTTCCAATCCGTTACGGGTGAGAGAAATCTATCGGGATGGTTCCTTTTATGGTTATTCCGTTAATGGCACTCCTGCCGATTGCGTCAAACTGGGCGCTCTGGTTATCTTTAAAGAACCACCCGATATTGTTGTCTCGGGTATAAACTTAGGCCCTAATTTGGGAATTGATATTATTTACTCCGGTACGGTATCGGCGGCTACCGAAGGAACTGTTTTGGGGTTTCCCTCTCTGGCTATCTCTCTGGGCACTCGCAGGGATCCTGATTATAGCTTTGCTGCTGCTTTTACCAAAGGTCTTTGCCTTAAGGTTAAAGAGAAAGGCTTGCCTCCGGGAATATTGCTAAATGTAAATATCCCCGCGATTTCCTGCGCTGAAATCAAAGGAGTGAAAATTTCCCGGCAGGGGAAATCCCGTTTTAAGGATACCTTTGAAAAGCGAAGAGATCCGAGGGGAAACGTTTACTATTGGCTGACCGGCGAGATTGTCAGAGAGGAAGAGAATGAGGAAGCCGATACTAAAGCCGTAGATGGGAACTATGTCTCTATTACCCCCCTCCATTTTGATCTCACCAGCTACCTAAGTATTAGGGGGTTAAAAGAATGGGATATATCTTTGAAAGACTGAAGCGAAGCCTCTCCAAGACTCGCCGGAACTTATCTTCTAAACTCGAAAACTTACTTAAATTTAGAGGGAAGATTAATTCTGAAGTTCTTGAAGAGTTAGAAGCTATTCTTATCCAGGCTGATTTAGGAATGAAGACGACGGCAAAAGTTCTGGAGAAGATAAGGGAGGAAAGACTAAAAGAGCCGGCGGATATCAAACCTTTTCTGAAAAGGGAGCTTGTCTCTCTTTTGCTTGATTGCCCGCGGAGTATAAACCTGTCTGCGTCTTCACCCAGCGTAATATTAGTAGTGGGAGTTAACGGAGTGGGTAAGACCACTTCTCTGGCCAAATTAGCCTCCCGGTTCCGGGAGGAAAATAAAAAAGTGCTTTTAGCTGCCAGTGATACCTTTCGCGCGGGTTCTATAGAGCAGTTGGATATTTGGGGAAAGAGAATAGGGGCCGAAATTATAAAACATCAATATGGCTCTGATCCAGCTGCCGTAGCCTATGATGCTTTGAGTGCTGCTCAAGCGAGAGGTATAGATATCCTTCTTATTGATACTGCCGGCAGGTTACATACCAAGAAAAACCTTGTGGAAGAGTTAAGGAAGATAAAAAGGGTCATCGGGAAGAAGAAGAAGGAGGCTCCGGAAGAAACTCTTCTCGTTCTGGATGCGACTGTGGGCCAGAATGCTCTTTCCCAGGCAAAGTTGTTTAAAGAAGCTCTTAAGGTAACCGGAATTATCCTTACTAAATTGGATGGAACGGCTAAGGGAGGGATGGTAATAGCTATAGAGAATGAACTGAATATTCCGGTTAAGCTGATAGGGACAGGAGAAACTCTGGGTGATTTAGTTGAATTTGATCGAGGGGAGTTTGTGGAAGCGCTGTTTTCATCTTGAAAGATGAGGGTTAAAAATTAAGTAAAAACATTTAATTCTTAGAGCGAACGAAGTGAGCGTCTTAATCGAATCCTGTTTTTGTATTGACTTTATTTTTGAACTTTGTTATAGTGGCGGGCGGTGATGTTAAGAATCGTGGGGGGGGAAGCTAAAGGAAGAAAGCTAAACATTGTAAAAGGGAAATCCGTTCGTCCTACTGCAGATAGAGTGAAAGAATCACTCTTTAATATCCTGAGAGAGGAAATAAGAGATAACGAAGTACTTGATCTGTTTGCGGGAGTGGGAAGTTTAGGAATAGAAGCTTTAAGTAGAGGGGCGAAGAGGGCTGTTTTTGTTGATAAAGGGTCTGCCTGCGCAAGAGTTATCGGGAAAAATCTGGATATTTTAGGTTTCCGGGAGCGGGCGGAAATTTATCATGAGGAAGTTGCTAAAGCAGTAAGATGGCTTGCTCAACAAGAGAGGAAGTTCGGTCTCGTCTTTGTAGATCCTCCTTACGGGAGTGACCTGGCGGAAAAGACCTTAGAAGGTTTAGCCGGTAGCCAGATAGTGGATGAGGAGGGAACAGTAATAGTTGAACATTATTGGAAGAGGATTCTGCCGGAAGCGGTAGGAACACTTGGATTAGTTAGAAATGAGAAATATGGAGATACTTCGCTCTCTTTTTATAAATACTGTTCAAATAAAAGTATGGAACCGTAAGATTTAAACGAGAAAATGATACAAAATTAATCTTTAACCGCCGAGGGCGCAGAGCTCGCTGAGAAACTGAAAATTATATTTAGGGAGAAAGTAATCTCTGCGGTTAAAGCAACAAAAAATCTTGTGTTAATCTGTAGTGAAAAAAGGAAAGGGTTAGCAAGAGGAAATGAAGAGAATTGCTATCTATCCGGGAACATTTGATCCGGTAACCTATGGTCATATTGATCTAATTAAGAGAGGTGCCTCTCTCTTTGATAGGTTTATCATAGCTGTGGCTCACAGCTATGATAAGAAACCTCTCTTCTCAGTTGAAGAAAGAGTGGAAATGTTAAAGACGGTTACCGGGACTATGTCCGGGGTAGAGGTAGATGATTTTGGCGGCCTCCTGGTCAATTATGTCAAAGGGCAGGGGGCAAGGGTAATTGTCAGAGGATTGAGAGTTATCTCTGACTTTGAATTTGAGTTTCAGATGGCCCTTACCAACCGCAACCTGGTTCCGGATATTGAAACTGTCTTTATGATGACAAATGAATCTTATTCTTATTTTAGTTCCCGGATTATTAAAGAAACGGTTAAATTGGGCGCCGAGGTGGATAAGTTTGTACCCCCCCAGGTAATGGAGAAGCTTAAGGAAAAGTTAAGATGAAGGTCATCGTTGAGGATATTCCTCCTGAAGGTTTGCATTTACAATCTTCTGAGGAAGGCGATTCTTTCTTTAGAGAGGAAGAAAAGTTATCCTTTCGCTCTCCGGTGAAGATAGATGTCAGGGTGGCAAAGGAGGGGAATAAGGTTCTCCTCTCGGGGACAGTGGAAACGGAACTGGAGTTGGTTTGCAGCCGTTGTTTGGAACCCTGCCGGCATAGTCTCTCTTCCCAACTGGACCTTATTTATTACCCTTTGCCCTCTAAAATTGAGGGAGAAAGAGAGCTGAAAGAAGAAGATTTATTGGTGAGCTACTACCGAGAGGGAATGGTTGATATTCGGGAGGAGGTAAGGGAATCTATTATCCTGACCCTTCCCTTAAAACCTCTTTGCCGTTTGGAGTGTCGGGGACTTTGTCCTCACTGTGGTCGCAATTTGAACGAAGAAAAATGTAAATGTGGGAACGAACAAATCGATTTTCGCATGGCTAAGCTAAAAGAATTACTTAAATAAAGAGCGAGGAGCAGGACTCATAATTAAGTAGAGCGTCAAAAAAAGTGCCGCTCTAAATTACTTATAGTAATCTTAGTGTAGAAGGAGGTAAAAATGCCGTTACCGAAGAAAAAAACTTCTCGATCGAGAAGAGATAAAAGGCGAACACACGATAGACTCTCGGAGCCCGCTCTTTCTAAGTGTTCTCACTGCGGGCAGCCAAAAATCTCCCATCGGATTTGTCCTCACTGCGGTTATTATGGGGGAAGAATGATTAAAGATATGGAAAAGACAAAAGGATGAGAATCGCTCTTGACGGTATGGGTGGAGATAAAGCCCCTCAGGTCAATGTAGAGGGAGCTGTCCTGGCAGCCAAGGAGATGGATTTAGAGGTTGTCCTGGTCGGCAATAAGGCTATAATTAAGAAAGAATTAGCCAAGCATGAAACCGGACAGCTGAAAATTTCCCTGGAAGAAGCCAGTGAGGTGATCGGAATGGATGAGTCTCCTATCCGTGCTATGAGAAGGAAGAAAGATTCTTCCATAGTCAAGGCCATCGGGCTTCTCCGGAAAGGGAAAGTAGAAGCTGTAGTTAGTGCGGGAAATACGGGAGCTACCGTTGCTGCAGCCAAGATCTACCTGTCCACTATTCCGGGGGTAGACCGGGCGGCTATTGCTACCTTGATGCCTACGCCTACGGACCCTTCAGTTCTCCTTGATGCCGGAGCGAATGTTGATTCCCGGCCGCGGAATCTATATCAATTTGCCGTTATGGGAAGTATTTATGCTGAACACATTCTGGGTAAGGCTAAACCTCAGGTGGGTTTGTTGAGCATCGGGCATGAGAAATCGAAAGGAAACGAGCTTACCAAGGAAGTTTACCGGTTGCTTAAAGATTCTTCTCTTAACTTTGCCGGAAATATAGAGGGAAGGGACATCTTCAGCGGTCGGGTAGAAGTCATTGTCTGCGATGGTTTTATCGGAAATGTTGTCTTGAAAGCTTGTGAGAGTTTAGCCGAAACCTTGGAAAGTTCTCTGCGGCAAGAATTAAAGAGAAGTTTCTGGACAAAACTGGGTGTCCTTCTTAGCAAGAAGGCCTATCGGGATTTTCAGAAAAAAGTGGATTATGCCGAGAGAGGGGGAGCCCCGCTTTTAGGCGTGGAGGGGGTTTGTATTATCTCTCATGGAAGTTCTTCACCTAAAGCTATTAAGAATGCGATTAAAGTGGCTTCGGAATTTGTTAAACATCGGGTCAACGAACATATCGGGAAGGCAATAGCGGAGTAAAGAAATGTCCAGATCAACAATGATAGTGGGAACAGGGTCTTTCGTCCCGGATAAGGTTCTTACCAACTTAGACTTAGAGAAGATGGTTAATACCAGCGATGAATGGATTATGACCAGAACGGGGATAAAAGAACGAAGGATCGTTGGCGAAGAGACGGCTACTTCGGATTTGGCCTTGAAAGCAGCTGAACGGGCCCTGAAAGCTGCCGGGGTTAGTCCCTCGGAGATAGATCTCGTCCTTATAGCTACTGTTACCCCTGATATGGCTTTCCCTTCTACGGCCTGTTTGGTGCAGGATAGAATAGGAGCTAAAAAAGCAGCTGCTTTCGATATCTCTGCTGCTTGTTCGGGATTTGTCTATGGACTTTCTATCGCTGACCAATTTATCAGAAACGGCACTTATGATACAGTCTTACTAATCGGGGCGGAAACCCTCTCAAAAATCACTGATTGGACGGATAGGAATACTTGTGTTCTCCTGGGAGATGGAGCCGGAGCGGTAGTTCTGAGACCGACTGAAGAAAGCAAGGGTATCCTCTCCTTTTATTTGGGAGCGGACGGAGGAGCGGGAGACTTTTTGAAAGTTCCTGCCGGGGGATCAAGGCAGCCCCCTACTTGCGAAACCGTAAATAAGAAGCTTCACTATATCAAGATGAGGGGCAATGAACTATTTAAGATAGCGGTGAGGGTCTTGACCAGAGCCGTTGAAGAGGCTCTTTCCCGGAGCTGTTTATCCATAGAGGACATAAGCCTTCTCATTCCTCATCAGGCTAATATCAGGATTATCCAAGCTGCGGCGGAGAAAGCAGGCATTCCTCTCTCTAAAGTTTACATCAATGTTCATAAATATGGGAATACTTCTTCAGCCAGTATTGCCATAGCTCTTGATGAAGCTGTGCGAGAGGGGAGAATTAAGGAAGGAAACATCATCGTTCTTGATGCCTTTGGCGGCGGTCTTACCTGGGGTGCGTGTGTTATAAAATGGTGAAAAACCAATTAGAAATGCAAAGTTAAAAATATAAACCACGAGATTACACAAGATTTACACGAGAGAATAATAAAACATTTAGAAAATTATAAGAAAAATCTTGTGATAATCTGGGCAATCTGTGGTTAAAGTTTTTTTGTTTTTAAGAGGGGAAAGATGGCGAAGATTGCTTTGTTGTTTCCCGGTCAGGGGTCGCAATATGTAGGGATGGGGGAGGATTTATATCAAGGTTATCCTGTTGCCCGGAACATCTTTGAGCAGGCAAACAGCATTCTCGGCTTCGATTTGACAAAACAACTTTGTTTCCAGGGACCCGGGGAGGAACTTGACCTGACTGAGAATGCCCAGCCGGCGGTTCTGACAGTCAGTGTCGCTTGTCTGGAAGTATTAAAACCTCGAATTTCAGATCTTGGGTTTCAAATTGAAGCTGTAGCCGGCCATAGTTTGGGAGAATATACGGCTCTTGTAGCCACCGGGTCTCTGGGATTTGCTCAAGCCCTGAAGCTGGTTTCTCAACGAGGGCAGTTTATGAAAGAAGCTTCCCGGGAAAATCCCGGCGGGATGACGGCTCTTATCGGGTTAAGTCGGGAAGAAGGGGAGAGAATTTGTAGAGAGAGCCGGGACCGGGGAGTTGTTCAGATAGCTAATCTTAACTGTCCGGGACAGATTGTCATTTCCGGCAGTCGAGATGCCCTGGAACTAGCGGGAAAGAAAGCGAAAGAATTTGGGGCGAGAAGGGTGGTAAGCTTAGCGGTAAGCGGTCCTTTTCATTCTTCTTTGATGAAGCCTGCTGCCGAGAAGTTGGCCCGGGAGATAGATGCCGTGCCAATGCAAGTACCGGAGATTCCCTTCATAGCTAATGTGAAAGGAGATTTTCTTCAAGAACCTTCCCGGATAAAGGAGGCTTTGGTATCCCAGGTGAGTAATCCCGTGCGCTGGGAAGAGTCTATAAGAAGGATGAGAGACAAGGGCCTAAAATTTTTTCTGGAAGTCGGTCCCGGGAAAGTCTTAACGGGATTAATGAAAAGGATTGACAAAACAGCGATTATCTATAATGTAGGGGATGAAAAGAGCCTGAGAGAGGCAGGGGAAGCGGTGTGCAAGCAAGAAAACTTCGCGACCCCGAATTAACCCGGGCAAATACTGTCCCTTGATCTTTCACCGCAGAGCCCGCAGAGATTATTTTTTTAAATATGATTCTCATTTTCTCAGCGATCTCGGTGTTCTCAGCGGTAATTTTATAATTTGGAACTTGTAATTTTTATATCTTGTGCACCTGGGGTTTATATTTTCGCTAAAAACTTGTAAATGAAGAGGAGGTTGATGCTCATGCTTTTGGAAAACAAAGTTGCTCTGGTAACAGGAGCAGCTCAGGGTATAGGCAAAGCTATTTCCCTGACTTTGGCGAGGGAAGGAGCCGATGTAGTTGTTTCCGATGTGAACCGGGAAAGGGCGGAAGCAACAGCTAAGGAGATAGAATCTTTGGGAAGACAAACGTTGGTTTCCAAGACGGATGTATCTAAAACTAAAGAAGTTAGTGAAATGGTTGATAAAACACTTGACATGTTTGGAAGGA
>JAADIA010000029.1 GCA_013151555.1 Nitrospirota bacterium | reverse complement strand
GGCAACTTCGAGACAGCGGAACCAATGTATATAAGAACAGCCAGCACGACTAACGGCAACCAATATTTGATAAAGTTCTTCATTCTCCTCGACTCAAACGCCAAGCCAGAACCTTTGAGAGACCGGCCTCGGCTATCTTCCTCATTGCCCCGGTAACGTCATATTCCACCCTCTTTATTTGAATGATACGGGATTCCGTATCATAAAGAGCAAAAGATGCCCGGGGATCTCCATCTCTCGGTTGTCCGACACTTCCAATGTTGATAATATACTTCCGGCCTTCTTCAAACTTAACGGTTTCTTTAAAATAATAGCGGCAGGGAGTATTCTCTTCAAAGATAATGGGGACATGAGAATGCCCAATGAAGAGAAGCGAAGTGGTAAGCATCTGAAAATTCTGCTGAGCATCGTAAGTAGAGAATATGTAGTTCCATTTTTCCGGCCTTCTAAGCGTCGCATGAACAAGGGTGAAGTCCGGTAAATTATGAACAAGTTTCAGGCCGGTCAGGTACTCCCTATCCTCATCTTGAAGCTGATTTTGAGTCCAGAGGATAACTTCTTTAGCATAAGTATTGAAATAGCTTATATCAGTTAGATGAACAGCAGCATAATCATGATTTCCGGCTATAACAATAGGGTTTAAGTCTTTAATCAGCTTGATACATTCCCGAGGACTGGCTCCATAGCCAATGATATCACCAAGACAGATATAATTATCAACATCCTCCCTCTTCAGAACACCGAGCACTGCCTGGAGAGCTTCCAGGTTTCCATGGACATCTGAAAACAATCCGTATCTCATTGAACCGCTTTTGTGGTAAGATATTTATCCACACGAAGGTCTATAGCATCGGCTTTTTTTAACAGTTCCCGGCCTTCCCTTAGATTACTTTCTAATTGAGACATAAACAAAGAATCATAAATCGTCCTTGTTTCCTTCGCGGCCCGGGAGAGTGATTTTCCACCTTTAAAAGCACGGAGAGCCGATTGCAAAGCGGAGAAGGCCCTTTCCTCAACAAACTTGTTTTCCTGATTCAGGCCCAACTCCAGTTTGTTTTTCCCTTGACTAAATAATTGTTCTTTTCTCCTCAAAAGATTGATCAGCTCTCGGTAATCACTATCTCCACTTTTCTGGATAGCCGATCGCTCTAAATCGTTCCTTCCTCTGTCCATACTCTCATAAGCCCCTCTCAACTTAGCGATTATCTCAACCTGCCGGGACTCATTCTGCCGAAGATTGCTTTCCAGTTTAGCCGTTTCAGCTCTCATCTTAGCCAAATGTTTCTCCCTCTCCGAGGATGCTAACAGCCTCCCCTTTATCTGTTGGGGAGTCAACTCTTTCTTGCCCGCTAATATTCTTGGCCGGGCCTGAAGCTCCAACTGGATACTTTTAACCTCCGCCTCATTTATCATGGCAGCTACAGTATCAACGAAACTTCTGCCTCTCTTTAACGATTTATCCTTTTTCTCTAAAAGTCCGGATACCTCACCCTCCAATTGCTCAGCTACGGCCAACCAGACAAGTCCTCTCTTATAGAGGAACTTTTGATTATTTCTTTCCAGCTTAAGAGCTATGTTTAAATAGCCAAGAGCTCCCACATAATCTTTCTGTCTGGCCAGGATGCTCCCCAGCAAATAATAAATTTCCGCTCTCTTCGGAAAAGCATAGCGTGCTTTAAGTAAACTCTCTTTTGCCTTTTCCAGATTTCCCTTATCATACGCTAACTTCCCTAACTGATAGTAAGCCTCATTATATTTATCACTTTCCAGAGCAACCTTAGCCGGATTCAACTTAAGATAATTCTCATAATCGGATACCGCTTTCTCGTAATTTTTCTCCTGAAAATATTTATCCCCCAGTTTTAGATAACAGACTTGAAGAGGGATTTTTAGTTCTTCCCTCAGGCTACTATCTGCCCGTAAAGCATTCTCCAGGTCCTGCTGGGCCGCTTGATAATCTTGCTTTTTCAATTCCTCCAAACCTTTATTCTTATAATCTTGCCCTTTGGACCGGGACTGAAGAGCAGCCAGAATAGACTGACGACCCTTAACTAAATCGGTCCCCGCATAGCCTGTCTTCAAAAGGCTGACAATCCTTAAGATTTCAGCCCAGTCTTTTTCCGGTTTCAAACCATTCAACTGGGCAAACAAAGCTTCCGCTTTTCTCTCCTCTATCTTTTTTCTGACCGAACCCAGAAGAGGAATTGTTTTCTTAAAGTAAGATGTAGATTTAAACTCCTGGTTGATTCTCTCATAGTTCTTCAGAGCCTCTTCGTACTTGCCTTCCACCTCAAAAGCTTGTCCCTGAGAAAAAAGTTCTTTAGCCTCTTTTTCCTTCCTCTCAGCCAGCCTTTTTTCTGCCTTTTCTATCTCTGCTTTTATCTCAGACATAAGAAAAGTTCCCGGATAGTCTTTCTCCGTTGCTCTCAGTAAAACTAAAGCTTCAGAATATTTCCCCTCGTTTATCAACATCTTAGCCTTTTGGGAACGCTTCTTAGCCTCATCCCCAGCCATATAAGCAGTTATATCCCCAATTACAGAATTCACTTCTTTGGAAGCGGAAGAAAGGTAATAATTGTTCCTTATCTCCTCCAGTATTTTCCTCGCCCTATCAAAATTTCGTTTTTTAGCCTCCTGCTTAGCTTTTTGAAGAAGGTCACCGGCAATCTCGTTGTCAAATTCATTGAATACCGACTGAGGAGATATTTTAGACAATCTTTGCTCCCCTTCCTCGCTCCCTTTACCTCTGATATCCCCCCCCCGCAAGATACCACTCTGGTCAATGAAAAAAGTTCTTCTTCCCGTTATCCCGTAAGTAAGAGGGATAGCCACAGCTGAGAAACTTTCTTCGGTTGCCCGGTCAATTCTGAATAAGTAACCATTTTTCTCACCGGAGGACAACCGGGAATCAAAATAACGAAAACTAACTTTAGCCAAACTGGCGAGGTCTACATATTCGCTCTTTCCATCATTATCCCGGTCAAAGAAAAACCCGGATTTAGCAAATCTTTCGGTGAGAGCGATATTCTTCAAGTCGCTAATAGCTGAAGCTTCGTTACGGGATATTCTCCTCTGGCTAACTGAGCGATAGAAAAAAATCAGGACAACCGAACCGATTATCAGCGGCCAGACAAAACCCAGAATAACTCCCCCCATGGCCATCTTCCGGTCCCGGGGAAATCCGCCCCTTTTCTTAATAGTCGATAAGGACATCATCCCCAGGACGATAGCTAATATCCAACCGATACCCAGGAAGAACGGTCCCAGGATACCCAGGAGGAGGCTAATTAAAGGAAGAATCCCTACCCCTCGTGCAGCTCGCTCCACGGGAGAGATAAAAGTATTGGTAGGAAGATATTCCGCCCCCCCGGCCTTTAAACCGCATTGAGGACAAAAGACCTTTTCCTGGTCGAAGACAACTCCACAGTTCAGGCAGGTTGTCTCCCTCTGAAGAGCAATTTCTTTTCCTTCGGAAACGCCGGACGGTTCTTGTTTATGCTCTTCTATTTCTTCTTCTTCTTCCTTTTTTCCAAAATCCTTATCTTCCATTTCTCACCCTCTCCCGAGCAGCTTCAACAGCTTTTCTTACTGCTTCCTCAGAGGTTTGCGCTCTCTTTATTTCCTCTATCTTCTTTCCCCGCTTCTTCAATTCCCAGGTGCCTATCCCAACCACAGGCACACCGCTCTGTAAAGCAATAGCTATCTCGGATAAAGTTCCAAACCTGCCCTCAACGGCAATCAGGGCATCTGAAGACCGGACTACAAGCACATTGCGAGCCAGACTCAGTCCGGTAACGATAGAGAAATCTATATATTTATTAGCTTCTTCCCGACTAAATCCAGGGAGGATTCCTATGGTATAACCACCGGCTTTCTTGGCTCCCCGGGCAGCCGCTTCCATAACTCCTCCCAACCCCCCGCAGACAAGAACTGCCCCAGCCCCGGCAATTCCCTCCCCCACCTCTTCAGCAATCCTACCTACTTCCGGAGAACAATCCCCCGACCCAATAACCCCAATCTGCAATAAAGGGGACAGGCTACTTTTTTTATTCCTTTCCAATTCTTTTCCTTGGCCTTCCTCTTGGCCTGAGAGTAGATTCTAATCCCAGATCCTTACTCACCTTCATCTGCCATATTGGTGTTCCATAGGGAGATCCACGATTCGTACTCTCAGATAACTTCGCGAGTTCATTTGCGGTTAAAGGCTCATCTATATATCGACCCCAATCCTGAGGTAATTCTATTGAGAGTTTATCAATCAAAAAGTGAAGATTTTTGCCGACTGATTCTCTATTAGAAGACCACATCCAATCTTTAGCTGATTTAACCAGATTAGCTCTTACCGGATTGCCTTCAACATACCTCAGAACCGTTAACAAATGACGGTCTTCTTGAATCATAAAACTCTTAAAGCGCCCCTGCCATACATGACCACTGGTTCCATAACAGGTATGATACCGCCGCACATGACTGGTCATTAACCATTGCATATATTTGCTTAATTCTTCAGCCTGAATGGGCATCACGACCAGATGGAAGTGATTTGGCATTAAACAATACGCCAAAATCTTTACAGAATACCGGCTCTTCGCCTCTTCTATTAATTCAACAAAGCCTTTGTAATCCTGATCTTTATGGAAAATCTCCTGTTTACCGTTTCCCCGGTTAAGCACATGGTAAATAAAACCGTCAGTTAAACCTCGTGCAATTCTTGGCACAGATTAGTCCTTTTTAATAAAAAGAATTAAAGTAGCCTGTCCCCTTTTTCGAACCGCCAACCTGTCGCCTTCGGCTCCCCCACAGGGGGGCAAGCCCCCCTAGGGCGCTCACTTTGTTCGCTGATAACCCCCCAGGCGTAAGGGGACCTTCCCCTTACCATCCCCTGAGGTCAGCTAAGAATCGGGGTGGGCGGATTCGAACCGCCGACCTCTTCGTCCCGAACGAAGCGCGCTAACCAAGCTGCGCTACACCCCGAATTTTTCAATATAATACTTCATTGTTAACGCTCCGCCTCGGCAGATGCGCTACATCCTGTATGGATATGCGTTATGCGTTACGGGTTACCGGTTTAAGGATTTAAGAAAAAGTCCTCCACTTTCCATAATTCCTGCTTTTACCAACCAGGTCAAAAAGCTCACCACAGCTCCGGATAAAAGCACTCCACAGACAATAGCGGGAAAGGCATAACGAAACTTCTTTTTAAAAAGCATAGCTGCAGCACACCCTGTCCAGGCTCCGGTGATCGGAAGAGGGATAGCTACAAATAGGGTTAAGCCTATAGCTCCATACTTTTCCACTATTCCTCCCCGCCGTTCCACCCGGGAGAACCACCAGTCAAGAGGACGCTTAAAAAAAGAGAAGCGACCCAGCCATTCAGTAAGACCGTTCAGCAGAAGCAGCAATGGAATAACCGGTATCAGATTGCCAATCACAGCTAAAAGATAGACCTTGCCTAAGGGCATATTCATTCCCAATACCGCCCAGGGAATAGCTCCTCTCAACTCCGATATGGGCAAGGTCGAGATAAGGACAACGGTCAACTCTTTGGGAATACCCTGTAAAGCAGATATTATATTAGAGGTTATTCCTTCCATCCAAATTCACCAATAAGGGGAACAAATACACAGCCGCAGATATCCTTCTTCTCTACTTTACCTTTTCGCTTTCTGAGTACCACTAACTCTTGAGAATAGCTACCTCCTACCGGGATGACCATCTGCCCTCCCTCGGATAGTTGTTCAACCAGGACTTGAGGAATGTCCGGGGAGCCGGCAGTCACCATGATGCTCTCGTAAGGAGCATGTTCTTCCCAACCCTTAGTTCCATCACCAATTTTAAGTTTTATATTAGTATAACCCAGTTCCTGAAGATTTTTCGTTGCTCTCCGGCTGAGACTCTCAGTTCTCTCTACACTATAAACTTCCTTAGCTAACTCAGCCAGAATAGCTGCCTGATAACCGGAACCGGTTCCTATCTCGAGTACCTTCTCGTTTCCTTTCAATTCCAGACATTGGGTCATTAAAGCCACCATATAAGGCTGAGAGATAGTTTGCCCTTCTCCAATAGGTAAAGGCCGGTCAGCATAAGCATCCTTCTGGCAATCTTTCTCTACGAATTTATGCCGGGGAACTCTTTCCATAGCCCTCAGAACCTTTTCGTCTTTAATGTTCCTTCCCCGGAGCTGAATTTCGACCATCCGCTTCCGTTCTTCTTCGAATCCCATAAATGCTCCCAAGAACAGAGCCCGGATAACAGAGAACAGATGACAGAAAAAATCCGACTTCCGTTATCTGCTTTCTGTCTTCTGACTTCTGGCTTCTATTTTTTTAAAAAACCAGAATTTGAAAACCAATTTAATAAATCTAATAGTATCCTTAATCGGTTTTATCTTGCTGGTAAACTTATCTTTATAGATAGTCTTTATCGGGAGAGAAGAAATCCGATAACCATGCTGGACGGCTTTAATCAGCATCTCCGATTCCGTATCGAAGTTCGAGGTTACCAAGTCAACGTTCTGGAGAACTTCCTTCCTTATAAGTCGATAACCCGACTGGCTATCATCAATTTTCTGACGAGCTACAGCAGAAATTACCCAGGAAGTAACCCGGTTAGTCCAGAGACGAAGGAAAGGCATACTCTTAACATTCCCCATACGGTTACCAATAATGATATCAGCCTGATTCTCCTGAGCCTTCTCCAGGAAAGCGGGAATCTCTTTCCAATCATGTTGCTCATCGCCATCCATGGTAATAACCACTTCAAATCCCTTCTGAAGAGCATACCGGAAACCGGTCTTTAAAGCCTCCCCTTTCCCTTTGTTTTCCCGGTGAGAAATAACCTGGGCACCTGCTTTTCTGGCTTCCTTACAGGTATTATCGGTAGAGCCGTCATCTATGATGACTACTTCTTCCACCACTCCCTGCCCGCCGGCAGATAAAGTAAGGAGGTTTTTAACCAAAGAAAATATCGTTTTTTCTTCATTGTAGATAGGAATTATCACTCCTGCTTTTAGCATCTATCCGGCCTCAGAAACAGTTATAGCTTCCCGAAGATTAACTCGTCCGTCATAAAGAGCTTTCCCGACGATTACTCCCTGGAGTTTTTCGTCCCTCAGGCTCTTAATGCTGTTAATATCTTCTAAGCGGGAAATCCCGCCGGAAGCAATGAGGGGAATAGTAATTGCTTTTAGCATCTCTTTTAAACTTTCCAGATTCGGACCACTCAACATCCCATCGCGCTTTATATCGGTAAAGATAATAGTTCTCACTCCCGCCCCTTCCATCTCTTCCGCCAAATCGACAGCCTTTCTGGAGGTCGAAGAAACCCAACCCCTTACCACTACCAGGCCATCTTTAGCATCAATTCCGACGACAATCCTCTCTCCGAATTCCCGGCAGGCTTCCTTGATTATCTCCGGGGATTCGACCGCCTCCGTTCCCAGAATAACACGTTCTATTCCCTTGTCCAGGATACTTTCAATGGTTCTTAAATTCCTCACTCCTCCACCCAGCTCAACCGGTATGGAAATTTCCCTGGCTATATCTTCCACTAATTTCAGGTTTTCCGGTCTTCCTTCCCGGGCTCCATCCAGATCAACAATATGGATAAGTTCGGCTCCTTCGCTTTCCCATTTTCGGGCAACTCCAACAGGGTCATCATCATAAACCGTTTCCTGCTCAAAGTCTCCCTGGATTAATCTGACCACGCGCCCATTCCGGATATCAATGGCTGGAATAATCAGCATTTAAAGCGCACCCTTTGTAGAGGGGATACCTCTTATCCGTTCGTCAAGTCGAGTCGCTTCATCCAAAGCCTTCCCCAAAGATTTGAAGATAGCCTCCAAAACATGATGGGCATCGTCGCCCTGAAAAATATCAATATGCATATTTATACCGCTGCTAGTTATAAAAGCCAACAGAAACTGTTTAGCATCTTCAAAAATGTATCCTTTTTCTTCCTTTAAAGATCGCAAGGATATTTCCTGCGACTTTATGTGCAAAGAAGGCCTCCCGCTAATATCCAGGACCACCCGGCCCAAGGACTCATCCATCGGAATACAGGCAAAGCCAAACCTCTTGATGCCCCTTTTATCCCCCAAAGCCTTTTTCAGAGCTTCCCCTAAACATATCCCCACATCCTCATTAGTATGATGGATATCCACTTCCAGGTCGCCTTTAGCTTCTATTTCCAAATCGAATAATCCATGCCTGGTAAAGAGAGAAAGCATATGGTCCAGGAAAGGAATTCCCGTTTTTATCTTATACTGCCCGGTCCCATCCAGGACAAGCCTTAACTTTATTTCCGTCTCTTTGGTAACTCTTTCTACTTTTGCTTCTCTCTTGCGCATAATCTTTACCTCCTGCTTATCCGAATCTTAACAGAGTCCGCATGAGCTTGCATACCCTCTATTTCCGCCAGCCGGGCAACAGGTTTTATAACTTTCTTTAACTGTTCCCGGTTATAAGAGATAACGTTCGACCTTCTCCGGAAGTCATCTACGGAAAGGCCGGAAGAGAATCGAGCCGTCCCCCCGGTCGGCAGGACATGGCTGGGCCCGGCAACATAATCACCGACAGCCGTAGGCGTATAGGGCCCCAGGAAAATAGTGCCACTACCGGTAACTTTATTGATAACTCCCCGGGGATTCTTGACCATAATCTCCAGATGCTCCGGAGCGATTCTATTGATAATCCGCACCGCTTCTTCCTTGCTTTTAGTAACGATAATATAGCTGCCCTTAACCTCTTCCGCCACTTTCCCGGCTAACTTCATAGAAGTAGTTAAAAGCACCGCTAAACCCTTTTCGTGCTCGGCCTGAGCTTTGAGGTCGGCAATAACAAAAGAGGCTTTAGCTCCTCCATCGGCTAAAATAACCACTTCGCTGGGACCGGGAAGCACCCCCACTCCTACCCGACCGAAAACCTGCCTCATGGCAGAAACAACATACCGGTTTCCCGGCCCGATGACTTTATCAACCGGGGAGATAGTCTCCGTCCCCAGAGCCAAAGCAGCAACCGCCTGCGCTCCTCCGATCCGGTAGACCTCATCTACCTGGAGAAGATGAGCCGCTGCCAGGAGGTAAGGATGAATATCTCCCTCCTTTCCCGGAGGGGAAGTCATCACTATATCCCGGACCCCGGCTACCCGCGCCGGAACAACCGTCATAAGCAAACTGGAGAGAAGGGGAGCCGTCCCTCCCGGAACATAAACCCCTACTCTTTTCAAAGGTTGGTAACTTTGCCCCAGAGTTAATCCTTCCTTCGTCGAGGTCCAGGACTTCCGGAGTTCCCGTTTATGAAATTTTACTATATTTTTCCGGACGGAATCGATAAGCTGCACCAATTCCTTATCCATCTTTCGGAATGCTTCTTTTATCTCTTTCCGGGAAACTCTGAGCCGGGACGTTTCCAGAGAAACTTTATCGAACTTCCTGGTATACTTCAAGACAGCCCGGTTGCCGTTCAGACGAACATCTTTCACAACCTTGCTCACCGTCTCATCCACCATCTCATCGACAGAACATCTATTGACGATTTTTTCTATAGCGGCTTTATCCTGCCACGACTTAATCACCGGCATTCTTCTTTCTTCCTTCCTTCCACTTAAACCTTAGAGACCTTAGACTTTAGACAAAAACCAAAAGAATCTTTTAGTCCATAGTCCGTGGTCTTTAGTCTATCGTCTATAGTCTTCAACTTGTAACCCGCTTGATCTTTGCCCCCAGGTTAGAAAGCTTTTCCTCTATCCTTTCATAACCCCGGTCGAGATGGTAAACTCGCGAGACTTCCGTTTCTCCCTCAGCTACGAGACCTGCTAAAATTAAAGCAGCGCTGGCTCGAAGGTCCGAAGCCATAACCGGAGCTCCGCTCAGTTTAGTCCCTCCCTTAACAATAGCTCTCGGCCCTTCCTTCAAAATATGGGCCCCCATCCTGAGAAGTTCGCTGATATGCATAAATCTATCCGGATATATCTTCTCAGTAATTACTCCGATTCCCTCGGCTACTGTTAACAAGACCGTCATCTGAGCCTGAATATCAGTAGGGAACCCCGGGTAAGGTAAAGTAGTAACATCAACCGCTTTTAAAGTCCCGGTTCCTTTCACCCGCAATCCCTCTTTTATCCGGCTTATCTCCACTCCGGTCTCTTCCAACTTATCTATCACTGCCTGAAGATGCTCAAAACGGGCCCCTTCCAGAATTATCTCTCCCCCGGTAATCGCTCCTCCTATCAAATGGGTGCTCGCCTCAATCCGGTCGGGAATTAAAGAATGTTCTACTTCCCGGAGACTCTTCACTCCCTCAATCCGGAGACAATGAGTTCCCGCTCCCTCAATTTTCGCTCCCATTCCCTTAAGGAAATTGGCTAAGTCCACTATCTCCGGTTCACAAGCAGCCCCTTCGATAATAGTTTTACCTTTAGCCAGAGTAGCAGCCATCATCACATTGGCCGTTCCCAGGACACTGGAACCAAAGGTCCCGGCCAAATAGATTTCGTTTCCTTTCAAGCCTCCTTTTGCCTCCGCCACGATATAACCATGCTCAATCTTTATCTTTGCTCCCAATTTTTGTAAGCCTTTGAGATGCAAATCAACCGGACGGGGACCGATGACACATCCTCCGGGATGAGCCACTTTGGCTTTCCCTAAACGGGCCAGAAGCGGGCCCAAAACACAGATGCTCGCTCGCATAGTCCGCACTAATTCGTAGGGAGCTAAAGGGTCAAGGCGACCTCCTGCTTCTATGGTCAGCTGCCCATTCGAAAAGTTCGCCCGGGCTCCCAGGACGTTCAAGATTTCAGCCATCGTTTCTACGTCTTTAAGTAAAGGAACCCCCTTAATTACCGACTTGCCTTCCGTCAATAAAGCCGCCGCCATAATGGGCAGAGCAGCATTCTTGGCACCGCTGAGTTTCACCGTGCCTCTTAACTGCTGCCCTCCGGTAATAATAATTTTATCCA